>CAKNMY010000029.1 GCA_930989745.1 uncultured Lachnospiraceae bacterium | reverse complement strand
TTAACGCCTGTTTCTTTTTCCCGTTCATTTACTGCTGCACCTCCTTTGAGCGCGTCGCGCGCAGCTGGATCAGACCGATGCCGACTACGATCACAAAGAAAATAACCGCCTTCGCCTGTCCGACGCCTTCCCATCCGGTACGTCCATAGAATGTGTTAAAGATATTGAGCGCCATCATCTCGGACATCTTCGCCGGTTCACCCGCCGTCAGCGACAGGTTTTGGTCAAAGAGCTTGAAGCCGTTCGTGATGGACAGGAACATACAGATGGTAATGGACGGCATCATCATAGGGATCGTCACCCGGAAAAGTCTCTGGATTCCCGACGCGCCGTCGATCTGCGCCGCTTCCATCACGTCTCCCGGAATAGACTGGAGCCCCGCAATATAAATAATCATCATATATCCGATCTGCTGCCAGCCCACAAGGATGATCAGTCCCCAGAAGCCGTACCACTCGTTTAACCCGAGAGCCGTCTGGTATTTTGCAAGGATACCGTTGAAGATCAGCTGCCAGATATATCCCAGCACGATGCCTCCGATCAGGTTCGGCATAAAGAAGATGGTACGGAAAATGTTCGTCCCTTTCATCTTCTGCGTCAATGCCATCGCAAGCGCAAAGGCAAAAACATTGATCACGACTAGAGATACAGCCGCAAACAGGCAAGTGTACCAGAATGAGTGCCGGAATACTGTATCCCTAAACGCTTCAACATAATTCGATATTCCCACGAATTTCGCGTCCGTCACTGTGGTAAACTCACAGAATGACAGCCAGATCCCCATGATAAACGGAACGATAAAACCAAGGATAAATGCAAAAAACGTGGGGAGTACAAAAATCGGCATATAGCGTTTTACCGCTTTTTCCATTAAAATCGTCCTCCTTTTAAAAAGCGGCGTTCAGACCGTCTCTGCCCGCCGCTTATGCCATAAGCTTTTATAGAAGTAAGAGCTTAAGATTCTTATTTTGCAGCCGCTGCCTCTGTCGCCCATCCGTCTACGAACGCGCTCACAACTGCATCCCAGTTCGCGTCCGTCTGGTCTGCGGCATATGCTGTCAGGGCTGAACCCACGCCGTTTTTCCACTCTTCAGACGGCATTGTGGAGAAGCACCATGTCACAGGCGTCTTGCCTTCTTCCATATACTTGTTCGCTTCGTTTACCAGAGTATTTGTGGATTCCAGATTTGCCGGGAACGGGATCACAAATCCCATGTCATTGCACATTGCCTCCACGCCTTCGTCAGATGTCACGCACCAGTTCATAAAGTCAAGAGTCGCCTGGATATCTTCCTCGGACGCCTTGGCGTTTACACACCAGTAGTTTTCTGTTCCTGTACACACGCCCTGATCCTCTTCACCTTCCACGCCAATGTAGATCGGGAGGATTCCCAGGTTCTCGTCTCCAATATCTGCAATATTATTGTATTCCCATGTACCGTTCTGGTAAAATACCGCTTCCTCTGTCACAAAATCAGCCGTTGCGTCGTCCGCTGTCTTGGTAGAGATCTCTGTCGGAGCGCAGGTCGCATTATTTATGTACAGATCCCATATCTGACGGTAGTTGTCAAGATACGTTCCTTTGATCGCGTCTGTCGTATCGATTCCTTCATCTTTGTATTCGTAGTAGATCGGAAGGTTTGCGAGATGGGTCTTGAATCTCCAGTCAGAAGATCCGTCCATGCCTGCGGATGTAAAAGCAGAGAAACCGAGTTCGTCCTTCCGCGCTGTGATGTCTTCTACGACCTCCTTGAAGCTGTCAAAGTCTGTGATGTCATCCGCCGTATATCCTGCCTGTTCCAGAAGCGCCTTGTTGTAAATGATCCCGTAGTTCTCAACCACGTAGGCGATCCCCGCCATCTTGTTTCCGTCCATCAGGGCGAAGCTGTCGTCTGTCAGTTCTTCCGCAATATCAGAACCGGACAGATCGTAGCAGTAATCCTTCCAGCTTGCAAGCCCTACCGGTCCGTTTACCTGGAACAGCGTCGGCGCGTCTGTCTTTGCCATCTCAGATTTCAGCGTTTTCTCATACTCGCCGGAAGCCGCTGTCAGCACCGTCACCGGCACGCCGGTCTCGTCTGTATAAGTCTCTGCCAGCTCCTGCCAGTATTCATCTGCCTCAGGCTTGAAGTTCAGATAATATACCTTTCCTTTCGCCTCTTCTGAACCGCTGTTCCCGGAATTGGAATCCGCATCACTGCCGCAGCCTGCCATCATCCCTGCGGTCATTGCCGCAGCCAGTACGATCGATAATACTTTTTTCTTTTTCATTGTATCCCTCACCTTTCTGAAAAAACTTTTGTTTTCCTTGTTTCTGAGGGAATTATAACACTCTCATCCGCCCTTCCGTTAACAAATACAAAACCTCGGATATCAAAAAATATACATCACTGTTCGTCCTCAAACATACGGATGCTCTCATCTTCTTTCGCCGCAAATTCCTCCGGCGTCATCTTCCCCTGCGCCAGAGCCGGCAGGATCTCTCCCAGCGTCTCCTCCTGCAGGATGGAATTCCATTTCACCTGGTAATTCGGCACAAGCTGAGGATTCTTCTTATAGGCTTCGATATAATCCCGTTCCGCAGGGATCATCTCGGAAGAGTCTTTGGAAAAGAGTTCTTGCCTCTGCTCCATATTCATCTGCGTGCGCAGCTTTAACAGCGCCGCTGCCCCTTCCTTTACCTCTTCGCTGTACCCGGACACGATCGCCCATCCGAATGTCTCAGGCGATGAGATCATCTTATTCTCCGGGAATGCCGAGAAACGCACCTTATCCTGCCATTCCTCCGGGATCTGATCCATCATCCAGTATCCGTTGGGGATCATCGCCGTCTCACCGGCAAAGAAGTTCTCATAGGAAACGTCAAAATCCGAATAGAGCGCGTTTTCCGTCGTATACGAAAACAATCTCTGCAGCGTCTGCGCGATGTGTATTCCGCTCTCATTCTGATAAGTTTCAGGATAAAATTCCTGCATAAACGCAGCCCCTTCCTCCGTCGAAGCCGTCTCCGCAGTGGCGATTAGCATAGGAGCCCATCCCGTGCCTTCCGTGTGCAGCGCCAGGGGCGTGATCCCGCAGTTCTTAAGCTGCTCACAGCAGTCCCAGAATTCCTCCCACGTCTCCGGGAACCGCTCAATTCCTGCCTGTGCGAATAATTCTTCGTTCCAGTACATCCCCGAGCAGGAGAACGCTGCCGTGCTGATGGGGCTTAAATAAATACTTCCGTCTTCTTCTCTGCACGAATCAAGCACAGACGGTTCGATCATCTCCATCCACTCCTCGTCCCCATATATATATTCAGACAGCTCTTCGATCCGACCGTCCTGTATCATCATATAGTAAAACGACGGAAGCATACGAAGGTCTGTGATAACTGCGGGAAGCGTATCCGTCACGTTCTGGCGCTTCAGGTTCTGCCGGTATTCCTCCTCCGTCTCCATGATCCAGTCCACATCCGCCTGCCATTTCCCGTCGTACATCTGGTTAAACGCACGGATCACATTTTCCTCGTTGCGTATCCCCGTGGAAGAGTCCACGATCAGAGTGATCGGAATGGACACTTCCCCATCTTCGCTCACAGTCTCCGTGCGCTCCCCCGCGCAGCCCGCTGCCGACAGAGCAAGAAGCAGCGCCGCTGCCCTCATTCTTCTTTTTTTCATTCGCTACTCCTCTCCTTTCTCCTGCACTTTCCTGCTGGGGATCCTGACAGTGCACACAGTTCCCTCTTCCTCTGCCTCGCAGTAAAATGCCGCCCTGTCGCCGTATTTCAGACGCAGCCGCATCAGAATGTTCATCACGCCGTATCCGTGCCGCTTATCGGGAAAACAATCTTTGAGCTCCGCCACAGGCAGACTGTTCATGCTGTTGATCTTTTCCGCCATCTCCGGCTTCATAGGAGATCCGTTGTTCGACACGCTCAGGTACAGGTCTCCCTCTTTTTCTTCCACTTTTATACCGATCTTTCCGCCCTCAAATATATTCTGAAATCCGTACTTTACAGCATTCTCCACAAGGGGCTGCAGGATCAGCTTCAGGACATATGTGCCTGCGGCGTCCACCCTGCAGTCGATCTCATACGTAAACAGATCCTGATTGCGGATCTGCTGGATATCCATATAGCTGCGGACATTTTCCAGCTCGTCCTCCACAGTCACGATCTCACTCCCTTTACTCAGCGACAGACGCAGGTATTTTGACAGTGCCTGGATCATCCGCATGGTCGTCTCTTCCTTATTGATACGCGCAAGCATGTAAATCGTATCCAGTGTATTGTAGAGGAAATGAGGATTAATCTGGCTGATCAGCATATTCAGCTCTGTTGTCCTCAGTTCCTTCTCCTGCGCCTTGATTTCATCGAGCAGCCGCCGGATATTTTGCAGCATCTCATTGTAAGAGTTTCCTATCTCATCCAGCTCTGTGTTCGTATGCAGTTCTATAGTCCGCTCGAAATTCGTCCCATCGAATCCGGTCATTGCCTCCTGGATCGTCCGGATCGGTTTTGTAAATCTCTTTGAGAAATAGATACTGATGACAAATGCAGCCGCAGTCACAAGCAGGTAGATCCCTGCCAGTACAAGGAATACAGGGATGATCCCCTGGTTCAGCACCCGGTCCGGCACAAAAGAAAATACCGTCATCCCGCTGCTCGCATCCCGGTATGCTGAGAGCACGCCATCCTTCACCCGCTCCCCCGCAAGGATCATCCCGGACGTTCCCCCGCCGTAGCCTGTCCGGACATCCGCACCGACCATCTTAACAATATCTTCCGGAACTCTGTCCCCTGCGCGGAAGGTTTCCGGCGCGGAAGACAGGCATATCTGCCCTTCTCCGTCAATGATGCCGACAGCCGCCTCATCCTCCAGTTCCGGACTGATCCCCGCGATCTCTCTTAAGAATCCGTCCTCCATCTTGAAAAACAGCATCCCCGGCTCGTGGGCATACTCCAGGCTTCTTACGTATCTTCCGATAAACAGGGCATCATCCCCTGTTCCAAACAGAGTATCCCGAGCCCAGAACCACTTTGTCCTGGAATATTCCTCCCCCAGATACCGCTCAAATCCGCTGTCTTCTACATCTTCATACGAGACATCGGAATACGACCTGCTGTATACATTTCCCTTATTGTCCACATAACAATAATCCGCCACATAATCAAGATCAATATACGCAAAATACTTGCTCAGGGCAATATGCCTGACTTTCTCCAGTCCCTGTGTCCTAAGACTCTGCTGCACATCGTCGTAGAGGATGCACTCAGCGGTCGTCTCATCCGTCTTGCGAAACATATTTTCAAGGGCAAGCCCCATCCGCTCGGTCATAAACTCATATTTGTCTATAATGGATCTTGTCAGCCTCTCCCGCACGCTGAACCCGACTCCCAGGCTGGACAGCAGAAGCGCCAGCCCCAGAAGGGCTGCAGTATACTTCAGATACCGCCTCTGTATGCCTGATCTCTTTTGATCCCTTCTCACCATTCTCCCCACCTTTTCCCTTATGTTTCGTATTTCTTCCGGTATTCGCTTGGCAGCTTGCCCGTATACTGCTTGAACAGATGCGAAAAATAAGAAGGATTATGGATTCCCACCGCATCGCAGATATCCCCGATGCTCCCGCTGCCTGACTCCAGCAGCTCTCTTGCTTTCTCCATCCTCTTCTCCATCAGGTATTTCTTAAAGGTCATATGAAATGTATTCTTGAATACCCTGCCGAAACACACCGGATTCAGATAAATGTGCGCCGCTACGGAAACAATAGAAAGATCTTCTTCGTGAAGATGTTCCTCGATGTAAGCCACTGCCTCCGATATATATTTCCGGAAATATCTTGTCTCATCCTTTTCGTTCTCCTTCTCTCTCTCCTCTATCGCATCGCACAGGATCCGGTAACAAACGTCCACGGCTTTCGCTGCGTTCAGATTCTCGAGATTATAATAATAATTGCGGAACTTTTCCTTCATTTGCTCCGAAAGCCCGTATGTGTCCTGCAGCATATATTCTGTTCTGAGCATTACCCGGTGCAGATATTTGCACTGCTGCTCTTCATCATCGGGCAGACTGTAGATGAGCTGAATAAAAGTCTCTTTGAGCTCCTCCTTGCTGTTCCTGCGCACCGCGCCTGCGATCAGATTGTCCATATCGGACCGGATGTTCCGCTCCTGCGCGGCTTCTTCCAAAGGTTCTGTTTCCTCTGGTACCGTAAACGCGCTGGCGCCGGATATGCTCGCCATCCCGAACAGCCGCCGGGCCTCCGCATAGCTGCGCTGTATCCCGGCGATATTTTTATACGGCTTTGAGATTGCCGCCACCACAGGGCTTTTCTCATCCTTCTTTACATGTTCCAGCATTTCTTTCAGAGTTCTGACCGCATCTTTCTCTGTCGTGCGGATGATAAACGCGCTTCCTTCTCCATCGCCTTCCGCCCTCCAGCAGAAGAACCTGTTTCCTATAACTTCCTCAAGTCTCCGGATGAGGGCGAACCTGGACGCCTCATAGTCCAGAGAATTGGTGATCTTGTAAGCAAGGTCAATGTCTACGCACACGGTAATGAACCGTTCGTCATTGCCCGGCACATCTCCCAGCAGCCGGAATACTTCTTCCACCTTCTCCTGTGGAATACGATTCTGCACGTACTTCTGAATAACAACCTGCAGGAAACTGTTCTGATCCTTCACCAGAAGCTGCTCCCAGCTCTCATATCTTGCCTCATGCTCCATCCTCTCCATACAGGACTGATACGCGCTCTTCATAGTTTCCTGTAATTTCTCATCCTCAATGGGCTTTAGCAGGTAGGCAAATGCCCCCAGATCGCAGGCCTGCTGCGCATAGTCAAAGTCTCTGTACGCGCTCAGCACAATGAACAGACACTCCAGGTCTGTCTTCTGGATCTCCTCCATTACCATCAGTCCCGTGATCTGCTTCATACGGATATCCGTCAGCACCACATGGGGCTTTACCTCCCGTATTACCCTGATGGCCTGCTCCCCGCTCTGGGCAGATCCAGCCACCTCAAATCCCATGCTCTTCCAGTCATATGTATCGATCAATCCCTGCAGCAAAATCGGTTCGTCATCTACGATTACCAGCTTTAATAATTTCATATAATTCTCCAGTCTGTACACTGAGTCCATTTTAACATATTACATCTCTATTTTAATCTTTAATTTCAGAAGGCATTATCAAAAAATATACTTCTCATACAAAAAAATAAACGGAACAAAGGCTGTCCATTCTATTATAAAACCTCACCCGAAAGCAGCTCCCTCCCTCTTTCCGGTTCTCCGCACAGATAATCCCGTTCTGCCGGTTCATAATCATCTGTGCCAGAGACAGCCCGATTCCGAAGCTGGCAGCGGAGGCATTTTTGCCGCGGTAGAAGCGCTCGAAAAGATGCGGCAGGTCTTCGGGGGAAATCCCTGGACCTTCGTCGGAGATGGCAATCTCCGTGTACAGCGGGTTCGTACAGCAGGTAATCAGAAGCATTCCTTCGGGGGGCGTATATTCCAGGCTGTTTTTGAGAATGTTCTGGACTGCTTCCAGCGTCCAGGTCTCGTCGGCGTAAATGGTAAGTCCTTTTGCTCCCTCAATGCTGCAGGTCTGACCGCGCAGCTCTATCTGGATTTCAAAAGGTTCCAGAGCGCGCCGTAAGAAATCAGACAGATCAATCATACGGCGTTCCATCTGCACAGCGCCGGCGTCAAGCTTGGAGAGCTTTAGAAGCGCCGTGATCAGCCAGTCGATGCGCTCCTGCATCCGGTTCATCTCGCACAGGATCTTCTTTCTCTGCTGCGGATTTTCGCCTTCCTGCATCATCCGCGCGGTCATGAGGTTCAGCGTGGTAAGGGGCGTGCGGATCTGGTGCGAAATATCCGCCAGGGAGTCCGCGAGAATCCCCTTATCCTTCGTGAGCTTCTCCGACTGCTCGCGCAGCCGCACCGTCATCTTATAGATCTCGTCCCGCAGAATGGCAATCTCACCCTCCTCATAGCTTCCGAGCGAAAGTTCCTCTTCTCCGTGGAGAATCCGGTCGATCTCGCTGCTCAGCTGTTTCAGGGAGCGCTTGTACTTTCTCATCTTATATACATACAGTCCGCCGAATACGCACGCTGCGGCAGCCGCCGGGATCAGATACAGTATTTCACTTTCCAAGGCGGTACCCCATTCCACGCACCGTGAGAATAATCTCAGGCTTCTGCGGGTCTTTCTCTATTTTTTCGCGCAGACGCTTGATATAGACGGTCAGCGTATTGTCATTGACAAAATCTCCCGCCATATCCCAGATCTCATCAAGCAGAAGCTGCCGTGTCAGCACCATGCCGCGGTGATTGATGAATACCAGGAGCAGACGGTACTCGAGAGCAGACAGATAGATCTCCTGCCCGCCGCGTGTCACCAGCCCCTTGTCCGTGTCGATGCGCACATCCCCGACCGTGACCACGGACTGGCTTTTCCCGGCACGGCGCAGTACGGACTTCATCCTTGAGACGAGCTCTCTCGGACGGAACGGCTTGCTGATATAGTCGTCCGCTCCCATATCGAGCCCTGTAACCACGCTGAACTCATCCCCCAGCGCAGTCAGGAAAATCACAGGGATATCGTATACCGCTTTCACTGCGGTGCACACACTGTAGCCGTTTCCCTGCCGAAGCGTCACATCCAGCAGCATTAAATCAAACGTTTCCTCCTCCAGAAGTTCCATTGCCCCCGTCTGCGTGTCGGCGGATTTTACGAGATATCCCTCTGTGCGCAGAAATTCCGTGAGGTTTTCCACAATCTCCCTGTCGTCTTCCACAAGAAGCACCTTAATCTCATTCATACAAATCTCCTCTTGATACGGCAAAGGCTGCCGTAAAACATGCATTCGCCTGTCTTACAGCAGCCTCCCTGATTTATTTCATTACTTTACAGTCACCTTATCCAGATGCCAGATCTCATCCACATACTGCTGGATCGTTCTGTCGGAGGTGAACTTTCCTGAATGCGCTACGTTCAGAATCGCGCTCTTTGCCCAGCCGGCCTCATCTCTGTAAGCAGCCTCGACTCTCTCCTGCGCAGCCGCATAGGACTTGAAGTCAGCCAGCGTGAAGTATACGTCCTCATTTACCAGAGAATCGTAGATCTCGCGGAACATGTTCATATCTCCGTTGGAGTACATGCCGTTGATGAGCTGCATCAGCACCTGACGGATATCCGGATCGTTGTTGAAATAGTTCATCGGATAATAGCCGCCGTTGTTCTCATAATTGATAACCTCATCAGCGGAAAGGCCGAAGATAAACGCGTTCTCCTGTCCTACCTCTTCCACGATCTCCACATTTGCTCCGTCCATGGTTCCCAGAGTCAGAGCGCCGTTCAGCATGAACTTCATATTTCCGGTTCCGGACGCCTCTTTACTTGCCGTAGAGATCTGCTCGGAAACATCCGCTGCAGCGAAGATTATCTCCGCGTTGCTTACGCGGTAGTTCTCAATGAATACGACTTTCAGCTTGCCCTTGATGGAATCGTCGTTGTTGATTACATCCGCAACGGAGTTGATCAGCTTGATCGTCGCTTTCGCGCGGCGGTAGCCGGCAGCAGCTTTCGCGCCGAAAATGAATGTTCTCGGATAGAACGGCATTTCCGGATGCTCTTTGATCTTATTGTACAGATACATTACATGCAGGATATTTAACAGCTGACGCTTATACTCATGCAGACGCTTAACCTGTACGTCAAAGATGGAGCGAGGATCTACCTCAATGCCGTTGTGCTCCAGGATATATTTTGCCAGGCGCACCTTGTTCTGGTACTTAATGTTCATAAACTCTGCCTGTGCCTTCGGATCGTCTGCGTATACCGCAAGGCCGGAAATCTTCGGCAGGTCTGTGATCCAGTCGTCTCCCACGTGCGCGGTTACCCAGTCGGCAAGCAGCGGATTTCCGTGCTTTAAGAAACGTCTCTGGGTGATACCGTTCGTCTTATTGTTGAACTTCTGCGGCATCATCTCGTAGAAGTCCTTTAACTCCTGCTTCTCGAGGATCTCAGTGTGCAGCTTCGCAACTCCGTTTACAGAGTAACCGCCCACGATAGCAAGATGAGCCATCTTCACCTGTCCGTCGTAGATAATCGCCATCTTGCGGATCTTCTCCTGGTTGCCCGGATATTTGGACTGGATGTCGATGATAAATCTGCGGTTGATCTCCTCCACGATCTGGTAAATACGCGGAAGCAGCTTGGAGAACAGCTCGATCGGCCATTTCTCAAGAGCCTCTGCCATGATCGTATGGTTGGTATACGCGCAGGTCTTTGTGGTGATCTCCCAAGCCTCATCCCACTCAAGGCCTTCCTCGTCCAGAAGGATACGCATCAGCTCCGGAACCGTTACGGTCGGATGCGTGTCGTTTAACTGGAATGTCACCTTCTCATACAGTTTGTGAATGTCTTTGTGTTTCTTTTTATATTTTTCGATAGCAGCCTGAATGCTCGCAGAGATAAAGAAGTACTGCTGTTTCAGGCGAAGCTCTTTGCCGGCATAGTGGTTATCGTTCGGGTAGAGCACCTCCACGATATTTCTCGCCAGGTTTTCCTGCTCAACTGCCTTTCTGTAATCGCCCTTGTCAAAGGAATCGAGCTGGAAGTCGTTGATCGCCTGTGCATCCCAGATGCGCAGAGTGTTTACCATGTTGTTGTTGTAACCGGTGATCGGCATATCATACGGGATGGCAAGAACAGACTGGTAGCCCTCCTGAACAAAGCGGTTGCGCTTTGCTTTCTCGTCATAGATTACCTTTACATAGCCGCCGAATTTTACTTCTTTGGCATATTCCGGGCGGCGCAGCTCAAACGGATATCCGTCCTTTAACCAGTTATCCGGCACTTCCACCTGATAGCCGTTCTCGATCTTCTGTTTGAACATACCGTAGCGGTAACGGATTCCGCAGCCGTACGCACAGTATCCCAGAGTTGCCAGGGAATCGAGGAAGCACGCCGCAAGGCGTCCCAGTCCTCCGTTTCCAAGCGCCGGGTCCGGCTCCTGATCCTCGACCACATTGAGGTCAAATCCCATCTCTTCGAGAGCCTCTGCAACCTCTTTGTATGCGGTCAGGTTGATCAGGTTGTTGCCCAGGGCGCGTCCCATCAGGAACTCCATGGACATATAGTACACGATCTTCGGATCCTGCTCGTCAAATGCTTTCTGGGATTTTAACCAGTTATCAATGATGACGTCCTTCACCGCATAGGACACTGCCTGAAATACCTGCTGCTGTGTCGCCTCGTCAATGGTCTTTCTGTAAAGTGTCTTTACGTTATCTCTTACACTCTGTTTGAATACTTCTTTGTTGAACTGACTGCTAATCATTTTTATTTCCTTTCTACCCCAAGGGTTACCTTTTCAG
The DNA here is from genome assembly GCA_930989745.1 of uncultured Lachnospiraceae bacterium. Taxonomy (GTDB): domain Bacteria; phylum Bacillota; class Clostridia; order Lachnospirales; family Lachnospiraceae; genus Egerieimonas_A; species Egerieimonas_A faecigallinarum. The sequence goes on along the minus strand of CAKNMY010000029.1, from coordinate 16,379 downwards.
AGTTGATATTCCACTCTTTCACATATCCTTCAGTTTCATCGAAAATAACTTCCTCTGCCAGTACCTCATCTTTAATGTCGTCGTTATGCTTTCTGAAGATATCTGAAATTACTTCATTATCTTTTACATACACTTTTATCTTATCCATAACCTCGAATCCGGCTTCCTTGCGCATGGTCTGGATCTTGCTGATGATCTCGCGCACAAAGCCCTCCTCGATCAGCTCCGGAGTCAGGTTCGTATCCAGGACAACGGCGATATTGTTGTCGGACTCGGACACATAGCCTTCCATCTTCGCGGTGTCGATGAGCAGATCTTCCTCGAGAAGAACCACTTCATTGCCGGAGATGTCAAGCTTTAACTGACCGGTGCTCTTTAACTCTTCCATAGCCGCGTTGCCGTCGATCTCGGAGAGTGTCTGACGGATGCCGTTTAACAGCTTTCCGTACTTCGGACCCACGGTCTTTAACTGCGGTTTGAAGCTGTAGGTGATAAATCCGGAGATGTCGTCCGTGAATTCCACCTCTTTGACATTTAACTCATCCGCGATGATATCTTTATAGAAATCGGACAGGTCAAATGATGCCTTTACATACATCTTTCCGATCGGCTGACGGTTCTTGATCGCCGCCGTATTTCTGCACGCGCGTCCCATCACAACGATCTCCAGAAGGTGATCCATATCGCTCTCCAGCTTCGTATCGATCAGAGCTTCGTCTGCCTCAGGATAATCGCACAGATGGATACTTTCCGGAGCGTCCTTATCGATGCTTCTCACCAGGTTCTGGTAAATATCCTCTGTCATGAACGGAATCATCGGCGCCGCTACCTTCGCTGTGGTTACCAGTGCGGTATACAGCGTCATATAGGCGTTGATCTTATCCTGCTCCATGCCCTTTGCCCAGAAGCGCTCGCGGCTTCTTCTGACATACCAGTTGCTCATGTCATCCACAAAATCCTGCAGCGCTCTTGCGCTCTCCGGAATTCTGTAATTTGCCAGATGGTCGTCCACAGTCTTGATCAGTGTGTTGAGCTTAGATAAGAGCCACTTATCCATCACGGATAATTTATCATATTCCAGCGTATATTTTGTTGCGTCAAAATTGTCAATGTTCGCGTAGAGCACGAAGAACGCGTAGGTGTTCCACAGTGTGCCCATGAATTTTCTCTGTCCCTCGGAAACGGCTTTTCCGTGGAAGCGGTTCGGAAGCCACGGCGCGCTGTTGATATAGAAATACCAGCGGATCGCGTCTGCTCCGTACGTCTCAAGCGCCTCAAACGGGTCTACGGCATTTCCCTTGGACTTGCTCATCTTCTGGCCGTTCTCGTCCTGCACATGACCCAGAACGATAACGTTCTTATACGGAGCCTTGTTAAAGAGCAGTGTGGACTCAGCCAGCAGAGAATAGAACCATCCGCGTGTCTGGTCTACAGCCTCAGAGATAAAGTCTGCCGGGAACTGCTGCTCGAACAGCTCCTTATTCTCGAACGGATAGTGATGCTGCGCAAACGGCATGGCTCCGGAATCGAACCAGCAGTCGATTACCTCCGGTACGCGGTGCATCATCTTGCCGCACTCCGGACACTTGATTGTGATCTCGTCAATGTACGGTCTGTGAAGCTCCACGATCTTCGCGCGCTCGTCGCCGCTCATCTCATACAGTTCCTGGCGGCTTCCGATCGAATGCATGTGACCGCACTCGCACTCCCAGATATTCAGCGGAGTTCCCCAGTAGCGGTTTCTGGAGATTCCCCAGTCCTGTACGTTCTCCAGCCAGTCGCCGAAGCGTCCCTTTCCGATGCTCTCCGGAATCCAGTTGATCGTGTTGTTGTTCCGGATCAGGTCATCCTTCACTGCGGTCATTTTGATGAACCAGGACTCTCTCGCGTAATAGATCAGCGGAGTGTCGCAGCGCCAGCAGTGCGGATAGCTGTGCTCGAACTTCGGAGCGGAGAAGAGAAGCCCTCTCTTATCCAGATCTTCCAGTACCAGCGGATCGGCTTTCTTGACGAATACGCCCGGCCATGCTGTCTCCTCTGACATCTCACCTTTTTCATTTACGAGCTGAAGGAACGGAAGGTCATACTTGCGTCCCACTTTGCTGTCGTCCTCACCGAATGCCGGAGCGATGTGTACGACGCCGGTACCGTCGGTCAGAGTTACATACGTGTCGCATACCACATAGTGCGCTTTCTTGTTCAGAGGCTTGAAGTTGTATAACGGCTCGTATTCCTTGTACTCAAGGTCTTTTCCCGTATATTTCTCCAGGATCTCATAATTGCCCTCGCCCAGAACAGTGTCAAGAAGCGCCTCAGCCATATAATATACGTAGTCGCCGCATTTTACTTTTGCGTAGGTCTCTTCCGGATGCACACAGAGCGCTACGTTGGACGGCAGTGTCCACGGAGTTGTGGTCCATGCAAGGATATACGCGTCCTCGCCCTTTACCTTAAATCTCGCGATTGCGGAGCGCTCCTTCACGTCCTTATACCCCTGCGCAACCTCCTGCGCGGACAGCGGCGTACCGCAGCGCGGGCAGTAAGGAACGATCTTGAATCCCTTATACAGCAGCTTCTTATTCCAGATTTCCTTCAGCGCCCACCACTCGGACTCAATGTAGTCATCGTGATAGGTGACATACGGATTATCCATATCTGCCCAGAAACCTACTGTTGAGGAGAAATCCTCCCACATGCCCTTATATTTCCAGACACTCTCCTTACATTTGTCAATAAACGGGATCAGCCCGTACTCTTCGATCTGATCTTTTCCGTCAAGTCCGAGAAGCTTCTCGACTTCCAGCTCCACCGGAAGTCCGTGGGTATCCCATCCCGCTTTTCTCGGTACCATATATCCTTTCATTGTGCGGTATCTCGGAATCATATCCTTGATAACGCGGGTCAGTACATGCCCGATGTGCGGCTTGCCGTTTGCTGTCGGCGGTCCGTCATAGAAGGTGTATGTCTCGCCTTCTTTGCGGTGTTCCATACTCTTCTCGAAGATCTTGTTGTCTTTCCAGAACTTCTCGATATTCTTCTCCCGCTCCACGAAATTCATATTCGTTGAAACTTTCTGATACATAATGTGCTCCTTTCCTAAAATAATTGGTTCATAATGAAAAAAAAGCTTTCGTCCCCTGTAAAAGGACGAAAGCTGTAGATTTTCGCAACCACCTGTTACACATACATGATAATACGCGGTTCCTGTAACGCGGAACATACGGCGCTTCTTACTGAGTTTTCTTCCTGACGCCGGGCGCCGGGAAAACGAACTGTTCAGAATTGCAACTGTGGAGTGATTTTCACCTGCCTGTACTGATACCGGACTCCCACCTGCCTCCGGCTCTCTGGAATGTTCCATGACAGATTACTGTCTCCGTCTTTGTTTTTCGCTTTATCGGGATTATTATACATGGTTGGAACAGACGGTGTCAAGACTTTTCATCCCGATATCTGCTCTCCAGTTCCAGATATCTTCCCTGCGTGCTGCTTTTCTCAAAGGCAGTCAGGATTTCCAGCACATGAAGCGTCAGATTAACATTTGCAGGGAATTCCCCCTTTTCCCTGAGCGCTCTTGCCATCTGGGCAAGTCCCAGCCCTCTGCTGTTCTCCCTGTACGGGAAGAGCAGCGGCATTTCACGAAAAACACCTTCCTCCGGCCGAAGAAGTTTGATTCCCCCGTCAAACGTATTGGGATCGGGAACGCGAAGCGTACCCTCAGTTCCGTAGATCTCCAGGAATGCCTGGCTGTCATAGTGAACGTCAAAGGTCATCGTGACATTGCCGATCGCGCCGTTTTCAAATCGCATCAGCCCTCCGTAATAGGTCGGAACTTCCACGTCGATCTTTGTTCCCTTTTTCGGCTGGCTGGTGATTAAGCGCTGCTCAAAGCTTTTTCCCGTCATTCCGCTGACGCCCTGCACGCCTCCGATCAGGTGCACCAGCGCTGTCATATAATACGGTCCCATATCCATCATGGGTCCTCCGCCCTTCTGATAATAGAATTCAGGCGCCGGATGCCAGCTCTCATGCCCTCTGCAGATCATCCTCGCTTCAGCTCCGATCACTCTGCCGATAAATCCGTCTTCTATGAGCTTCCTGCAGGTGCGGATGCCGGCTCCCAGAAATGTATCCGGCGCGCCGCCCAGAAGAAGCCCCTGTTCCTTTGCCAGTTCCGCCAGCTCTTTTCCTTCCTCATACGTCTCAGCCAGCGGTTTCTCACTGTATACATGCTTTCCTGCCAGCAGCGCCTTCTTTGTAGTCTCATAATGCTCTTTGGGCCTCGTGAGATTCAGGATGATTTCGACATTCTCATCCGCCAGCATCTCCTCGAGCGTATCATAAATCTTTTCTATTCCGTACTCTTTTGCAGCGGCCTCCGCTTTTTCTCTGCAGATATCGCAGACGGCCTCCACCTTTGTCTCCTCAAACACAGTAGTCAGATTCTTAAAATAAATACCGCTGATCGCCCCTGCTCCCAATACACCGATTCTTACCTTATCCATAAGACCGTTCCTCCCAATATCTCTTTGTCTATTCCTCAAATCTGTCTGTCGTCAGACCGTGCTCCAGCGCATACTGCTTTCCCTGAGCCGCCCATATGAGTCCGCGCTCCATGAGCACGCCGGCTTCCGGTGATTTTTCGAAAACATCGTCATGATGTCCCAGAGAGCAGTAAAATACTCTGCCGTTCCCCCAGAACTTCGTCCACGCAACCGGCATATCCACAGGCTTATTCGCGCAGTGATATCCGTTTACCACTGGAAATCTCGTAGTCGCAAGAACCTCAACCGCGGGGTCCACATGAAGGTAATACTGCTCGCTGCACACATGGAAGTCCTCGATTCCCTCCACGATGGGGCTTGAACCTCTGCAGATATTAACCGTATAATCCACCCCGTCACAGCCCGGATGGCTGACCCACTGTCCTCCAGTCATAAATTGCCATTCCACGTCCTGGCGGAACGCGTCGCACATACCGCCGTGGCAGCCTGCAAGCCCCGTTCCGGCGGCAACAGCGCTGCTGATATTGCGGCAGTACTCCGGAAGTATCTCTCCCATGGTCCAGCATGGCACGATAAGGTCCGCGGCCATCAGTCTCTCCCTGTCTGCCAGAATCTCCTGACTGTCAAAGATTTCAGCGGAATATCCGTGTTTTTCGACCATGCGCTTTACTCTCTGCGCAACCAGCTCCGGTTCGTGTCCGTCCCATCCTCCCTGAAAAATAATCACGTTCTTTGATGATTCCATAAGTCTCCTCCTTATCGCCGTAATTTTTTCTCTTTTGCTTGTATTGTAACAGAATTTTCGGTAAAATGATTGTCAGAAACCCATAAAAATCAGTCAAAAATTGCACTAACCTCACGGAGGAACTTATGCGTCCGTTTTACGAAGATAAACAGGAAGGTTTCCGCTGCTTCACGGCCGATCACCTGACGTTCCCGGCGCACCTGCACAGCGCGGCGGAACTTGTATTCGTGCAGGAAGGCTCCCTCACCGTCACAGTGCAGGAACAGTCGAAGACCCTTTCCGCAAATGAAATTGCCCTGATTTTTCCGGACATGGTACACAGCTATGAGACTGCCCGCACCAGCACTATCTGTATTTGTATCTTCTCTCCGGGACAGACAAAAGATTATTATCACATCTTCCGCACACAGCAGCCGGTATCGCCGTTCTTCCTGTGCGGAACACAGAACGCGGACATCCCGTTCGCCTTCTCCCGGATGCTTGCCTGTGCGCAGGACGCTCCTGCTGTCAGCGAGGCGTGGCTCCATCTGATTCTGGCGTATCTCTTTGAGGAGGCTGCGCTGATTCCCAGAGACAGCCGGGACGACACGGAGATCAGCTACCGCCTCATCTCCTACGTCTCCAATCATTTTCAGGAACCGCTGACACTGGACTCCATCGCGCAGGAGCTGCACTTTAACAAATATTATATCTCCAGAGTCTTTACCCGGAAGCTGCACTGCGGATTTTCCGCCTACGTCAACCGGCTCCGGCTCGATTACGCGGCGCATCAGCTGCGCTCCACGGATCACACGGTCACTGAAATCTGGCAGGAAGCGGGATTTGAAAGTCAGAAGACCTTTAACCGCGCCTTTCTCTCCTGCTACGGCGTCACACCGACGCATTACCGGAAGGCGCAGTCTTCCAAAACATAAGGAAAAGCTATTATAAATTCTGCGGAGGAAAAATCAATGGAAAACATGTATATAGGAACCTACAATGCCCCGCTCCTCATGGGAACCGGCGAAATCTACCAGGGAGACGGAAAAGGCATCCACTGTCTGAACTTCGATCCCGAAAACGGGACGCTTCTGCCGTCCGGTTCACCCGTTCCGGCAGACAATACGTCTTTTCTCTGCCTTTCTTCTGGCGGGCGCTTGCTCTATGCAGTCAATGAGCTCTCTGCTGAAGACAGCGCAGTCAGCGCATTTTCGCTGGATGAGGACGGAATCCCCGTATATTTAAACAGCCAGCTGACAGGAGGCGCATCCCCCTGCCATCTGGCTGCAGATTCCCGGAACCGCCTGCTCTTTGCGGCAAATTATGGGGGCGGCAGTATCTCTGTCTTTCCCATCTGCCCAGACGGCTCGCTTGGAGAGCGCTCGGACCTTATTGTCCATGATGGGCAGGGCGCCGATCCTCTGCGCCAGGAAGCCGCGCATGTGCACAGCGTTCTCTTAAGCCCGGATGAGACCTGCCTGTTCTCTGCGGATCTGGGGCTCGATAAAATATTTGTCTATGAGATCGACTACACTTCCGGCACTCTCACCGAGCGTCCCGGCGCTTCGGCGCTTTTCAGTCCGGCCAGCGGACCGCGGTCGCTTACGCTGAGCCCCGACGGACGATTTCTCTGTGTGACAGAAGAACTCTCAAACGCAGTGAGCGTCTTTGCGGTTCAGGAAAACCGGCTGTCCTTTGTGCAGCGCATTCCGGCGCTTCCCGAAGGCAGCGGCGTTCCTGTGAACTATCCCGCCGAGGCGGCTTACAGCAGGGACGGACGATTCCTCTATGTCTCCAACCGCGGCCATAATTCCATCGCCGTATACGCTGCTGTCCGCGATACCGGAATGCTCACGCCCATACAGTGGATTTCCACCCAGGGAAACACACCGAGAAGCTTCACGCTGGACGCTTCCGGCAGGCGGCTCATCGCGGCAAATCAGGATTCCGGCTCTCTGAGTATCTTCCTGCGCAATCCCGCAGACGGACGGCTCAGCTTTTCCCATTCCGTGCCGCAGCCGACACCGGTGTGCGTGCGCATCCGATAGCTTCAGACTCCGGCATGCAATATCTTGCCGCCTTGGACACGGATCACGCCCATACCGTCTCTCTCCTCCACAGCCACCGGAGTATTTCTGAATATCTTCTCCGCCTGCTTATAATCCCGGAAAAAGATCTCCCCGTCATACTGCGGTCTGAGCGTCAGAGCTGTCAGCTCTCCGCTCTCCCACTCTGCGGACACGAGGAGTCCTTTTTCCGCGCGGAAATTTTCAAACGCCACCCTCTTTTCTCTCCACTCATCCGGTATTGCAGGGAAGAGATCAAGAATCCCGTTTTCGCTCTGCAGTAGCATCTCCTGAAGCGCGTCCGCGGCGCAGAAATTTCCTTCCAGCGTGAACGGGCGGTAATGAAGACTTGTGACTCCCGCACGTCTGTAATCTCCGTTGAGATGGAAACCATTCTGGGAGCAGCAATATTTCCAGAACACTTCCAGCTGGTGCGCGGCTCCGTTTCCGTTTTTCTGAACCGCGAAGAACTCTGCCAGCCAGGTAAATGAATACCCCACCCAGCTGCCGGTTCCCATGCATTCCAGGTCAAGAACTGTGGCGTCGATCACTTTCTTATTTTCCTCTGTGTCATAGGACATCAGCCGCAGAGGATGTATCGCCATGGCATGAGCGTGATGGCGGTGTGATTCCGTCAGCCGCTCGTCCGGACTGAGCATGAGCACTCCGTCCCCGTCCACAGCCAGATCCGGACATTTTCCCAGATGTTCTCTCCACAGCTTCTCCTCTCCGTTTCCAAGCTCCTCCGCCATAGATGCAAGAGCGGTAAACAGATACCGCATCAGCGCCAGGTCATAGTTGGAATTAGGTGTCAGGAATGCCTCGATATGATCATCGTGGATTTCTGACGAACTGGACACCGGAAGATAATATTTTCCATCTCTTTCCTCCAGAATATCGAGAATAAATTCCGCCGTCTCTTTCAGATACGGATACGCTCTCCCTCGCAGGAATTCCCTGTCTCCCGAAAAACGATAGTGCCGTTCGAACGCCTGGCAGAGCCAGAGCTGGTTCGTCGGAGAGAGGGAATACATTCCCCATCCGCCAAGAGGCGTGCCGTCGATAGCCATGACTGCCGGAAGGCAGATGCCGCGCGCTCCGAAATATCGGCGGGCAAAATTTCCGGCACATTCCCGCATGCCCCACAGATAATCCGTGAACGCCTCCCCCTCCTCCATATGGTTTGCCTTCAAATAGCTGTAATAGCTCATCTGTGTGTTCAGATCGTGATGATAATCCCCTTTCCAGGGCGGAAGTTCCCCGTTGTCCGCAGTCCATACTCCCTGCAGCGGCATGGGATAGCAGCCCTTCCGTGAACAGCATGCCAGAAAATAATTGGTCAGATACCAGTTTTTCTCAAAAAGCGGATCCGGCAGCGTGACGCTGCTCTGCCCCCAGAACTCCTCCCACCAGCTGCAATGTGACGCAAAGGTCTCGTCGTATCCTCTATCCAGAGCGCTTTCCAGTCTTTCCTCTGCCTTTTCCTTCCAGTCCTCTCCGTCGCGAGAAGTTCCAATCCAATATGCGAGCAGAGTCCTGCCTTCTTTTTCTCTTATCTTTGCAAATACACCGTAGGAAAAGGTATCGCTGATTTTCTGAATAAAATACTGTCCGTCTTCCGTCCGGAAGACCTCAGGTTTTTCATATTTAAGCTGCTTTAGGGAACCGGCGGACGCAGTTTCCGGTTCGATCCCGCAGCCGTCTTCATCCGCTTTTCGGGTTTCCGCATCTTTCTCCCTGACTGCGTACTCCGGGTTCTCCACGTAAAAGGAAAACTGCTCCGCAGGAATGTTTAGCTCTATGTACCCTGTCTTTTCCCTGGCGTGAAGAAAACTTCTGACGCGTATATCATTTACGGTTACGCGCCCTTCCGCTCTTGCGAGGTCAAGCTCTGAGCAGACGTTTCCCTCGCACCGGAGATCGAAGATAATCTTTCCTGCCGGCAGCTTGGAAGGAAGGGGTCTTGTATATGGCGTATCAAAAATCCGGCGGATCTCTTCCTCATTTTTCTCTCCCACGAGACGAATCATATTCTGATAGGTGAATTCTTCACTTAAAACCCCTGGATCAGGCGTTGTATCCCAGATATCTCCCCGGTCCAGACTGAAGCGGAGATGTCCCGGCTCTCCCCAGATCAGAGCTCCGCACAGGCCGTTTCCAAGCGGAACCGCCTCGTCCCAAAGTCTGACTGTCTTATTAAATTTTAAGTTGCACGATCTGTCAGGCATTTTTGTGTGACTCATAGTCTTATACCTCTCTGAAATCTTTATTTTTTATCTTCTCTCTGTCTGCAGGTATCTGTCCGGAAAATTTATAATATCATTCCCTTCCACCCTGACATCTCTGCATTTCTGCAGAACCACCCGCGGCACAGCCGCCCCGCCGGCAAAAATGCTGTTCCCGCAGAATTGTATCTTCCCCGTATGGTCAGCAAACAGAAGCGTCTCTTCTCCCTCCGCAAACAGATTGTTCTCAATCCGGATATTCCGGTGCACCATCTTATCGGACTGTGCGTCCACACTCGGCTCAATATGTATTACACCGTCGCAGAACTGATATACTGACGTACAGCAGTTCAGGAACTGATTCCTCCGTACTGAAACATCAGTACATGTCCCTGATTCATACCACTCCCTCACGTCCCCCGTAATAGTTACAGCACTCCCCGACGACTCAAAAATATTATCTTCGATCTGTACCCGCCCCGGTGTAGTTACCAGAATTCCGCGGGCGCGGCAGCTTCCGAAATAGTTGTTCCGGCACAGAACGGACGGCGTATTGGTCAGATTTTCCAGAGAGCATAATGTGTCCGCACCCTCCGGAATATCATCCTCCAGTTCCAGTTCAAACTCTGCAGGTGTAATCAAACGGTATGACAAGGCTCTCGCAGTTCCGGCCAGACTTCTGTCCTGCGGGCGCAGAAACGCTATCACATCTCCGGGTTTCGCCCACCGCTCAAACCCTGCCGACTGGGAATGGCAGTAAACTCCGGTCAGCCTTCTGCTCCCGCTGATCTGACGGATTCCGGCTGCAGTTCCGTGCACGTTCACCGGATCGTCCATAAGTCCCCGGAACCGGCAGTTCTCTATGGTGATATGACCGCCGTTGTTGGAAAAATGCAGTCCGTCGTCGTGACCGGATATGATCCGGCATCCGTCCGTATGGTCCGCTGTAAATTCTATGCCTCTGGCAGTGATATTGCGGCTAAACTGAAACACGATCCCCAGGCCCGCCGTCTGATATATCGTTACATTTTCCACGAGAACATCTTCCGAATCCTGAACCAGCATCCCCGGATGCACCCGCTTACCGTGGCGCAGCGCCAGGAGATTCCCGGGGGTTGGCACCACCCGGAAGTTTCCCTCCAGACGCACGGTATTCTCTCCCGACTCATAAGCCTTTACCTGAGGGAAGGTATCTCCTGCCCCGCTTCTCACCCGATTCGTATCCGCATCGAACTCCATTGCCGCGAATATGGGCTCCTTTTGTCCTTCCTGCAGGAAATACAGCTTCTCATCCGCAATACAGTATGGGAATTTTCCCCGATTGATCCGGATCTCAACCACCTCTTCTGACGCCTGAAGGATCAGCGACTCCGCTCCATGCGGAATTGCTGAGGTGATTTTCAGATTCTTCACCTCTACACGGCTGCACCCGGAGACTGCCAGAGGCGTCATGTCTCCGTGAAAGCAAAATACCGCCCCCTGGCAGTCCAGAGAAACATTTTCCAGATCTTCGAGGAACACCCCGAAGCACCTGATTTCCGCCTGATCCGAGTTCGAGACGGAGACGGCACGCTTTACAGCGTCCTCCGGATAGAAATGATACGTCCCCGGCTCCAGGACAAACCGAACATTTGACGGGTTTTCTTCTGCCATCTTACAGATTTGCCTCGTCAGGGAAGCATCCGATCCGTCCGGCAGAATCCCGTAATCCCTCGCGTATACCGTCCTCATCATTCTTCCTCTGTCTCCATCTCCACGCGGAATCTGGCGTCTTCTCCGTACCACATGGTAAAGTTCGTTCCCCAGACATTATTGCACAGATTTACCCAGAATCCCCTGTCTGTCTTTGGTATTTCATCCGTAAAGTCAAGCAGTCCCGGCCGCTCCAGACTGATGACCGGCGCGTCCTCGGTTCTGAACATGAGCTGCTTCATTGCAATCTTCTCTTCCACGGCATGGATTCGTCTTCCGCCTCCGGATACCACATCGTCCGGGCGGATCTTCCCACCCATCTTCTGGAGCCATACAATCTCATCCGGCGGGCAGAACCCGAGCCAGGCAGCTTCCGGCACACGGCTCTCCTGCTTGCCCTCCCAGGCAAAGTCAAAGCTGACTCCATTTTCACCAAATACGGCCTTGAGCTCCGCTTCCTTCATGCCTCCGTACAGTCTGACGGCTTCCTCAGGCAGCTTCATGCGGATCACCAGTTCATTTCCCTTCACCCAGACCTCTGACCTCTCCGGACGGTACTGCCTGAAGCTGTCAACAGCCTCTCCGGCTCCAATCTTGCCGAAGTCCTCCAGCGCCCAGGATTCCCCGCTGATCACATACTGATCCCGGAAGCGGCTGTATTCTTTCTCAGAAAATACTTCATAGACAAAGCTTCCCAGCCTGTGCTCCTTATCAGCGAATACTCTTCCATCCCGGGACAGTCCGTCAATCTCTCCGTCTTTTCCGACGCTCACTTTATAGCCGCCGATTTCTATCAGCTGCCCGGTCTCTTTCTTCTCATATCCAGCCAGATCGGTAAGAGGTCTTTTATATTCGCCAACCGCTCTTTGGGCACGCTCAAGACCTTCCCCGGAAAGGCTGTTTACCGCGTCCTTAACATAGCCTCTCTGTTCCTTCCAGGAAAGCTCCATGTTCCGGAATTTTTCTGAAGCCTTTTCAGCCAAAAACTCTTCCTTCTTAAAATAATGGTACTCTCCTTTCAATTCTCCGTTCTCCAGCTGTGTTCCAAGCCACATCTTCTCATCCAGTCCCCAGGTGTGCTCCGGTATCAGAATAAGATGACGGTACATTTTCTCCATATCTTCTTCGGAAAGCACGTCCTTTAAGCGAAGCAGCGCGCGGTATTGGCTCACTTTTCCCGGATCGGACGCCGTACCGTGAATCCATGTGTCGCCGATCTCCTGCGTCACAACCGGCAGTTCAATTCTGCCGCTCTTTACCGCCTGCTCCACAGCTTCAGCCACGTCCTCCAGCGTTCCGGCCACAAGCTCTGCCTCCGGGAAACGCTCGTGCAGCTTCCGATAGACCTTGCGGATTTCCTCCGCGGACTGCGGTCCCCGGTTGTCTCCCGTATGGGCAAAATAAACGGCTGTACCGCTCTCCCCGATCTCTGTCATCTCACCGTAATTCCCGTTATACATCACCGCCACAGACTCGCCGCTTTCTGTCTCCCAGCGAAACAGATCCGGCACGCAGGGCCTTGTGGAAGCCGGATTCACTCCGATGTGCAGGAAACGAACTCCCGCTCCCGCAAGCAGAGGGATCATCGAGCGCGTATGCCCCGGCACATCCGTCATCTTTGCTGCCGCTGTGCTCATGCCAAAGCGCTCATCCAGCTTCCGGGAGATATTCAGTCCATAGCAGAAGAGCTCCCGGTTCATCAGTTCCGTATGTGTCGTGAATGGAAGCGCGTGCCAGCGGATCTCCCCATGGCGGATCGCATCCTCCATCCATTCCGGATGTTCTCCCTCCTCCAGATACTGCTCGATCAGCCAGGAGCCCGTCGTCCAGATAAAACGTTCCTTCTCTCCTCTCATCTCCCGGGCTGTCCGCATTGCATTCGGAATATATTCCTTCATATAACGTTCCTTCACTGTCCCGGCAAAATTCGTAAAGCCCAGATCCAGATGTGTCTTAAAAATCACGATAATCTTATCCACGATCATACTCCTTTCCTGTCTCTGTTTTAATCTGCGCTCCCTCCTTACTTCCATTCGATGGTAAACTGTGCGCAGAAGTCTTTTTCAGTAAATCGATATTCCGGCCTTGTCTGCGGTCCGCAGCTTCCCGTCCCCACGCCGCTCATATAGTAGTCCAGGTGCAGCACTGTGTCCCCGCATTCCTCCAGTTCAAAGTCATGTGCTTTCCGTTCCAGTTCCTCCCACTCATACCTGGATACGCTGAAGCTGAACGGTTTTTCCGACGTTATTTTCATCTCTCCGGTTCCGTCTGAGAGGATACAGTATTCCGTACCGCAGTGGGAGGAATTTTCCTGCGGGAAGATATACGGCTCAAACATATCCTCCACATTTCCGGAAAAGCGGTCCAGCCATGCACCTTCTTTTTTATCCACATAGCTCTCCGCAGGTCCATATCCGAAATACGTGCACCGCTCCATGCTCCTGTCCAGATGCAGACGCAGGCCGAATCTCGGAATCCACGGAATGCTCTCCCGGATCTTTGTCTGAAGCTTCATGTTGACCTTACCTTCTCCGTCGATGCAGAACACCGCGTCGATATCTCCAAGAGAAGCGCGTGCTGCAGCCACAAGTGAAAGCCTGCACCGTATCAGCGCCTCCTCCTTCTTTTCGACGGATGTCTCATACACATACGGCTTGATCCTGTCAAATCCCATAGTTTTGAAATTGTATGTTCCGCCCGGTTCTCTGCCGCACAGATACATATCGTTGTCCAGCGGCGCCCGGTACATCTGATATTCAACCGGACCATGCAAATATTCTTTTCCGCGGTAAATCATGGAGTCAAAGTTTCCGGCTGTTTTATTAAAACGGTAAACGAAGTTCCTACCGCTTACAAGAACCGTTTCCTCCGTCTCACGAATCTGGAAATCCGCCGCCGCACACGCCGCAGCCTGATCTTCTTTCATATTTTGTTTTTTGCCGTTATCCAGACGGAACTGCTCAAATCCCAGCATCGTCCCGTCTTCCGGATACTTCATGCTTCCCTTTTTATAGAAGTCGATTTTCAGAAGCACCCTTTCTCCCTCATAGTTTCCGTGGCTGATCACAAGATCACGGCTCTCTCCCGGCGGTACGCTGAAGCCATCGGCTTCACCTTCTTCCAGAAGTTTTCCGTCTCTGCGGATACTCCATCGAATTTTCAGATAATCTTTTAAATCTGTAAAATGCAGTCTGTTTTCAATCCGGTATCCGTTTTCTGACTGAATAACCGCCGCAGGCCGTGCACAGTTCCACAACTCCCGCAGCCCTGTATGCGGGCGGCGGTCCGGCCACACCAGACCGTCCACGCAGGAATTCCTATCATGTTTTTCCTCTCCGAAATCACCTCCGTAGAGGAAATGCTTTTCTTTAGTTCCGTTCTCTTTCAGAACTGCATGGTCGCACCACTCCCAGACGAAGCCGCCTGCCAGGTTCTCATAGTGATAGAACTGATCGTAGTATTCCTTCAGATTTCCCGGTCCGTTTCCCATTGCATGGGCATACTCTGTCAGGATCAGCGGTTTGCCGATATTTCTTTCACAGTAATCTGCCACAGTTTCCAGTTCCGGGTACATGATTCCCTTCACATCCAGATAACTCTCGTCGAGTTTCCCTTTATCCTCTTCCTTATAATAAAGAGATTCATAGTGCAGAAGCCGCGTCCTGTCCAGCTCCTTTACTTTCCTGGCTGCTGCCACTGTATTTTGTCCGTAACCACTCTCATTTCCCAGGGACCAGAAGATCACACAGGGACGATTCTTATCCCGCTGCACAAGACGCACTGCCCGGTCGATCACCGCTGTCTGAAACCGCGGGTCAGCCTGTGTCTCGCTATACTGCTCCATATCCCTCTCCCCGTACATTCCCCAGGTTCCGTGAGACTCCATATCCGCCTCATCCATAACATAAAATCCGTACTCATCACAGAGATGGTAAAACTCCGGGCAGTCGGGATAGTGTGACGTCCGGACAGCATTTATATTGGCCTGTTTCATCATCCTCAGGTCCGTCTCCATCCGCTCTCTGCTGCACACATATCCCGTATCCGGCCAGCTCTCATGACGGTTGACGCCGCGCAGCAGAATACTTCTGCCGTTTACAAACACCTTCGTATCTCTTACGCAAACTTCGCGCACGCCGATGCGCTCCCGGATCCGCTCACTTTCCGTATCAAGCACCATATCATAGAGGTATGGCTGCTCTGCGTTCCACAATACAGGTTCCCGGATCTCAAGCGTCAGCTCATTCCCTGCAGTCTCACCGCAGGCTACCGTATTTCCTTCCCTGTCTGTAATCGTAATTCTTTTTCTCAGAAGAGCTCTATCTGATTCTCCTTCCGAATTTTTCTCTTCATTCAGACGATCCGCCGTCTTCATCCGCACGGAAACCGCGGCTTTCCTATCTCCAACAAACGTCTCCACTTTATAGTCCAGAATGAAATTTTCCGGTCTTCTCAGAATATAAATATCACGGAAAATCCCGGACAGACGAAATTTATCCTG
Organism: uncultured Lachnospiraceae bacterium; assembly: GCA_930989745.1. Taxonomy (GTDB): domain Bacteria; phylum Bacillota; class Clostridia; order Lachnospirales; family Lachnospiraceae; genus Egerieimonas_A; species Egerieimonas_A faecigallinarum. The sequence continues at coordinate 666 of CAKNMY010000029.1, read as the reverse complement.
GTCTTCCAGATACGTTCCGTCGCACCACTTGAGCACGGCAATATCAATCTCATTTTTTCCTTCCCGCAGCAGTTCTGTGATCTCATACTCTGCTGTGGAATGTGAGACCTGACTGTAGCCCGCGAAATTTCCGTTAATGTAGACATAGTGGCAGGAATCCGCTCCCTCCAGGTTCAGGAAAAACCGCTCCCCCTCTTTTTTGCTGATCTGAAATTCCCTGTGATAGCAGCCGCAGGGATTCTCCTTTGGAACAAAGGGCGGCAAATACGGAATGAGATAGTCGATGTTTTCATACACCGGAACCTCGTACCCATGAAACTGCCAGTTCGCGGGAACCGGAATCTGCGCGCTTTGCTGCTCCCCGTCTTTCTTCTCTGCATTCTTCTTCCAAAACGGATCTGCCTCTGCGGCGGAAGAGTAAAATCTGAAATCCCACATTCCATTCAAAAGTATCACACTGGGATTGTCACATTTTTCCGCCGTATTTCTGTCCACCGGACAGGGAATATAAAAAGCTCTGTCCGGCATGGTATTCACCCTTGGTTTCTCAAAATTCTGGTGATAATTCTTCTCCATAATATCGTTCATATCAGTCCCCCGATTCGTGCAGCCTCAGTCGGTCATTTTTTGCGGACAGTTCATACATGCTATCCTTTTCTGTTCTCT
>CAKNMY010000028.1 GCA_930989745.1 uncultured Lachnospiraceae bacterium | reverse complement strand
AATCTAAGGATTTCTACAAGGTTTCTCTTTGTAGCAACACTATTGTCTCCACATGCACCGTCTCCGGAAACATATCCACCCCTCGAACTCTCCTGATCTCATACCCGCCTTCACAGATCCTCTTCAAATCCCTGGCCAGCGTAGCCGGGTCGCAGCTGACATACACAATCTTCTCCGGCTGCATCTCCACCATGGTCCTGATCAGCGCCTCGTCGCATCCCTTTCTCGGCGGGTCCACAACGATCACATCCGCATGGACGCCTTCCTTCTCATACTTCTCCGGCAGGACTTCTTCCGCTTTTCCTACGAAGAACTGCGCGTTCTCAATCCCGTTAATCCCGGCGTTTCTTTCCGCGTCCTCGATTGCCTGCGGAATGATCTCCACGCCGTACACCATTTTCGCTTTCTGCGCCAGGAACAGAGAGATTGTTCCAATTCCGCAGTACAGATCCCAGACCGTCTCTTTTCCTGTCAGGCCCGCGTATTCCAGCGCGGTGCCGTACAGCCGCTCAGTCTGGACCGGATTTACCTGGAAGAAGGACAGAGGAGAAATCTGGTATTGAATCTCTCCGATATAATCCGTAATATAGTTCTTTCCCCAGACCGGTCTGATCTCTTTTCCCATGATTACGTTCGTGCGCTCCATGTTTACGCTGTAGGTAATGCTGGTCATTCCCTTTATCCTGCACAGCTTCTCCGCAAGCTTTTCTGCCGCCGGAAGCCTGCGTCCGTTGATGACCAGGCAAACCATCCACTCTCCGGTCTTAAATCCGCAGCGGATCAGGATATGGCGCACAAGGCCCTGTCCCGTCGTCTCGTTATAGGCGGAAATTTTATTTTCGCGCATGTATTCCAGCACACAGTTTAAGATTTCTTCATTCTGCTCGGCGCCGAGATAGCATCTCGTGTTGTGAATGATCGTATGCGTTCTCCCGGCATAGAAGCCTGTGATCAGATTTCCGTTCTTGTCCGTTCCCACCGGGAACTGTGCCTTATTGCGGTAGTGGTACGGATTCTCCATCCCGATAATCGGCTCCATGGGGACTTCGGAAAAGCCGCCGATGCGTGTGAGGTTTTCCCGGATCTTTTCTTCCTTAAAGCGGAGCTGCTCCTCATATTTGAGTTCCTGAATCTGGCATCCGCCGCACTGGCGGGCGTAGGGGCAGACCGGGTCGGTACGGCGGTCCGAAGGAGTGATCAGGCGCATCAGGCGGGCGTAGGCATAATTTTTCTTTGCCTTCATAATCTTAACTTCCGCCGTGTCCCCGATAACGGTATCCTTGACAAACAGCGTGTAGCCGTCAATTTTTCCGATGCCTTCCCCGTCGTGCCCCATGTCAGTAATGGTTACGGTTGCCAGGTCGTTCTTCTTATACTCCATGTTTTCCCCCATTTATACGATTGTCTTTCTGATATTGGATTCAAATAAGCGGTTATATCCCAGCCAGTCGCCCTGCTCGCCGGATCCTTCGAAGAGTTCGGTCAGCGTCTGCATGCGGGCGTCGGTGTTGTCCGCGAGGTTCAGCGCCAGCGCTTCCGCCATGGCGGGTTTTTTCGGGGATCCGTATTCCAGTTCTCCGTGGTGCGCAAGAATGCAGTGCTTCAGCTCGCTCTCCAGCGTTCTCGGAAATCCCTGAATGGTGCGGACCGCGTCGTGAATCATCTCCGCGCCGATCATGATATGGCCCAGAAGCTGGCCGTCGTCTGTATAGTCGTTCATCGGAAATGCGGACAGCTCCCGTGTCTTTCCGATGTCGTGGAAGATCGCGGCTGTGATCAGCAGATCTCTGTTTAAGATCGGATAGGTTCCGGCATAGTGATCGCACAGTCTCGTAACGCTCAGCGTATGCTCCAGCAGTCCGCCCACAAAGCCGTGGTGCACGCTCTTTGCCGCGGAGCTGAATTTGAATGCCTTGATAAACTTCTCATGCTCCACATAATATTTTTTCAGAAGCGCGTTCAGATACGGATTCTTCACGGAATCGATGTAGCTTACCAGCTCCCGGTACATTTCCTCGATATCAAATCTGCTCACTGGCAGGTAGTCCGTCGGATCGTACTCGCCCTCGTCCGCACGGCGCACACGCTTCAGGCTCACCTGGAGCGCTCCGGCAAAAAGAGTGACGTCACCCATCACATCTATGTAGTCAAGGGTGTCGAATTCATCGATTCCGCTGGAGTTCGGCTCCCAGATCTTCGCGTCAATGGTTCCTGTCTTGTCCTGCAGAATGACATTCTCGTATGGTTTTCCGTTTTTTGTCACTGCCGCCTGTTTGTGTTTGCACAGATATACGCCTGCGATTCTGCCGCCTTCCCGCAGCTCACTGATATATTTCATAAGTTTCTTTTTCCTTTCCCTTCCATGATTTTCGGTTTTTATGCAGAAAATCCGCCTCCGGCATCTTTTCCGCAGAGCAGAGCATTGAAAAGAGGTTCCGCAGTGGTTCTCCACGCAAACCTCTTTTTCTCAATTCCTATTCTATAATGCTCCCAGCGTTACGTCAAATGTTATCTCCACATATCCTTCCGTTCCTTTTCTGAGCGCCGTGATCCGGATCACCTGATCCTGGCTGCAGGACTCCAGATAGTCCTGATATTTGCTCATGGTGGTGACATCCTCCTCATCCACCTTCACGATCACGTCTCCGCTCTGGATGCCTGCCAGCATTGCCGGGGAGTCCGCCTGTACGGTATCCACCCAGATACCCTCCGGGATTCCGGTCTTCTCGGATACTGCCGCCGTGACATCCTGTCCTGTGATTCCGCTGTAAATCAGCGGCTCACTGTTGGAAAGCCGCTCCAGAAGCGGCTTGATCTGTGAAATTCCGACCGCTGCCACCGTATTCCCGCCGCTTCCCGCAAAGCTCTGGGAGATCAGGCCTATGACCTCTCCCTGAAGGTTGATCAGCACGCCGCTTCCCTCGCTGCTTCCCGTAATATCCGTGATGAGGATATCATATTCGCCATCCACTGTGGAAACGACGTTGTCCAGAGACGTCACAGCGCCGTAGGATACCGCGTCGGGGTAACCGGCGGGGCTTCCCACTGCCATGACCGGCTCGCCCTGCGTCACGGAGTAGGAATTTCCGAACGTCGCCGCCGGAATGCCCGCGGCAGCCTCCGCGGACAGGCTGGACAGCGGTACTTTTAAGACCGCGAGCCCGGTATGGGGGTCATGCTTCAGATATCGGGCGTCCACCTGCGTCTCATTCCAGAACTTCACCTGAATGCGCTCCACATTTTCGACGATGCGGTATTCCGTCGCGATAAACAGATCCTGTCCGTTATTCGCAATGACCAGGCCGGAGAGCTGGCGCTGGCTCTCATAGGACTGATTGAACCAGTCCGTATTATTCGTCAGTCCAATGACTGTCACAATCGACTTTTCCGCTGTGTCTGCCACATCCATCATGCTGCTGTAGAGTTCTCTGTACTGATCCAGCGTGAGCGTCGCCGCCGGCGTCTCCACCACAGCCTGCGCCTGTTCACCTGCCGCATCCTCCGCTGCCGCCTGCGCTTCCCCGGTATCCTCCGGCGCGTCGTCTGCCGGAATATCTACCTTCGGGCTCTCCTCGGAACCAAAAATGTCCTGCGCATAGGGCGAGACCGCCGCGAATGCAAACGCCGCTATAACGCCGAACGCCAGAGCGCTTCCGATCAGAATGCCTGCCTTTTTGAGCAGCTCTGCCTTGTCCACCGGCTGCTTGCGCACTACTTCTTTCATGAAATCATATGGTTTCTGTTCATTATTCATTCTCATCGCTCCTACTGCTCTCACGATTGCCTGCAAAAAACATGTTTTTACTTCACGCTGCCACCGAACGCCGTTCTACCGGAAACAGACAGTCAGCAAGGATCATCTCCCATGCCGCTGTCTGTTCTTTTTGCGCTCAACTACCTATATTGTATCAGGTAGTTATGAATTTTTTATGAACTATTGCCGTATGAATATTATTTTCTTCTGCAAAAGATTTCAGTTCAGGCGCTTCTGCTGTATTTTACAATCAGAAGCTCCACGCTGAGCACGTCCTCCATGCGTCCCGTCTTCACGTCCTCCTCCGCCTGGGTAAATGCTCTGACTGCCTCTTTCAGTTCCTCTTCCGTATATTTCCCCGCATAGCGCACATAGTTTCTGACCACGAATGCCTGCAGCCCCGTCCGTTTCGCCATCGTCGCCTGGTCGGTTCCCGACGCAGCCAGTTCCTTGACCTGCAGCAGCAGATTAAACTGCCGCGCCAGAAGGAAGAGTATGCGCATGGGCGGCTCTTTGAGCGCCAGCAGATCGTAGTACAGATCCAGCGCTTTTTTCTGCTGCTTTTCCGCTACGGCGCGCACCATCTCAAAGATTTTGTTGTTGATCTGCGTCGTACAGACCGCCTCGATATCCTCGCCGGTAATCACATCGCGGCCCATGGTATAGCAGAGCAGCTTCTCCAGTTCCCGGTCAATATTTCCCATATCTGTTCCGGTCTTCGTCAGGAAGAGTTCCATATCCCTCTGGGTGATCTTCTTCCCCTCGCGCTTCATCTGCCCGAGTACCCAGCGCATCAGTGTCTTCTCATCCTGAGTGGAAAACTCGACGGCGCTTCCGGCTTTTTTGACCGCCTTGAACATCTTGCTGCGCTTATCGACTTCCTGCTCCACAAAAATCATGCACAAATAGTCCGGCAGCGTCTCCATGTATGCCGCCAGCTCCGGAGCCTGATTTTTGAAAAATCCGGTGTCCTGCAGCAGAATCACTCTGCGGGGAGCGAAAAACGGCATGGTCTCCGCCAGATCTATGATCTCTCCCTGGGAGAGCCCTTTTCCCTCAAAGCTGGTAAAATTCATGGTATCGCCGGCCGGATTCAATGCCCTGCACAGCCGGTCACGGTACTGATATTTGAGATAGTCTTCTTCTCCGTAAAAGAGATAGACGGGTTTGTATGTCTCATTTTTGATATCTTCCAATACCGTCTTCATTCTTCCTGCTCCTGTTCCAGATCGTGCAGAAATTCATCCAGCTCCCGCAGCTCTTTCTCCTCGATCTTTCTGCCGTGGTACAGAGAAGCCACGAAATTCTTCAGCGAGTTTCCGTAGAGCTTCTCCAGGACAGACCGGCTCTCCTGGCGCTGATAAGCGCTCTGGGAGATCAGCGCTGTATACAGATTAGATTTTCCGTTTTTGCGCACAGATACGAATTTTTTCTTTTCCAGTCTTGACAGAAGAGACAGGATCGTCGTTGGCGCCAGCGATTTCTTCTGATTTACAAATGCCTCGATCTCCATTCTCGTCATATCCGGATGGCCGTTCCACAGCGCCAGCATCACATCCAGCTCTGAATCCGGAAGTCTCTGTATTTCTCTTTTCATCGCAATTCCCTCTCTCGTCTGATTTTTTATTTCTCTACCTTTGTAAAATTCTGCACTTAAAGCATAGCTTAATTTTCTACGGTTGTCAAATATTTTTTTACTTCGATCTTCCGTCCGTCGGTGCGCAGCGTCACTGCTCCGTGTTCCGCAGTCTCATAGACGTGTGCCCCGGCGTCTTCCAGCCGCTGTACCAGCTCCGGGTGGGGATGGCCATAGATGTTATCCTTTCCGTAGGAGAGAAAGCATATCGAAGGGCGCACTCTCTGCAGGAATTCCCTGGGAGTGGAACTGCCGGAGCCGTGGTGCGCCACTTTCAGCAGGTCGCAGCGGACTGCCTGCTCCTGTACGAGCCGCTCTCCCTCTCCGTGCAGATCTCCTGTAAACAGACCTTTAAAGTCTCCGTATTCCAGCTGCAGCGTCACGGAGCCCGCATTCGTGTCTCCTCTGTAATCGCTGCCATCGGGATGCAGGACTGCCAGCCTGAGACGGCCGCTGTGCAGAGCCATACCCTTTCTCAGATATTCGATGCCTATCCCGGCACTGCGCGCAGATGCAAAAAGTTCCCGCACCCCGTCATCCTCTCTGTCCGTCTCCCGCATCCAGTCAGGAAGGTAGAGGGTACCGACCGACAGCGCGGTCTGCTCCGTGCCGATCAGCCCGGCAATCTCCGTGATGCCGTTCATATGGTCCGCGTCAGAATGCGTCACGATAATTCCTTCTATTCTGGAAATTCCCTGGCTTTTTAGATAGGGGAGAATCCGGTAGTATCCTGCCTGGTTCTCGCTCGTGCTGCCGCCGTCTATCATAAAGCAGTTTCCGTCTTCTGTCCGGATCACAAAGCAGTCTCCCTGCCCGACGTCCACCATCGTAATCTGAAGTCCCGCAGGCGTATGCGGCGCAAGCAGCAGCAGAACCCATACGGCCGCTGCGGCACTTACTGCGCGCAGCGCCGGAATGCACATGCGCCCGCCGTGTTTTGAGATGAACAGCCTGAGCCGCAGGAACAGCAGGACGCCGCCGTATATGAGAAACACCTTCCACACTTCCGGACGGCCGGTAATCCATACACTGCCCGGAAATTTTCTGCCGAGCGCCAGAATGGCATCCATGATTTTCAGCAGAAAAACCGCCGGAAGCGCTGCCGCGGACGCGGCGGGCAGCCAGAAAAATCCCGCAGCCGCAGCGGCAAGCGCCGACAGCAGAAGAACGGGAAGCGCCGGGATGATCAGGAGGTTCATCACAACTCCCACAGGAGCCGTCTCATAAAAATGGTACGCGCACAGGGGTGATAAAAAGAGCCACAGCCAGAAGCCGCCCCGAACCGCGCGGATTCCGCTTTTGACAGCTTCTGCCAGCCTGGAACGTCTCCGCGTATCCGCCCGGTCAGCGACATCGCCCGTTTTCTCCCAGCAGGGCACCAGAAGTCCCGCGCATGCCACGGAACCGAACGAGAGCTGAAATCCGCTGTAATACAGATAGGCAGGATTCTCCAGCAGCATCAGGATCGCGGCCAGAGACAGCGCGCATGCGAGGTCGTACGTCCGCAGCAGCAGCTTCGCCCCGAGCGCTGCGCAGAACATCAGAACCGCGCGCACACAGGAGCTTCCCATTCCGATAAATTCTCCGTACAGTATCAGCGCGGCAAGGGCGGCGGGCGCGGCGAACTTCAGGGGACATCCCCTGCGCATGAGAATTTTCAGAAGTCCCATGCCGATCAGCGTGATATGCAGTCCCGAAATCGTGAGGATATGCAGCACGCCTCCCTGCTGAAAGCTGCTCTTTGCCTCATCTTCCAGCCCGTTCTTATCCCCGAGCGCCATTGCCTGGAGAATGCCTGCCGAATCTCCGGCCGCATATGCCAGATTTGCCGCAGCTTTCTCTCTGATTTCCCGCAGCCGCTGTTTTACGCGCTCCGCTGCCGTCGGGCTTTTTGCGCCCTCCTCTGTGTGTATTTCCTCAGCAAAACAGCGGAAACGGATTCCCTGCACGCCGTAATACGCTCTCGCGTCAAACATCCCGGGATTGGACGGAGGCAGAATTTCTTCCAGTTCGCCCTTCAGGCGCACCGTCTCTCCGATATGAAATTGTTTGTCTTTTTCTGTGTAGACCAGAAATGTCTTTAATGGGATTTGTTGTTCGGAATCGAACAGAATTGTATTATTAAGTGTGTATTGAATAGAATTTTGCTTTTCCTGGTAATCCGCGATCCTTCCGCAGATTTCCTGCGTCTTCTGCTCCTGCATACAAGTCCGGATCCTGGCGGACGGGAGTCTGGGATAATAGTCGATGCCCAGAAAACCTCCCAGCGCCAGAAGGAGCATGAGCAGAATGCACGCCGCGCAGAGCGGCCGTTTATTCATCCTCTCCCTCCTCTTCTATCAGGGACTGATCCATATGGAACAGTCTTGAAAGCTGTATATCATCCCGGAATGTCACTTTTGTCTCGCCGTTTACGGAAATCTGCACAGCCTCCACGCCGCACGTCGCGACAAGGGAATTCACGAGCGCGTAGACCGGGATCTCCTCCTGCACGCTCAGCGAGGAATCCAGAAATGACTTGTCCAGATTCACATAGCAGATGCCGTCAGTGGTCGTCACGCCGAGGATCTTTGTCTCCGACGGAATGACCGCCGCGTGCCCTTCCTCCGACGGGCCCTTGATCAGCTGCTCCACCACAATGCGCTCCAGCGGAATGCTCGTGCTGTAGTAGAGGCTTCTGTTCTCTTCAACAAGCTTATCACCGCTTCTGTTGGAGAAGTACAGCGTCAGTGATGCGCTCTGGTAGGCGTTGATCTCCTTTCCCGAGTTTTCCACAAAGCTGTCCGCATCCAATGCGCCGATCTCCGCCCCCGAAGCATCCTTCAGCGGCTCTCCGTCCACAGTGACTTTGACTTTCTCAATTCCCGGGATCTGGATATAGCTGCGGACCAGCGCTGCCCGCACCAGAATCTCCCGCGTGGCGTCCATGGACAGATACGCGGAGGAGAAATCCAGTGTAATCGTGCCGTCCTCCAGATTGTATTCCTGAAGCTTCACTTCCTCGGGAAACAGGTTCATATGCTCCGTGTCTTCCGGCGCTTCAAAGAGCGCGGACGCCATCTCGTCCGCCATCGCCCCGGTGTCCTCAGACTCGGGCTCCCATGCTTCCTCCGCAAGCGCATTCTCCTCCAGATTCAGATAATAAAACTTGTACGCGCTCTCCTCATCCTTCCCGGCGCAGCCCGCCGCAAGGAAGGTCGCGCAGACGGCGAGCAGCAGCAGGAGCGCTGTTCTGATTTTTCTCATCCTTCCACCTCCCTATGCGATATAGATCAGAGGAATCCGAACGGAAAACGTCGTGCCCTCATTTTCCTTGCTGTAGACTTTGATAGCGCCCCGGTGCATGACGATCGCGCTCCTGGTGATGGCGAGTCCGAGCCCTGTGCCGCCGATCTCTCTGGAATGTGACTTATCCACGCGGTAGAATCGCTCAAAGATATGATTCAGAGATTCCTCCGGGATTCCGATTCCCGAGTCCGCGACCGTCACATAGAAATACTTGTGATCCGCATTTAATGAGACGCGCACCCAGCCGTTTTCCACGTTGTATTTGATCGCGTTTTCCACAAGGTTCGTGATCGCGAGCGTCAGCTTCACCTCGTCGATCTCCGCGTTCACAGGGCGGAAGCTGTCGAGGATCAGCTCTATATGATTCTTTGCCGCTATCGGCTTTAACCGCTTCAGAATCAGCTCCAGCAGGTTGTTGATATTGACGGTCTCGATATTCAAGTCCGCCGCTTTCTTGTCCAGCTTCACAAGAGAGAGCAGATCGGTGATAATCTTATTCTCCCGGTCAATCTCCTCCGTGATATCCTGCATAAATTCCTGATACAGCTCAATCGGAACATTCTCCTGCCCTACCAGGGAATCCGCCAGTACTTTCATGGAAGTCAGCGGTGTCTTCAGCTCATGGGAGACATTCGAGACAAACTCCTGCCTGGAATCATCCAGCGCCTTCACTCTCGCGAGCATCTTGTTGAACGCGTCCGTAATCAGCTCCGTCTCCGTATAATCCGGCACGGAAATATTTTCCTCCAGATAGCCGTCCGTCAGATCTTCAATGGCCTTCGTGACCCGCGCAAAAGGCCGTACCAGCAGTCCAGAAAGCACGTATCCCAGAACCAGTACCAGAAGGGCAATAATGACCACGAGCAGAGTCCCCTTCTTCTCCAGAACGTCCATGCTGGCTACGATCTCGTCTGTAGAAATGCTCACCAGCATCACACCCAGGACGTCATCGCTGTTGGGCGCCTGTATCTTCACCGTCATCTCAATGTAGCGGTTTCCGTCGTCGTAATTGCTGATCTCCTCTCCGTTAAAACAGTTCAGGACCTCTGAGGAGATCATATATTTTCCGGTGTCCAGATCATAAGTATCCCGAACGACCCTGAAATTTCTGTCGATAACCAGAATCCTGCCGCTGTACAGGTTCGAGAGCATCGTAAACTCCCCGTTGAGCGTCTCCGAGGACGGATCGTCCAGATACCCCTCCTTAATGATCTGGTTGCACAAAATATCGCACTGATTCTTTACGGTTATACTCCGTATGGAAACAGCACGATCTTCATAGCTGCTGACGATTCCATTCTCCACGATGATCCCGGGAACGATACCTATGATCATCAGGATCACCGCGATACGGAACCGAAGGCTCTTGAGAAATTTCCATTTTCCCCGAAATCTAATACTGGAAATAATAACCAACTCCCCATTTCGTATGTACGTATTTCGGGTCGCTCGGATTGCTCTCGATCTTCTCGCGCAGACGGCGGATGTGTACGTCCACGGTGCGGACGTCGCCGGGGTACTCGTAGCCCCACACAATGTTCAGCAGGTTTTCACGGCTGTATACTTTATTCGGGTTAAATACCAGCAGCTCCAGGACATCAAACTCCTTTGCCGTCAGGTTGATCTCCTTTCCGTTGATGAAGACGCGGCGGCTCTCGCAGTCCAGCTTCAGATTCCCGGCTTCCACGACCTTGGCTTTCTCCTCCACGGCGGTCTGCTTCACAGTCCGGCGCATAATCGCCTTGATGCGTGCCTTGACCTCCAGGATATTAAACGGCTTCGTTATGTAATCATCCGCTCCGTACTCCAGGCCCAGGATCTTATCCATGTCCTCTCCCTTTGCGGTCAGCATCACAATCGGAACATTGGAAAATTCGCGGATCTGCTGGCAGACCTCGAGGCCGTTCAGCTTCGGGAGCATCAGATCCAGAAGAATGATATCGTATTCCTTGTCCTTTACCATGTTCAGAGCTTCCTCGCCGTCGTACGCGCAGTCGACCTCCATTCCGTCCTGCTCCAGGCTGAAGCGGATGCCCTTCACGATCAGTTTCTCATCATCAACAACAAGCACTTTTTTCGCCATAATTCTCTCCTCAAATTTATCTGATATGGCGGCGCACAGCGCCGCCTCCTGTCCATTATCCGACGGTCACCTCTTCCTTCAGCTTTTCAAAGGTCTTCTCCTTGATGCCGTCAATATTCATAAGCTCTTCAATGCTCTGAAATCCGCCGTTCTGCTCCCGGTAGTCCACAATCGCCTGCGCGCGCGTCTCCCCGATTCCTGTCAGGGTACACAGTTCCTCGATCCCGGCGGTATTGAGATTCACCTTTCCGTCTCCTGATGCAGCCGAACCGCCGGATACCGCCGGCTGAGCCGGATCCTGCGCTTCCTCCACCGTCGGCACTGTAATCTGCTCTCCGTCCGAAAGCTCCTGCGCCTGGTTGACCGCCCGTGTCTCCGCCTCCGGAAGCATCCCTCCGGCAGCCTGGATCACATGATAAATACGGCTTCCGGACGGAAGCTCGTAGACGCCCGGCGCATGCACCGCGCCGCAGACATAGACCCATATGGTGCCATCTTTCTGTGCGTCCCCGCTGTCCGGCTCCTCCGCGTTCTCCGCGGCTGCGCTTTCCTCCTGGGGCGCTGCTTTGGGGGATTCCTCCTCCCCCGCGAGATATACCTCGGCATCGCTTCCGCATCCGCCGAGAAGCAGACTAAACGTCAACAGAAACATGATAGTTCTTTTCATTTGCATAACTCCTTTCGGGCAAAGCCCTCCAGGTCCCTTCGTATGCATAACTGTTCACAATCTATTGTAGCGAATAACCCTGACAATTACAAGTTATAACTTTAAAAAAATTTACGTCAGTGTTCCCATTTAAAGAGCACAATTCCGCCCACAGCAAGCAGCATTCCGATCAGCTTGCTCCACTGAAACGGCTGTTTTTCCGTGCCGAACAGCCCGAACAGCTCGATCACATACGCCACCGCAAGCTGGGAGACCACGATCAGAAGCGCAGCCTGCGCCGGTCCGAGGCTTCCCATGCTCTTGATGACTGTCATTGTGATAAAGGCTCCGATCACGCCGCCGAGCAGAATGTATTTCGGGCTCACCTGCGCCAGAGCGGAAATACTCTCCCTGCCTGTAAAAAGCCAGGCGGCAATACAGACGATAAACGCTGAGATCTGTACCCAGCCCGTGGAAACCCACAAGCTCGTCTGCTTCGTCACCTGTGTGTTGAAAACGCCCTGAATGCTCATGAGCGCGCCGGAAATCAACGCAATAATAATTCCCATGTCTTTTCCTCCTGAAACTTCCATCTTTTTTCTATAGAATTTCCAGAAGCGCAGAAAAAATGCGCTGCGGCATTCATTTTTCGAATATCCGGCAGCACATATCAGATTCTCCGCCTGCGCTCTCCTGAGAAAAAGCTCAGACACAGCCGAAAAACAATTGTAGTCACCATAATTCCGGCGGACATACTCGCGGCGAACAGCAGCGCATAGGCGCTCTCTTCCCGGAACATATCCGGGCAGCCCGCCATCAGATACTTCATCGCGCGGTACAGCGCCGCTCCAGGCGCGCGGCGATCTCGTCCGAAGTGAGCTTTCTCTCGCAGATTTCCCTGGAGAGGCGGTTCAGCCCGTCCAGCATACTCAGATCATTTTTCATCGAGGAGACCCGCCTGGTCTGTGTACATGAGAGAAACTCCTCCCCATAGACCGTCGTCACAATGCTGGACGTGATCGTGAACACGTCCACGCGTTTTGCGCCGTATGCCATACAGATCCGGCGGATGCTGTCCTCCACTCTGCCGACCTCTGCGCCGCTGACGAGCATTGCCTCCCCGATCTCCATCGCATAATACAGATACGTCTCTGCCTCCTGCCGTGTCAGTCCCGGCATCCGTCTCCACTCCTTTCCCGTTCTTTTCGTCTTTAACCGCTTTATCTTATAACAGGAAGTTCAAATTTTCGTGGAGATTTCATTAAAATCATGTAAAAAGCGGAGAAACCCGATGTTCCTCAGGCTTCCCCGCTTTGTCACTGCTCTATAAACATTTTTCCAGTATGGAAATCATCTCATCCACATGTTCCCGTTCGATCACCAGTGGCGGCACCATGCGCAGTACGTCGCTTCCGGCAGAAATCACCAGAAGTCCGTGTTCCATCGCCTTGCTGATCACCTCGCCCACCGGCTTTCCTTTAATCACAAGCCCCTGCATCAGGCCTTTTCCACGCCTTGCGGCAGCCGAATCATACTTTTCCACAAGCGCGTCAAGCTTTTCCTCCAGGTACGGCGCGATCTCGCGGACATGCTCCACGATCTTCTGCTCCTCAAAGAGGTCAAACACCTTGCTCACGGCAGCGCACGCCAGCGGATTTCCTCCGTACGTGGTTCCATGATCCCCTGGTACGAGAGAATTCTCAGCGGTCTTTCTGTTCAGCACAAACGCGCCCACCGGGATTCCGCAGCCGAGCGCCTTGGCGCAGGTCATGACATCAGGCATCACGCCGTAATCCTGCCATGCGAACATGGAACCCGTACGCCCCATTCCGCACTGAATCTCATCGAGAATCATCAGGATATCGTGCTCGTCGCAGAGCTTTCTCACACCCTTTAAGAATTCCGGATCCGCGGGATAGATACCGCCCTCGCCCTGAACTGTCTCCAGGATAATTGCGCAGGTGCGGTCCGTGATCTGTGCCTTCACGCTCTCCAGATCATTGAAATCCGCAAACCGGATTCCGCCGATCAGCGGCTTGAACGGCTCCTGATAATGCGCGTTTCCGGTCACGGACAGCGCGCCGAGGCTTCTGCCGTGGAAAGATTGGTTCATGGCGATAATCTCATGGTCTGTTCTCTTGTCTTTCAGCCATGCGTATTTTCTCGCCACCTTGATCGCTCCCTCGATCGCCTCAGTGCCGCTGTTCGTAAAAAACACCTTATCCATGCCGCTGGCTTTTACAAGCTTCTCAGCGGCATCTGCCAGCGGCAGGTTATAATACAGATTGGACGTGTGGATCACCTGGTCGATCTGATCCTTCAGCGCCTGATTGTACGCTTCGTTCCCATAGCCGAGGGCAAACACGGCAATCCCGGCGGCAAAGTCGAGATATTTCTTCCCGTCCGCGTCATACAGATACACGCCTTTTCCCTTCTCCAGCGCGATTTTATAGCGGTTATAGGTGTGCAGGACGTACTGTTCGGTCTTTTCCATGCATTGTTCAGTGTTCATCATGATAGTACTTTTCCTCCGTCTTTCTCAAAATCGCTGTTCCGATTCCCTTATTTGTAAAGATCTCCAGCAGCAGACAGTGCGGGATCCTGCCGTCGAGGATATGTACGCGGGATACGCCCTCCTCGATCGCGTCGATACAGTTCTGCAGCTTCGGGATCATGCCGCCGCCGACATTTCCGTTCTCAATGAGCGTCTTCGCGTCGCGCACGTACAGCTCGGAAATCAGGCTCGCGGGATCTTCGGGATCTCTGTATACACCCTCAATATCTGTCAGGAACGCCAGCTTCTCCGCATTGACCGCCTTCGCGATTGCGCACGCCGCGTCGTCCGCATTGATGTTATACGTCTGGAACTCATCGTCCATTCCGATCGGGCAGACTACCGGAAGAAAGTCCTTATCCAGCAGATCCATGAGAATTTTCGGATTTACCTTTTTCACATTTCCCACGAATCCGATGTCCTCGCCGTTGGAATACTTCTTCTCCACATTCAGGAGTCCTCCGTCTTTTCCGCTGATGCCTACCGCCTTGATGTCGAGAGACTGGATCAGGGAAACCAGCTCCTTATTGACTTTGTTGAGCACCATCTCCGCCACTTCCATCGTGTCGGCGTCCGTCACGCGCAGCCCGTTGACAAATCTCGGCTCCATGCCTACCTTTCCGACCCAGCGGCTGATCTCCTTGCCGCCGCCGTGTACAATGATCGGCTTAAATCCTACGAGCTTTAACAGGCAGACATCCTTGATGACGTCTTTTTTGAGCTGCTCGTCCACCATGGCGCTTCCGCCGTATTTTACCACTATGATCTTTCTGTTAAACCGGCGGATATAGGGCAGAGCCTCTATCAGCACCTCGGCTTTATCCAGATATTTCTGATTTACCATTTCTTATGTCCTCCGATATTTTTATGAGCGGTAGTCCGCATTGATGGAAACGTATTCGTGCGTCAGGTCGCATCCCCAGGCGGTCGCCTCCGCGTCTCCCATCTTCACATCCGCGATCGCTGTCACTGTCTTTTCTGACAGAATTTTCGTAGCTTCTTCCTCGCTGTATCCGGTGTCCACACCGTTCTCAATAATCTTGATCCTGCCCGCGGCGCTCTCAAAATACAGATCTACCTTCTCCGGATCAAAGTCCGCGCCGGAATATCCCATGGCGCACAGAATTCTTCCCCAGTTGGCATCGTGGCCGTAGATTGCCGCCTTTGTGAGATTCGATGTCACGATGGATTTGCTCAGCGTGACAGCCTGTTCCTTATTCTCGGCTCCGATCACCTTCACCTCAAACAGCGCGGTCGCACCCTCGCCGTCCCCGGCAATCATCTTCGCGAGCTCACGGTTCACGTAGAACAGGGCGTCCGCGAAAATGCGGTAGTCCTCATTTTCCTCCGTAATCTCCTCATTGCCGGCCATGCCGTTTGCCAGCACCAGAACTGTGTCATTTGTGGAGGTGTCTCCGTCCACGGAGATCATATTGAACGTGTCGTCAATCACAGCGCTCAGCGCCTTCTGCAGCAGCGCTTTTGAGATCGCCGCATCCGTTGTGATAAAGCACAGCATGGTGCACATATTCGGATGGATCATGCCGGCGCCCTTGCACATGCCGCCGATCGTAACTTCCTTTCCACCGATATCCACGGTCACGGCCACCTCTTTCTTTCTGGTATCCGTGGTCATGATGCACTGCGCTGCCAGAGATCCGGCTTCGAGGGAAGAAGACAGCATGGGCGCCATCTGTCGTATGCCCTCCTCCAGTTTCTCCATGGGAAGCTGCTTTCCGATCACGCCTGTGGACGCCACCAGAACCGAATCCTCCGGAATGTTCAGCGCCTCCGCAGCCGCCTGCGCCGTCTTCCTGCAGTATCCGTATCCCTCCTCCCCGGTGCACGCGTTCGCGATTCCGCTGTTGCAGATCACCGCCTGCGCCTTGGGATGGTTGTATACGATCTCCTGATCCCATTTGACCGGAGCTGCCTTCACGATGTTTCTGGTGAATGTACCTGCCGCATTGCAGGGTACTTCGCTGCAGATCATCGCCATATCTTTTGTATTGCCCTTCTTGATTCCCGCCGCAGTGCCTGCTGCCCGGAATCCCTTTGCCGCGGTCACGCCGCCGTCAATTACTTTCATATGTCAGTTCTCCATTTCTGTTTTATTCTTACGGGAACATCGGAACAAGCTCCAGTCCCTCGCTCTCTTTTTCCCCGAACATCAGGTTCATATTCTGGACTGCCTGTCCTGCGGCTCCCTTCACCAGGTTGTCGAGCGCGCCCATCATGATAATTCTTCCGGTGCGCGGATCGATCTTGAAGTTTACATCCACGTAGTTGCTTCCCTCCACCCACTTGGTCTGCGGGCAGACATCCTTCTCAAGCACGCGGATAAACTTCTCTTTTCCGTAGTACGCGTCGTAGACCGCTTTGACTTCCTCATAGGACACATCCCTTGTAAGCGACGCATACGCTGTCGCCAGGATGCCGCGGTTCATCGGAACCAGGTGCGGCGTAAAGTTCAGACGGATCTCCCTGCCTGCCGCATAGCCGAGCTGCTCCTCAATCTCCGGAGTATGGCGGTGCGTCGCCACGCCGTACGCCTTCATATTTTCATTGACCTCGCAGAAGAGGTTGTCAAGCTTCGCGCCTCTGCCGGCTCCGGAGGTTCCGGACTTCGCGTCAATGATAATGGTATCCGGATCGATCAGCCCTTCTTTTACCAGCGGATAGCAGGTCAGAATGCTGCAGGTCGTATAGCAGCCCGGATTTGCCACGAGCCGCGCCTTTTTAATGTCCTCGCGGTTAATCTCGCACAGTCCGTAGACAGCTTCCTGGATAAACTCGGGGGATTTGTGTTCTATTTTATACCATTCCTCATAGATTTTCACGTCTTTGATACGAAAATCCGCGCTTAAATCAATAATTTTCACCTTCGAAAGGATCTCCTCGCTGACCAGAGACGCGCACAGCCCCTGCGGCGTTGCCGTAAAGATTACATCCGCTTTATCTGCCAGTTCCTGCATATTGTCATCAAGGCATTTCGCGTCCACCAGTTCAAACATATTCTGGTATACCTCAGCGTACTTCTTATCTATATAGCTTCTGGAACCGTACCATACGATCTCCGCGTCCTTATGTCCCAGAAGCAGCCTTACCAGCTCCTGTCCGGCATATCCTGTGGAACCAATAATACCTGCTTTTATCATCTTCATCTCTCCTTAATATCAATAATATCCAGGGATTCCTGTACTCCTGCCTTTTATAAAACTTCCAGGCTTCCCTTTTCATTTTTGCATAATTATACATCTTTATTCCGTTTTATGCAAGTTTTTTTGAAAAATTATAAATTCCTCTTGCATATCACTTTAAAATGGTGTATATTAAAGTTCGTCGATAAGAGAAACGGCATTCATTTATGCAAATGGATGCATAAAAAATCACTATAGAAAAGATTGAGAGGAATTCTGTTATGAAGGAAAAAGTTATTCTGGCATATTCAGGCGGTCTGGACACCACAGCGCTGATCCCGTGGTTAAAGGAAAATTTTGATTATGAAGTAATCTGCTGCTGCATCGACTGCGGACAGGGCAACGAACTGGACGGACTGGAGGAGCGCGCGAAGTTATCCGGCGCATCCAAATTATATATTGAAAATATCATTGATGAGTTCTGCGACGATTATATCATGCCGTGCGTGAAAGCCGGCGCTGTATATGAGCACAAGTATCTACTCGGAACTTCCATGGCGCGTCCGGGCATTGCGAAGAAGCTCGTTGAGATCGCGCGCAAAGAAGGCGCCAGCGCAATCTGCCACGGCGCTACCGGAAAGGGAAATGACCAGATCCGCTTCGAGCTTGGCATCAAAGCTCTGGCTCCGGATCTGAAGATCATCGCTCCCTGGCGTATGACCGACGTGTGGACCATGCAGTCCCGCGAGGATGAGATCGCTTACTGCGAAGCTCACGGCATCCATCTTCCGTTCGATGCGAGCCACAGCTACAGCCGTGACCGCAACTTATGGCACATCAGCCATGAAGGCCTGGAGCTCGAGGATCCGGCAAACGAGCCGAACTATGACGATCTGCTCGTTCTGGGCGTAACTCCGGAAAAAGCTCCGGATGAGGCAGAATACGTAACCATGACATTTGAAAAAGGTGTTCCGACCAGCTTAAACGGAAAGGAAATGAAAGTTTCTGAAATCATCACTGAGTTAAATAAACTCGGCGGAAAGCACGGCATCGGCATTGTCGACATCGTGGAGAACCGCGTAGTCGGCATGAAATCCCGCGGCGTATATGAGACTCCGGGCGGAACCATCCTGATGGAGGCGCATGATCAGTTAGAGGAGCTGATCTTAGACCGCGACACCATGGAAGCTAAAAAGAAACTGGGCAGCCAGTTCGCTCAGATCGTATACGAAGGAAAATGGTTCACACCGCTGCGCGAGGCAATCCAGGCATTTGTGGAGTCCACACAGCAGTATGTGACAGGCGAAGTGAAGTTCAAGCTGTATAAGGGCAATATCATCAAAGCGGGCACCACTTCTCCGTACAGCCTCTACAGCGAGTCTCTGGCTTCCTTCACCACAGGTGATCTGTACGACCATCACGACGCGGACGGATTCATCACTCTGTTCGGACTGCCGCTGAAGGTTCGCGCTATGAAAATGGCTGAAGCTGCAAAGAATCAGAAATAAATACAGGCACAGAAAAAGGGGGAGCGAATCCCCCTTTTTCTATGCCTGCTTCCAGCCCTTCGGAAGATACTTTCCGGTGGCTGCGATCATATCATTTACCAGCGCGCGGACGTCCGCTTCTCTGCATTCCTTTCCGCGGATCAGCGGATCGTTCATAAACGCCTTCACCACCAGCTCTCTGTCGCAGGTCAGCGCTGCCTGAAGCGTATACTCATGATTTTCCACATGCGGCGCTGCCAGTTTTAAGATCTGCTCCGGAAGCGCTCCCGCGGAGATCGGGCGTATCGCGTCGCGCTCGAAGACAGCGTTCGTCTCCACCACGGCGTCTTTGGGCAGATTGGGAATCTGCAGGCTCGTATTCGGGATATTGACGTTGCTCACCACACGGTCAAGTCCGCACAGCGCGCGGATCAGAAGGATTCCCTCCTCTCCGGTGGGCTTTAATTCCACTTCTTCCTCACCTGTAAACAGTCTGCTGCTCTTCTCCAGGCGCTTCCTGAGATCCTGCTTTCTCCACTCCACGGTCGTCAGTCCGAACTTCCAGGACGCCACGGTCTCTGGATCATTCAGATATTCATTTCCCGGCATAAACTCTGCCAGATGACGGTCTCCCGCAGCGGCGATCAGGCCAAAGCGGCGGAAGAGGTCAAACTTTACTCTGTGCGCACACTCGAAACTGGAATTTGCCCAGTTGCCGTCATTTTCCTCAAATCCCTCCTCAAAATGGCTGTCCACATACTTCCTGTATATCGGAAACAGGTCAATGCCTTTGTAGGAGGCGTAATCAAACCAGGTAAAATGGTTGATTCCCAGTACATTAACCAAAATATCGCGGCGGTCAATATCCGAAAGTTCCAGCTCGCGCTCGGCGATGCCTTTGAGCACTTTCTGTGTGCCGAACACTTCATGGCAGCACCCAAACGCCTTGATCTCCGGAAAGACATGATACAGCGTCTTCACACACAGGCTCATGGGGTTTGTATAATTGATAACCCATGCCTGAGGGGAATACGCCCGGATTGCCTCCGCAATCTCAACAAACATCGGGATTGTGCGCAGGGCGCGCATAATTCCTCCAGGGCCCGCAGTGTCGCCTACGGACTGATAGACGCCCAGCCTCTCCGGCATATGTACGTCGGCCTCCATCTCGTCAAACGTCCCGGGCAGGATTGAGATTACCACAAAATCCGCGCCCTCCAGCACTTCTCTCAGACTCGGATACGTTTTATATTCCCATTTTCCCACTGCCTCTGCGCGGGCGCTCACCCGGTTTCCGATGGCCTCATTTTTTTCGGCCGCCTCCCTGTCAATGTCATAGAGGCGGATCGTTCCGCTCATTGACGGCTCCAGAGCCAGATCCGTCATAAAGCTCCATGCCCAGCCGCGGGAGCCTCCTCCGATATAGGCAATCTGTACGTCAGATACTCTGTTGTCATGATATCTCATAGATCTGTTTCCCCTTTCTCCAGTAAGGTTCTTTATACTAGACATTATACGAATATATAGTATAATAAGCTTATAAAATTTTACCTTTTTTTTGTGATTTTCAACCTTTTTTATCTTTTTTTGCCCGGCGTTCTGTCCTCGCCGGCGGATTGGGAGGAAATTGTATGCTGGAAGTGATTTACGGTGAATCCGCAGTCGGAATGTATATCGACCGGGTGATCCGCGATTATGATTTTGATATGAAGCACCGCCATACCCATGAGGAATACGAAATCTATTATCTCGTGGAAGGGGAACGCTACTATTTTATCGAGAACCGGATCTATCACGTAAAGCAGGGAAATCTGGTCCTGATTGACCGCAATCAGATCCACAAGACCGGGCAGTACGGCGATTCCCATCACGAGCGGATCGCCATCGAGCTGAAGGAGGAGCCTTTTTCCTCATTTCTCTCCTGTACCGGAGAGCTTACGCTGTCTGAGTTCTTCAGAGAGAACCAGGGCGTGCTGTCCCTGTCGTCTCAGGAACAGGATTATGTGCGCACCCTGCTCGACGACATAGCGGCCGGAATCAGCGGTCAGGCGCCTGGGTACCGGCTCATGACCATGGCAAAGCTGGCGCGGCTTCTGTTCTTTGCCCAGAGCCTGCGCCGGCGCACTGCCCCCGGAAGCGCGGCGGCCCTGTCTACCTCTGCCACTCACCAGAAGGTTTCCGAAGTGGCATCCTATATCTGCGCTCACTGCGCGGAGGCATCCTCGCTGGATGCGGTGGCGCGCCGCTTTTTCATGAGCAAGAGCTATCTGAGCCGGATTTTCCGGGAGATCACGGGCTATACGGTCAACGAATATATCAACGTCAACCGGATTCAGCAGGCGCGCAGACTGCTCGCGGAGAGCGACCTGAATATCACTGAAATCTCGGCTGCCGTGGGATATGAAAGCCTGACTTACTTTGAAAGAATCTTCCGCAGGCATACGGAGCAGTCGCCTCTGCAGTACCGGAAGTACCACCGGCCCCGCCCTGACGGCAGGCGCACTTCAGCAGCTCCCCAAAGCAAGGGGTAAAACATCTCTACTATTTTAACATTTGGAGGACTATCACATGAACAGACGGGAAGCACGAAAACGCGCAGCCGATCTGGCTGCGAAGATGACACTGGAGGAGAAGGTTTCACAGCTGCGCTATGACGCTCCGGCGATTCCGCACCTTAACGTACCCGCATATAACTGGTGGAATGAATCGCTGCACGGCGTGGCGCGCGCCGGTACAGCCACTGTATTTCCGCAGTCCATCGGTATCGCCGCCTCCTTTGACGAGGAGCTCGCCGAAAAGATCGGAGAGGCTATCGCGCTGGAAGGGCGCGCTAAGTACAACGCTGCATCTGCGCTGGAAGACCGCACCATTTATAAGGGTCTCACCTTCTGGGCTCCCAATGTGAATATTTTCCGCGATCCCCGCTGGGGTCGCGGACATGAGACGTATGGCGAGGACCCTGTTCTCAGCGCCCGCCTCGGAACCTCCTATATCCGCGGTCTCCAGGGGGACGGTGAATATTTGAAGGCAGCGGCATGCGCCAAGCATTTCGCCGTGCACTCCGGTCCTGAGGAACTCCGCCATGAGTTTGACGCCGAGGTATCCAAAAAGGATCTTGAGGAGACGTATCTTCCCGCCTTTCGCGCCTGTGTGCAGGAGGCCCATGTCGAGGCGGTCATGGGCGCCTATAACCGCGTAAACGGAGAACCGTGCTGCGGAAGCCCCACGCTGCTTCGCGATACTCTTCGCGGCGACTGGGGATTTGAGGGACATGTCGTGTCGGACTGCTGGGCGATCGCCGATTTCCACGAGAACCATATGGTCACAAAGACACCAGCCGAATCGGCGGCCCTTGCCTTACAGTCCGGCTGTGATCTGAACTGCGGCGTCACTTATCTCCATCTTCTGAACGCATACAAAAAAGGCCTTGTGAGCGAAGAGCAGATCACGGAATCTGTCATCCGCCTGTTCACCACCAGATATCTCCTCGGTCTCTTCGACGGAAGCGAATACGATTCCATTCCCTACGAGACGGTGGAGTCACCGGAGCATCTCAGGCTCAGTGAGCGCGCAGCGGCCGAATCCGCGGTTCTTCTGAAAAATAACGGAATTCTCCCGTTAAACAAAGACCATCTCACCACCATAGGAGTGATCGGCCCTAACGCCAACAGCCGCGAATGTCTCATCGGCAACTATTACGGAACAGCTTCTGAATACGTTACAGTCCTGGACGGTATCCGCCGTCATGTGGGGGATTCGGCGCGTATCCTGTATTCCGAGGGCTGTGCTCTGTGCGGCAGCCAGTCGGAAAGTGAGCGATACAGCGAAGCCCGCACTGTGGCGCGCTGCAGTGATGTCGTCATTCTCTGCCTTGGTCTGGACGCGACACTGGAAGGCGAACAAGGCGACACCGGAAACAGCTTCGCATCAGGTGACAAGAGGGATCTGCTGCTTCCCGAGTCTCAGAGAGGGCTCATGGAGGCGGTTGCCAAAGAGAACAAGCACGTCATTCTGTGCCTTCTCGCTGGCAGCGATCTGGATCTTTCCTATGCTATGGAACACTTTGACGCAATTATGATGCTCTGGTATCCGGGCGCCCAGGGAGGAAAGGCGGCGGCTGAACTGCTCTTCGGAGAGATCTCCCCGTCGGGCAAGCTTCCGGTTACCTTCTACGAGTCCATTGAACAGCTACCCGACTTCGAGGATTATGCGATGACAGGCAGAACCTACCGCTACTTCAGCGGACAGGTACAGTATCCCTTCGGATACGGTCTGACCTACGCAGACACTGAGATGGTCTCCATGGAGCTGTCCGAGGAAGATGATTCGCCCGTCCTGCATGTCCGCGCCCGCAATCTCAGCCAGACGGCTTCTGACGACGTGATCCAGGTCTATATCCGCGCCATGAATTCTTCCTGGGAGACGCCGCATGCGCACCTGGCCGCCTTTCGCCGTGTGAGCTTTTCAGCCGAAGAGGAGATCTGCGCCTCCATACCGCTTCGCAGGGACTGCTTTACTGTGGTGGACAGCAACGGTATCCGCAGGTTTGAAGACACTTACGAAATCTTCGCCGGCTTCTCCCAGCCCGATGCCCGCAGCGCGGAACTCACCGGAAAGAAACCTCTGCGGATGGAATATAAAACTGGGGCTTGCCTCAACTCATAAACGTCTGCTTACTTAAAAAGGACCGCCTTTTGAGGCGGTCCCACTATTTATTGGAAATCAATGATCGTGATCCAGCGCATTAAGAATTCCTTCTCTTCCGGTTTATTCTTGGTAAGCTGCGCTGCAGCTGCGATCGGAAGCCATTTCTGAACATACTGTTTTGCAGTGTCGCTCTTCCTGCAGAAGAGGTTCAGATAAAGCTCAGCAGTTTTTTCATCTTCCAGAGCGAACTCCAGATAGGTGATAGCGGCGTCGGCGCTGGCATTTCCCGCTGTCGCGTGAGACCAGTCTACAATGGTCATCCTGCCGTCGCTTCCGACAATGACGTTGGAAGGATTAAAATCCCCATGACAAAGTTTCCTGTGATTCGGCATACTGTCGAGACGTGTGCAGAGCTCATATCTCGTAGTAGCGTCGACCACATCCTTTAAGCTGTTGATTTTGCGGTTGAGCTTGTCCTTCAGATCGTTCAGTCTCGGGACAGATTTGGAGTGCATATATAACTGCAGGTCCACAAACTGTTCCATATACTGTTCCAGATTTTCAGGATGAGCTTTCATCAGTTCCTCGAGCGTCGTTCCCTCGACGTATTCCATGGACAGAGCCCACTCCCCGTCGATCGTCCCCACTTCCAGAACTTTCGCAATATCCAGCCCGGATTCCTCAACCCTGGACTGGATCAGCGCCTCGTTAAAGACATTTGCCTTCGGATGGTCCTTGGAGAAGACCTTCACGATGCGGTCACCGTCCCTGTAGACTTTTTTGTACGGACGGGATACGATAAGTTCTTTGTTTCCTAACATCATATAATCCACCTCCATTACTATGTACACGGCATGCCGTGTCCTGGCGGAGAGACTTTTCCCCAAAACATCTCTTCTCCGCCTGCTGTGCTGCGGAAATTCTACCGCTGACATCATTGATTTCCACCGCAGAAGCGGTATTTTATCTCATCCGCGCAGAGCGCGGACAGGATAAAACCGGAGGTATGTGAACAAATTTCAGCGGAGGTGCTGCAGGCTGATGACCGCAGCGCCTCCGCCGCATAAGGATAACTTCTATATATTATTTACCATAGTAGCATTTCAGATACAGGTCCTTCATCTCGCTCATAAGCGGATATCTCGGGTTTGCCGGTGTACACTGATCGTTGAATGCCTGCTCGGTCATCTCATCCAGAGTCTCCAGGAACTTCTTCTCATCGATGCCGTAAGCCTGGATGGAATCTTTGATCTCGATATCTTTCTTTAACTGCTCCAGCTTCGCGATCAGCTTGTCAAATACTTCCTGATCATCCTTTCCGCTCAGGCCTACATAGCGTCCGATCTCAGCGTAGCGCGCCAGTGCATGCGGATACTCGTACTGCGGGAAGGTACCCATCTTGGTCGGAACCTCTGCGGAGTTGTACTTCATAACCTCTGTCAGAAGCACAGCGTTTGCGATACCGTGCGGCAGGTGATGATAAGCACCCAGCTTGTGAGCCATGGAGTGGTTCAGTCCCAGGAACGCATTTGCGAATGCCATACCTGCCATGCAGGAAGCGTTTGCCATGTGGTCACGCGCAACAACGTCTGTACCGTCCTTGTATGCTCTCGGCAGGTACTCGAATACCAGCTTGATTGCCTTTAACGCAAGACCGTCTGTGTAATCAGAAGCCATAATAGATACGTAAGCCTCGATTGCGTGAGTCATAACGTCGATACCGGAAGCACAGGTCAGTCCCTTCGGCTGAGTCATCATGTTGTCAGTGTCTACGATTGCCATATCCGGCATCAGCTCGTAGTCAGCCAGCGGCCATTTCACTCCTGTATCCTGGTCTGTGATAACTGCGAACGGAGTTACCTCGGAACCTGTACCGGAGGAGGTCGGGATTGCTACGAAGTATGCTTTCTTGCCCATGTGCGGGTAGGTGTATACTCTCTTTCTGATGTCCATGAAGTCCATAGCCATGTCTTCAAAGTTTGCATCCGGGTACTCATACAGAACCCACATGATCTTGGCAGCATCCATAGCGGAACCGCCGCCCAGAGCGATGATTACATCCGGCTCAAAGGATGTCATTGCCGCTGCTCCTGCTTTTGCGGAAGCCAGAGATGGGTCCGGAGCTACATCGTAGAAGCAGGTGTGTACGATTCCCATGGAATCCAGCTTCTCCTCGATCGCCTTTGTGTTTCCGTTCTTGTACAGGAAGGAGTCTGTTACGATGAAAGCACGTTTCTTGTGCATGATCGTTCCCAGCTCATCCAGCGCTACTGGCATGCAGCCTTTCTTGAAGTATACTTTCTCCGGCGCTCTAAACCACAGCATGTTCTCTCTCCTCTCGGCAACTGTCTTGATATTGATCAGGTGTTTTACTCCAACGTTCTCGGATACGGAGTTTCCGCCCCAGGAACCGCAGCCCAGTGTCAGGGACGGAGCCAGCTTGAAGTTGTACAGGTCACCGATACCACCCTGAGAGGACGGAGTGTTTACAAGGATACGGCAGGTCTTCATCGCTGCAGCGTGCTTAGCCATTTTCTCTTTCTCGCGCACGTCAATGTACAGAGAAGAGGTATGTCCGTATCCGCCGTCAGCTACAAGCTGCTCAGCTTTTGCAATAGCCTCATCGAAAGTCTTTGCCTTGTACATTGCAAGTACCGGGGAAAGCTTCTCGTGAGCGAACTCCTCGGAAATATCAACGGACTCAACCTCACCGATCAGGATCTTGGTGTTCTCCGGAACGGAAACGCCTGCCATAGACGCGATGGTAGCTGCCTTCTGGCCTACAATCTTCGCGTTTAACGCGCCGTTGATAATAATGGTCTTTCTCACCTTGTCCAACTCATCCGGCTTCAGGAAATAGCAGCCGCGTGCCGCGAACTCCTTCTTTACGTCATCGTATACGCTCTCCAGAACGGTTACAGACTGCTCGGACGCGCAGATCATACCGTTGTCAAAGGTCTTGGAGTGAATGATGGAGTTTACAGCCAGACGGATGTCTGCAGTATCGTCGATGATTACCGGAGTATTGCCGGCTCCAACGCCCAGCGCCGGTTTTCCGGATGAGTATGCCGCTTTTACCATGCCCGGACCGCCTGTCGCGAGGATGATGTCAGCCTCTTTCATAACCATGTTGGTCAGCTCCAGAGACGGCACGTCAATCCATCCGATGATTCCTTCCGGAGCTCCTGCCTTCACAGCTGCCTCCAGAACGATCTTGGCAGCCTCAATCGTGCATCCCTTTGCGCGCGGATGCGGGCTGATGATGATTGCGTTTCTTGTCTTCAGTGCGATCAGGGTCTTGAAGATTGCTGTGGAAGTCGGGTTCGTGGTCGGGATAACTGCTGCAATTACACCGATCGGCTCAGCAATTTTCTTGATACCATAAACCGGATCTTCTTCGATTACGCCGCAGGTCTTCGTATCCTTGTACGCGTTGTAGATATACTCTGCTGCGTAATGGTTCTTGATTACCTTATCCTCGATTACGCCCATACCCGTCTCAGCAACAGCCATCTTTGCCAGCGGGATACGCGCCTTGTTTGCGGCAATAGCGGCAGCCTTGAAGATCTTGTCAACCTGCTCCTGTGTATAGGTTGCAAATACCTTCTGCGCTTCCTTCATAGCCGCCAGCTTTGCTTCCAGCGCTTCTGCGTTGTCAATCACTGCAGGTACGTTCATGGTTTCTTTCTCTGCCATTTCCTTGTCCTCCCATTATAATAGTAAAACTTAAATTATATACATCTTTCGGATTTTCTGTCGGGATCTTTCTTGTTAATTATTTATCAATCCGACTGAAGCCAGTATAACAGTATGTTAAAAAAATGTCAATACTGTTTCGTTAAAAAAATAACGAAAATTTAAAGTTGCTCGATTTCGCTTTTTTTCGTGTTTTATCTGTGAATGGGAAGTTGTGTGAGACATTTGAAATTATTGTG
The DNA here is from genome assembly GCA_930989745.1 of uncultured Lachnospiraceae bacterium. Lineage (GTDB taxonomy): Bacteria > Bacillota > Clostridia > Lachnospirales > Lachnospiraceae > Egerieimonas_A > Egerieimonas_A faecigallinarum. The sequence continues at coordinate 1,306 of CAKNMY010000028.1, read as the reverse complement.
ATAATTTTAACAACAAAGAAAGGCGGAAAACGGATCGTCCCAATCAGAGGAAGCGTTATATTGATATGTGAGCGGTCTTCATCTTAGATATCCGGATAACTATTCCCCTTTAAAGAAAACGCACAAATCATTTTGAAATAACATTATTTTTTGAATTTTATTTAAATATATTGATTTATACAAAAAATTTTTAGGTTTTTATCCATTTTATATATTGATTTTTTTAAGTTAATGCGTTAAACTTCAAATATCAATGAATCAGAGGGGGGCGATTCCAATGGAGAGAAATACAATTTTTCTATGTTCCAATTCATCGATTTTATTTAATGAGGATTTCATATGAAAAAAAGAACTTTCAAAAAAATAGTAGCATTACTGGTGTCAACAGTTTTATTTACAAGCGCAGTCCCAGTAAGTGCAGAAGAACATATTGTAACTGAAGATGATATTACAAAAGCAGCTTTGGAAATAGCTTTTCCCGAAGGCACTGATCTGGACTTTGAAGTTCAGGAATGTTATGCCAATCCTGCATCCAGAAGCGCTGGTGGTGAAAAAATGCTTGTAGCAAAAGAAGTAAACGGTGATGAAGTAACCGTAACAACTGTTTTGCCACTTCGTATTGACGGAAACACCTTAAGTAATCCGTATTTTCAAGAAAATAAAGGTCCGATACAGGATGAATATGTTAATTTGACCCTTACAAGTAGTTTTGTCTATGATGTTATGCGCTCATTACATAATGGTAATTTATACAGAGCCAGAAGCAGTAATATTTCTTGGAGAGCTAATACATCTAATGTAATTGTTAAAAGTTTGATCTGTAATGTAGAAATAATGGGTCATAAATATTCAGATGGTGTATATGATTCTCCTTATGGAGACAGTTGCCTTATTCAAAGTGACTGTCTTGAAGAGTCTCCAAACAATATTACATCCCCGGCTCAAAACACAAACTATGGTAATGCGAAAGCTATTCCTTCTATGGGCTATTGGATGAAATTTACTGATTACTCAGGTGGGCACGGACTATTTACTTATCGCGCAGCTGTTTATGAAATAAATGGTGTAGAAGATATGTACGATTACGGCAAGTATATTATTCAATGATCATGAAAAAGTTATTTATTTTTTTTGTATTATCCATTACTGTCATATCACTCATATCCGGCTGCGGTTCAAAAGCATCAGATACAGAGCCGGTAATGACAGAAGACGCAAAGGTTCTGCGTGATTATCTTGTATATAATGGGGAGAGCTTTTTCGTAAAGGGTTTATCATGGACAGATACCTGGGAGGATGTAAAGAA
>CAKNMY010000027.1 GCA_930989745.1 uncultured Lachnospiraceae bacterium | reverse complement strand
CCCAAACCTCCATCTCTCCGAAACGCTGTCCGCCGAACTGAGCTTTACCGCCCAGAGGCTGCTGCGTAACGAGGGAGTAAGGTCCGGTAGAACGCGCATGGATCTTATCGTCTACCAGATGGTGCAGCTTCAGGTAATGCATGTGTCCGATCGTTACCGGGCTGTCGAAAAACTCTCCGGTACGTCCGTCGCGCAGTCTTACCTTACCGTCCCTGGAGATCGGAACGCCCTTCCACAGTTCTCTGTGGTCTTTGTTCTTCTCCAGATAGTCAAACACACGCGCATCCAGAATATCTTCATACTTCGCTGCGAAATCTTCCCAGCTTGAATTTACATAATCATTTGCCAGCTCCAGGGTATCCTGGATATCATTCTCGTTCGCTCCGTCAAATACCGGAGTCGCGATGTTGAATCCCAGCGCTTTCGCCGCAAGACTCAGGTGAATCTCCAGGACCTGTCCGATATTCATACGGGACGGCACGCCCAGAGGATTCAGCACGATGTCCAGCGGACGTCCGTTCGGCAGGAACGGCATATCCTCTACCGGAAGCACACGGGAAACGACACCCTTGTTACCGTGACGGCCGGCCATCTTATCACCCACAGAGATCTTTCTCTTCTGAGCAATATAGATTCTTACCGCCTGGTTCACGCCCGGAGACAGCTCGTCGCCGTTCTCTCTCGTGAACACCTTGGCATCCACTACAATACCGTACTCTCCGTGCGGCACTTTCAGAGAAGTATCGCGCACCTCTCTCGCCTTCTCGCCGAAGATCGCGCGCAGCAGTCTCTCCTCAGCTGTCAGCTCTGTCTCTCCCTTCGGAGTTACCTTGCCGACCAGGATATCCCCGGCGCGTACCTCTGCGCCGATACGGATAATTCCGCGCTCATCCAGATCCTTCAGAGCGTCGTCGCCGACACCCGGAACGTCCTTTGTGATCTCCTCCGGTCCGAGCTTCGTATCTCTGGACTCTACTTCGTACTCCTCAATGTGTACGGAGGTGTAGACATCATCCATTACGAGGCGCTCGCTTAACAGAACGGCATCCTCGTAGTTATAACCCTCCCAGGTCATGAATCCGATCAGCGGGTTCTTACCGAGAGCCAGCTCTCCGTTATAAGTGGAAGGACCGTCCGCAATTACCTGACCAGCTTCCACGTGCTCTCCCTTGAACACGATCGGTCTCTGGTTATAGCAGTTGCTCTGGTTACTTCTCATAAACTTTGTCAGACGGTAAACATCCTTCGTACCGTCGTCATTGGTCATTGCGATCTCCTTGGAGGTGGAGCGGGTAATGGTACCGGACTTCTTCGCAACCACGCAGACACCGGAGTCCACGGCTGCCTTTACTTCCATACCTGTTCCAACTACAGGAGCTTCTGTCGTCAGCAGCGGCACTGCCTGACGCTGCATGTTGGATCCCATCAGCGCACGGTTCGCGTCGTCGTTCTGCAGGAACGGAATCAGCGCGGTAGCCACGGAGAATACCATCTTCGGGGATACGTCCATATAGTCGAACATATGGCGCTCGTACTCCTGCGTCTCTTCGCGGTAACGACCGGATACGTTCTTGTGGATGAAGTGTCCCTCTTCGTCCAGCGGCTCGTTCGCCTGCGCTACATGGTAGTTATCCTCCTCGTCCGCGGTCATATATACAACCTCATCGGTAACACGCGGGTTCTTCGGATCAGAGTGGTCAATCTTGCGGTACGGAGCCTCCACGAAGCCGTACTGGTTAATTCTTGCATAGGATGCAAGGGAGTTGATCAGACCGATATTCGGACCCTCGGGAGTCTCGATCGGACACATTCTTCCGTAGTGAGAATAGTGTACGTCGCGGACCTCGAATCCGGCTCTGTCTCGGGACAGACCGCCGGGACCCAGGGCGGAGAGACGTCTCTTGTGCGTCAGCTCACCCAGCGGGTTGTTCTGATCCATAAACTGGGACAGCTGGGAGGAACCGAAGAATTCCTTGACAGCAGCCGTCACCGGCTTAATGTTGATTAAGGACTGCGGAGAGATTCCGTCGATGTCCTGTGTGGTCATGCGCTCACGCACAACTCTCTCCAGTCTGGACAGACCGATGCGGTACTGATTCTGCAGCAGCTCGCCGACCGCGCGGATACGGCGGTTGCCCAGATGGTCGATATCGTCGTCATTGCCCAGTCCGTACTCCAGATGGATATTATAGTTAATGGAAGCCAGAATGTCTTCCTTCGTAATGTGCTTCGGAATCAGCTCATGGATATCGCGTTTCACAGCGGCCTTGATGTCCTCGATATCCTGATTCTCCTCGAGAATCTTCGCCAGAACCGGGTAGTATACCTCCTCAGTAACACCCAGGGCTTTCTTCTCGTTCTCATCTATGTCAATAAAGCATGCCAGATCTACCATGAGATTGGACAATACTTTTACGTTGCGTTCTTCTGTCTGAATCCACACGAACGGTACGGCAGCGTACTGGATCTGCTGTGCCTGCTCCTTTGTAAGCTTTGTGCCTGCTTCTGCCAGAATCTCCCCTGTTGTTGTGTCGATTACATCTTCTGCCAGAACATGGCCCGCGATACGGTTCTTAAAGGAAAGCTTCTTATTGAACTTATAGCGTCCAACCTTTGCCAGATCGTATCTTCTCGGATCAAAGAACATGCTCATGATCAGGCTCTCCGCGCTCTCTACTGCCAGCGGCTCGCCCGGACGGATCTTCTTATACAGCTCAAGAAGACCTTCCTGATAACTTTCTGCAGTATCCTTTGTAAAGCTTGCCAGGATCTTCGGCTCTTCGCCGAACAGTTCCACAATTTCCGGATTCGTTCCGTATCCGAGCGCACGGATCAGCACCGTAATCGGCACCTTGCGGGTACGGTCCACACGCACATAGAACACATCGTTGGAGTCGGTCTCATATTCCAGCCAGGCTCCTCTGTTTGGGATGACCGTGGAGGAATACAGCTTCTTGCCTACTTTATCATGCGCAATTGCATAATAAATACCAGGAGAACGTACCAACTGGCTTACAATAACACGCTCTGCACCATTGATAACAAAAGTTCCGGTAGCCGTCATCAGAGGCAGGTCACCCATGAAGATCTCTGTCTCCTTGATCTCATCGGTCTCCCTGTTATATAATCTGACTTTTACTTTTAGCGGCGCTGCGTATGTGGCATCCCTTTCCTTACACTGTTCGATCGTATATTTCTTCTCATCCTCACATAATGTAAAGTCAACGAATTCCAGGCTCAGCTTCCCGCTGTAGTCTGTGATTGGAGAGATATCATCAAAGACCTCTTTCATTCCTTCCTTCAGGAACCAGTCATATGAATCCTTCTGAACTTCAATCAAATTGGGCATTTCCAAAACTTCTTTTTGTCTCTGGTAACTCATCCGCATACTTTTGCCGCTGACAACCGGACGTATTCTGTTTTTTTCCATTGACGTTTCACCCCTTGTATATGATTTTTATTTGACTGTCGGAAACCCTGAAAACCCCTTTGTTTTCAGGCTGATTGACTGCCTTTTGTTATTAGCTTTTAGGCATATCTTTCCATAATAGTGCATCTTCCACTATACCACAGCTTGTCAAGGGTGTCAACCGGAAATATCCCTGTTTTTTCAAGAAAAATGCTTTTTACGGCTGCGTTTGCTGTTTTTGTTGCCACTGGACAAAGCTTGCATTATAATGGAAGCAAAATCTTATGATACCGGGCTCAAAAGGGCGACAATTCAGCCCTTGAGCGCTTTTATTTCCGGTATCCTGTCTTAATACAGATTAATTATCGCAACATCCGAGGTATATCTATGAATATTTATGACATTTCCAAGAAAGCCGGGGTCTCAATCGCAACCGTATCCCGGGTTTTGAACAACAGCAGCAAAGTCAGCGAGCAGACCCGCAGGAAGGTTCTCGCTGTCATGAAGGAGAACAGCTATACCCCGAACGCTTTCGCCAGAAGCCTGGGGCTCAATTCCATGCATACCGTGGGAATTATGTGCGCGGACTCTTCCGATGTCTATCTGGCGCAGGCAATCTACTATCTGGAGCGGGAACTGCGCAACAACGGATACGCTTCCATGCTCTGCTGCACAGGCTACCAGCTTGAAGAAAAGGAGAAGTATCTCCAGCTCCTTCTGTCGCGCAACGTGGACGCCATCTTCTTTGTGGGATCCAATTTCGTGGAGGACACCGACGACAGAAACAACTATCTGTACACCACCGCGAACAGAATCCCCATCTTTCTGCTCAACGGCCACATCGCTGCTCCGAATATCTATTCCGTGCTCTGCGATGACTACCAGGCGATTCTCGATATCACCAACGAGGTCCTGCGGACCGGATCTCACCAGCCCATCTATCTGTACCGCTCTCTGAGCTACAGCGGGCGCCGCAAACTGGCCGGCTTCACAGACGCCTGCCTTGAGCACGGACTCTCTTTTGAGGAGGAGCGCAGCTTTCTCTGTCCGGTCTCCCTGGACAACACCCGGGAGTTTCTTTCCAGCCTGGAGGCAAACGGCGTTGTGTTTGACTCGGTCATCGCCGCCGATGACGAGCTTGCTGCCGGAGCCGTAAAATACGCTCTCGCGTCGGGCAAATCGATTCCCGGACAGATTCAGATTACAGGGTATAACAATTCTATGTTCTCAACCTGCAGTACTCCGGAGATCACGACGATCGACAACCGCGTCGAATTCATGTGCACCACCGCCGTATCTCTGCTGATGCAGGCTTTTCAGCACAAGAGCATCCCTGCAAAGACAACATTTTCCGGCACAGTTGTCCACCGGCAGACCACACGGCCGTTTTGAGCGCTGATATATTCCGCGCGCATTATAAAAGACCCGACAGCTTTTTCTGTGTAGCTGTCGAGTCTTTTCCACTATTTTACTTATTGTTTCGGTTTATATCCGATATTATTATTTCCAAAACACCTCTCATACGGAATTCCAGTGAGCTTCTCCAATGTTTCCTTCACTTCCGGAAGCACATCCTCTTTTCTTCCGCCCTCGTGAATACGTTTCAGCTCATCAATAACAACTTTGTGTGTTTTATGATCGAGTTTCATTTTAAAAGAAAACACGATACCCAGGACAGCCAGCCCGCACACACCGATGATCAGTACGCCGATGATCGCGTGAACCGCTGAATCCGGCTGCGAGGAAGCGCCGGATTCAAACCCAAACCACTGCAGCACCACGCCCAGAAGAAATACTATGCTGGCACGCATCAGTTTTCCCGCCATCGTCATAGCTCCTGCGTATACACCCTCACGGCGGCGGTTTGTCACGACTTCATCCACATCCGCCATAAAAGTATACGTCGTCCAGGGAATATAGTATACGCCGCCTGTTCCCAGGCCGAACAGAATCGTTACACCTACAATTACCCATGTCAGATGCGGCACATTCAGAAGGAATACCCCCACATAACCGAGGACTCCGGCAATCACAACCAGAAGTGCCCAGGCAAACGGTTTTCGGAATCCGTATTTTGCGACAATTCCGATAAACACCGCGGTGGAAATAAGCTGCAGAATGCTGTTCATACTATTCAGCTCAGATACAAAAGTCGACGGCTTTCCAAGCGCAAACACAATAAAATAAGTAAATGTCGCCGTGAACAGCCATTCTGCTCCGAATCCGAACAGATACATACCCAGGTGATGGCGGAATGTCTTAACCCGCAGCGTGGATACGATATCCACAAACAGCTTTTTAATTCCTTCCGCAATCCCCTCCACGGCTTCATCCGCCACTTCTTCCGGAGTTCTCTCCCAGGTGTTGAAATACAGCATAGTCAGCGATATGAGCATGATCACACAATATACGACTCCTGTACAGAAGAACGGTGTAGGGGAGTCCTGCCCGAAAATCCCAATGAAAACGCCAGGAATGGCCGCGCCCAGAAAATTCGCAATCTTACCGAACATCGCCTTGGAACCTGTCAGGTATGTCCTCTGTTCAAAGCTGTCCGTCATCTCTACCGCAAGTGTCTCATACGGTATCATTACACTCGTGTACGTGATCTCAAACAGAATATACGTCGTCAGGTAGTAGAAAAAATTCATGTTTTTGACCCAAAGCATGGGGTATAACAGCATAAGCGGGATGCCGATCATAATAAAGAATCTGCGGCGGCCAAATTTCCTGCCCAGTTTCGTCTTATAAAAGCTGTCGGTGACAAATCCCATAACAGGATTCAAAATTACATCAAGATACGTTGCCAGCGAAAAAATCAGAGTTGCTTTTACCGCGGAGAGATGGCAGAACGTAGTATAAAAATACAGCAGCCACGCGCCGCTGATCGCAAGTGCCCCGCTCCCCAGCAGATTACCGCTTCCATAAGCAAGCTGAGTAACCCAGGTGATTTTGCGTTTTTGGTTCATCAAAGTTCCTCTCTAGTTGTCTAAAATTTTTTAATGCCGCGCTTCTTTGTAAGCGCTTACATCCAAACTGACATTATACTTATTTGACATTTTTTTGTCAATTATTTTTTTAACGCAGCCTGCGATACCAATCCCGCTTTTGCACATTGCTAACTTTTCCCCATCCCAGGCGGAAACATCCAAAAAACTCTTCTGTTCAGCAAAAAAATACCGCGCAGACAGTCAAAACCATCTGCGCGGCATTCAAACTGATCACTTTAAAATTATTTTAAAGTAACTTTAGCGCCTTCAGCCTCTAATTTAGTCTTCAGCTCCTCAGCCTCTGCCTTGGATACGCCCTCTTTCATTACCTTCGGAGCGCCGTCAACTACTTCTTTAGCTTCTTTTAAGCCTAAGCCGGTAGCTTCACGAACAACTTTGATAACTTTAACTTTGTTCGGGCCAACCTCTGTCAGCTCTACGTCGAACTCGTCTTTCTCTTCTGCTGCCTCAGCTGCTCCGCCTGCTGCTGCTACAACAACGCCTGCTGCTGCGGATACACCGAACTCTTCCTCACATGCTTTTACTAAATCATTTAACTCTAATACGGATAACTCTTTGATAGCTTCGATAAATTCAGCTGTTGTTAACTTTGCCATTCTTCTTTACCTCCAAAATTATTATTTTTCGTAATTCTTACTTCGCCTGATTAAGCCTCTGCTCCGCCGTTCTGCTCAGCGATCTGTTTAATAACACGAGCAAAGTTGGAAATCGGAGACTGGATAGAACCAAGCAGTTTTCCGAGAAGTTCTTCTCTGGACGGGATCTCTGCCATAGCTTCGATTCCTGCTTTATCATAGTAAGTGTTCTCAACAACACCTGCTACTAACTCCAGCTTCGGAGCAGTCTTCGCAAACTTAGCGATGATTCTTGCCGGTGCTGTAGCGTCTGTAGCGGATACAGCCAGAGCGTTTGTTCCGTCTAAGTGCTTGCACAGCTCTTCACACGGAGTTCCCTGGAACGCAAAGTTCATCATAGTGTTCTTGTATACTTTGTATACAACACCTGCTTCTCTTAACTGCTTACGAAGCTGTGTATCCTGCTCTACAGTCAGACCGCTGTAGTTTACCAGAACTACGGATGCGGCATCTTTGATGCTGGCTGCGATCTCTTCTACGATAGGTTTCTTCAGTTCTACTTTTGCCATGAATGGTGCACCTCCTTATAGTATAGTTAGTGTACCGCCGATACTAAAAAACCTCTCTGCGCAAAGACAGAGAGGCAATGTGATTCTTGTAAAAAGAATGTACTTCCTCGGCAGGCGTTTTCTCCTTATGCCTTGCGGCACCTGCTGTCTTCGGCGTGATACGAGTGTATGTTACCATCTTGATGATGGGTTGTCAACAGTTTTTTTCATTTTTTTCTTAAATTCGGGAGATACCGGGATTCACAGCTCAAACAGGCTCATCTGATGATACTCTCCGCTCTTTTTTCTCCTGTCCGCCTGCTCTCTCACCATCACGTCCTCCGGTATGGCGGAGAGAAATTCCGACTCTTCGCCGGATGAAGTTATAATCAGTTCTTCCTTTGCTCTCGTCATGCCCACATAGAACAGCCGGCGTTCTTCTTCTATATCTGCAGGATGCTTTTCGCTCTCGAAGGGGATCATGCCTTTGCGCGCGCCGCAGATCATCACTACGGGAAATTCCAGTCCCTTGGAACCGTGCAGCGTCATCAGGGTTACTGCGCCCGAAGTATAATTCCTGCCGCCGCAGCGCTTCAGATCGCTCTCCACGCCGAGGCTCACCGCGGAAAGCAGCTCCTCCATGCTTTTATAAAAGACAGTCATATCATAGAGTTTCTGCACGGCGCTGTTTTTTTCCAGATGCATCTCCCCGATCCACTGCTTCAGAATCTTTCCCGGTTTTTGCTTCGCGCACAGAGGCGCGTACTTCTGCGCCCGCTCGCCAAACACGGCGTCCGCCACGGGATTGGCGCTCTCCTCTCCCTCGAGCCGAAGGCTTCGGTTTGCCATATCCGGAACCAGCAGCGGCAGACACTGTTCCCGGGACACGATGTCCCCGGGATTCAGCACGCTTCGGAAAAACGCAAGAGTTCTCACCACAGCTTCATCCTCCAGAAAAGATTCTCTTCCCGCTGCAATGTAGGGAATGCCCTCCTGTCTCAGACACTTTTCCACAAGCTCCGCCTCGCGGTGGGTACGGCAGAGGACTGCGATCTCATCAAAGCTTCTGATTTTCCGCTCCGGCTGATTTTCCGCCGCCTCATGTGCCTCCAGCATTCCGATCCCTCCGGCCATGCGGTTGATCTCCTTTGCCGCAAAAATTGCTTCACCCATCTTCGTCCCCGCCTGCGCCAGCCGGATTGGAACAGACGATGCGCAGTTCGGGCGAAGAATTCTCTCCCCGCCGGGATTCCCGGAAATCACACCGAGCGCCGCTTTCAAGATCTGCGGCGTACACCGGTAATTTTCTTCCAGCCTGATTACCTCCAGGCCTTCATAATCCCGGCGCAGCCGGTCCAAACACTGAGCGTCAGCGCCGCGGAACCCGTAAATGGACTGATCGGGATCACCAATCACAAAAAGCTCCCGCCCCGCCTGATTCCAGGCACACATCAGACGGTACTGCAGCGGGTTGATATCCTGAAATTCATCGACCAGGAGATAGGAAAACGGCTTTTCCCATCCCTTCTGCGCTCTGCCCTGTTCGATCAGGTGAATCGTCTTCAGCAGCAAGTCATCGAAATCCAGCAGGTTCCCGGCGCGCTGCATTTCCATATAAGTCCGCACCGCTTCTTCCAGACATTCATCCCTTCTGCACTCCGCCGCGCCCGATTTCCCCGCTGAAACCTCCTCGAGGAATTTCCTTACCGGCATTTTCAGCCCTGAAGCCTTCAAAGCGCGCGCTGCCAGTTCTGACGATACCGCGTCGTCCGCCAGGATAAAATCCATTCCCTGCGACTTCAGGAACGAAAGGCAGATCGCGTGAAATGTGCCGATCTGCATCGCGTTCAGCTGTCTTCTTTTCCCGATTTCCCCGCGGATGCGGCCGCGCATCTCCGATGCCGCCTGATTCGTGAAGGTGACCGCCGTGATCTCCGATGCCTTTACCTTCCTTGCCTCCAGCAAATATATGATATGAGAAACCAGCGTCTTTGTCTTGCCCGTTCCCGGTCCGGCGACAACGGCAATCCGTCTCTGCTGCGCGCGGACAGCGCTCTGCTGCCGGGCGTTCAGGCTGTTCGACACCGGCCCGGAAATATCCGTCTGCGGCACAGACGTCTGCGCTTCTTCCGGCTTACCGCCGTACTCCCGGGCACTCCCGCCAAAGCTTTCGCTCTCCCGCGCAGCGGCAGTCTCCGCAGCCGCGGCTTCGTTTTCTCCCGATGTCAGCAGCGAGAAGAAATCCAGCTGGCCGTCCGTGTCCTCCAGTTCTGATCTGCGGAAAAGCCGGATGCTTCCGTACTCCCCGTCAAATCCCGGAATGCGCTCCACCTCCCCGGCGCGCAGGCGCGCTATGCCGTCGGCGATCATGCGTCCGGATACACAGCGGATCTCCTCCACGGGGATTTCCCGGAGGATTTCAAATTCTGAACCCAGTTTCTGCAGCATATGAAAGTACTCTTTCTGTACTTTCATTCCCGCGGCCGAGTGTCCGGTCGCCGCCGCGATCACCTCGGGAAGCGGCACAAGGCTCTCGAACTTCTTTGCGTCGGGTTTTCGGTATCCCTCCGCCCGGTCGGCAAGCTGTTCGACCCGGTGAGATACGCCGATCGTGATCTTCCTGCCGCACACCGGGCAGATGCCGCCATACCGCTCACTCTCTGAAGGCGCCAGGCAGAGATTGCATTTCCGGTGTCCGTCAAAGTGGTACTTTCCCTCCTCCGGGAAAAATTCAATCGTTCCGTACAGGCCTTCTCCGGTCTCTATCGCTCTTTTCAGCCCCCGGTAAGACAATTCGCAGTCCAGCAGATTTGCCTCCCTGCCGAGCTTTGCCGGGGAATGGGCGTCTGAGTTTGAAATAAGCTGATAGCGGTCCAGGGCCGAAACTCTCCAGTTCATCGGAGGATCTGAGGACAGTCCTGTTTCCAGCGCATGGATGTGCCCGGTCAGGTCGCCAAAACACTCCTCTATCGTATCAAACCCCGAGAATGCGCCGAACAGGGAAAAATGCGGCGTCCAGATATGCGCGGGCACATACATCGCTTCCGGGCAGAGTTCCAGCACAATCTCCAGCAGATCCCGGCAGTCCAGTCCCAGAATCGGCCGCCCGTCCGAGTGGATATTCCCGATTTCCTCCAGCTTCCTCGAAATCAGTTCCGCGCTCTCAAAACCGGGCAGCAGGATGAGGCTGTGCACCTTGCGGACTTTCCCGTACTTCTTATAAATCGAGCTGATCTCTCCGCTGATCACAAACCGGGGGATCATATTGTCGGGGCAGTTCGGGTCACTGATCCTGTATTCCTCCTTCAGCTGATACAGTCCGTCCTCCGCGCAGACCAGCTTTTCTCTCAGTTCCTCCCTCCACGCGGGATGGGTAAAATCCCCGGTTCCCACAATATGAATCCCCTTGCGCCTCGCCCACAGATCCAGTTGTTCCGGTGTGCCGTCCCTGCTTGTGGCGCGCGAATACCTGGAATGAATATGTAAATCCGCAGTATACATAATGACCTTTCCTCTCTTCTTTTTATTCTTGCAGGCATATACCCTGCCTGTTTTCAAAAAAAGAACCGCCGTACAGACTCCCATTCACCGAGATCATCTGTACGGCAGCCCTGTCTTTAAGCAGCCGCTTCCGCCTTCTTATGCTTTTTCATTATCCAGAAATAGTACGGTACCAGCGGAATGAGCGCTGCCAGCCACGCTGCGGGATCAGACATACAGACACCCGCGAAGCTCGTCTTTCCCGCCACGAAAAGCACGATCCCGGCTCTTGCCGCAAGTTCAAACACTCCTCCGAGCATCGGAACCAGTCCATAGCCCATACCCTGAAGCGCGTTGCGGTACAGGAAAATACTCCCAAGAAACGGATATGCCCATCCAACGGTATCAAAGTAAATCTGCGCAGCCTGAAGCACTTCTGTCTCCGAACCATCCACAAAAATGAGCATCAGGTACTGCCCAAAGAAGTGGATCACTGCCATCAGCACAAAGCTCCAGATCAGGATCATTCCCTGGGTCATGTACACGCCCTTGCGCACGCGGTCCATCTTGCCGGCTCCGCGGTTCTGCCCCACATAGGTAGCTATGGTTGCTCCGAAAGCAATAAACACTGTGCTGATAATATTTTGAATCTTTCCTGCCGCGGAAAATCCCGCCATATATACAGCTCCGTATACATTAATCGCGCCCTGCACGATAATCGTTCCGATTGCCGTGATGGAAAACTGCAGCCCCATCGGAACTCCCAGCGCCAGCAGCTTTTTTATGCTCTGCATTGAAAATCGGAAATCCTCCCTGTGCAGTCTGAGAACATCAAACTTCTTCGCGATGTAGACAAGGCACAGCAGCGCGGAAATTGCCTGCGCGATTACTGTAGCGTATCCGCAGCCTTCCACTCCCATGCCGAAGACAACGATGAATACGATATCCAGAACCACATTGATCACCGCAGAAATGATCAGGAAATACAGCGGGGATTTGCTGTCCCCCAGCGCGCGCAGCACTGCGGCCAGAGCATTATAGGCGCAGGTCGCGAACAGTCCCGCGTAAATAATCGCCATGTACAGCTTAATATCTCCCAGCAGTTCCTCCGGAGCGTTCATCAGCCGCAGAATCGGTTCATTCGCAATCAGAAATCCCACCGTCATAATCACAGTGAAGAAAACGCACAGATAAATCGACATCGCAATATAATGCCGCATCTGCTTTAAGTCCTTAGCGCCGAAAAACTGCGACACATAGACGGCAAATCCGCTGGAAAGTCCGTTCAGCCATCCGGTTACAAAGAAAATCAAAGATCCGGTGCTTCCAATTGCCGCCAGAGCATCCACGCCCAGAAACTGTCCGGCTATGATGGAATCCGCGATGTTGTAAAATTGCTGGAATATATTTCCCAGGCATACAGGGATCATAAAGCTGATAATCAGCTTCAGAGGATTTCCGGTAGTCATATCATTTGTCATTATTCTTCCCCTCTTAATCTCCATTCTGTCTGCGGAAACGGCAGTGTCTCCGCAGTTCTTATTCTATTTCTATATTTTGTATTTTTATGCTCCCTTTCTTTGTGCGCTTAATACTGTATAAAACCCGGTCCGCTGCCCGGTAAAGCTCGGAAACTTCCAGCGGATACCTGCACCGGATACCCCCAAAGGACAGAGACGCAGCGCTCATCGGCCAGCATTCCCTGATCCGTTCCCGAAAGCTCTCATTAACTTTTTCCAACTTCTTTTCTATACACTGTGTATCGCTGCAGGAGCACACGAAAATTGCAAATTCATCTCCTCCCAGCCGGAAAATAATATCCGTGTTCCGAAATGAGTGTCTGAGCAGCTCAGCGATATAAACCAGCACCTTGTCACCCTCCATATGACCGTAAATATCATTGACCAGCTTGAAGTTATCAATATCCATAAGCAGAAAAATATAATCCTGTTCCGTATGAACCTTATCTCTGATCAGCCGCTCGCCGCCTCTTCGATTATACACTCCTGTCAGGTCATCTCTTGCATTCTCCTCCAGAAGCAGCTTCTTCATCTGCCGGTTTTTCGACACATCAAACAGCACATTGGCCAAAACACTGCGGCCATCCGGCATATCTATTCTCTTTCCCAGAATATATGCCCAGAAATACGTGCCGTCTTTTCTCCTGATCCGGTATTCTACCTCATATCTTCCGTATTTCTCAAGCGCGCTGCGGATATCGCGGCAAATATTCTCCCTATCCTGCTCAAAGAAAAACTCCCTGATCTTCCCGCCAGTATCTTCCAGAATTTCTTCATGGGTATGTCCGGTCATTTCCAGAAATTCTTCATTCACAAAGCAGATGGGATAGCCCGCTTCCAGATACCCGCAGAAGACGCCTCCCGGCAGCTTCCCAATCAAATTCTCTATCACATCAATTGCCGTCATATTGTCTTTTTCAAGCATACTACCACCGCTTTCCATTGACTAATTACTCTAATTTTACCACATGAAGTAATGGCTTGTCACTCTATGACAGCAAGAAGTTCTGCCGCTTTTTTGAGGCCAGGCGCGGCCGTCACCCCTTCCGGGACCGCTCTTCCCCCGCGGTTCAGCCAGATCGCGCGAATCCCCAGGGACGTGGGACACAGGGCGTCCCCTTTCAGGGAATCCCCGATATGCACAACCTCTTCCGGAGCCAGATTCAGCTTCTTCAGCGCGTACTCGAACAGTTCTCTGTGCGGCTTCCCGTAACGCGCCTCCTCGCTCGTAATGATGCCTGCGGGAGATAACTGCAGGTTCTTAACCGCCTCCCGCATAAACGCATCGTCGCTGTTTGTGACGAAATATACCGGACAGTCCAGGTTTTCCAGAAATGTCCGCGCGTCTTCATACATCGGCGGACAGCACCAGTGCCGCACCATCAAATCGCGCAGTTCTGCGGCGTCCAGGGATAATGCCCCGAATTTTTCCAGACATCTCTGCAGACACTCCAGCGCCAGATCATACTGCCTGCGGTATCTCTCTCCGACACAGTTCTCCAAAAATCCGCCGTACTCCTTCCACCAGTAAGACACAATCTCCTCCGGGCTTTCAGCGTTTCCCGCTCTGAAAATCCGGCGTATAACCTCTTCCGATTGAGGTCCGTTTTCATATACGACTGTACCGTAAAAATCCATAAATAATACTTTTCGCATATATCAGATGCCTTTTCGAACCTTATTTTCTTTTTTCCATCACAAAATTTGTAAGCAGAATTCCTTTGCGGTTTACCTGCTGCTCCTTCACAGTGCGGTAACCCCTTTTCTCAAAAAACGGCTTTGCTGTAACAGAAGCGTGTACTGTGACAACATCCCCTTCTGACAGCTCTTCCAGCCTGCTGCACAGCAATGATGCAATGCCGCGTCCCTGATGCTCCCTGTGCACATACAGGCGGTCGAGATAGCCCGAACGATCCAGATCCCCGAATCCGACAATCTTTCCGTCCTCTTCAGCAACCAGTGTCTCGTGTGCCTGAAAGGACGCGTCCCATGCCTCCAGATCGGGATTTCCGTCCGCCCAGGCGTCAAGCTGCTCCGGAGTATAGTCCCGGGCATTCACCGTGTGGACCGTTTGATAGAATAAATCCGCTATTTCCCTCAGGTCACCGCTTCGATACTCCCTCAGCTTCATGAATCCTGCCCGTACTTCTCGGCCTGAGACCGGATCAGCGCCATATCCTCAAAATAGTTGATCTTCATCGCGCTCTTCACTTCTGCCAGTGTCTGGGCTGCCACTTCTCTTGCGGTATCGCTGCCTTTTTTCAGAATCTCATAAATTGCCGGAATGTCTTTCTCAAATTCCTTTCTCCTGCTGCGGATGGGCTCCAGCTCCTCCTGAATGATATTGTTGAGGAACTTCTTCACCTTCACGTCTCCCAGTCCGCCTCTCTGATAATGCGCCTTGAGCTCATCCAGATTCGCGTAATCCGGAAGATATCTCTCAAAGTGCTCCGGACGGCAGAATGCATCCAGATAGGTAAACACTGTATTTCCCTCGATATGACCGGGATCGCTGACCTGGATGTGCTCCGGATCCGTGTACATGCTCATGATCTTCTTTCTCACCTCATCCGCGGTATCTGCCAGATAAATACAGTTTCCAAGAGACTTGCTCATCTTTGCCTTGCCATCGATTCCCGGAAGTCTCATGCAGGCGTCATTTTCCGGAAGCAGCACTTCGGGCTCCACCAGAACCTCAGAGTAAACAGAATTGAACTTGCGCACAATCTCTCTCGTCTGCTCGATCATCGGAAGCTGGTCCTCTCCCACCGGAACCGTCGTCGCCTTAAACGCGGTGATATCCGCCGCCTGGCTGATCGGATAAGTAAAAAATCCAACCGGGATGCTCGCCTCAAAATTGCGCATCTTGATCTCGGACTTTACGGTAGGGTTCCTCTGCAGTCTGGATACTGTAACCAGATCCATATAATAGAAGGTCAGCTCACACAGCTCCGCGATCTGCGACTGGATGAACAGCGTGGATTTCGCCGGATCCAGCCCGCACGCCAGATAGTCCAGCGCCACCTCGATGATGTTCTGCCGTACCTTCTCCGGATTCTCAATATTATCCGTCAGCGCCTGCGCGTCTGCGATCATAATAAATGTCTTGTCATACTCTCCGGAATTCTGAAGCTCCACGCGTCTTCTCAGAGAGCCTACATAATGGCCTACATGCAGCCTTCCTGTGGGCCTGTCGCCCGTCAGTATAATTTTTCCCATATCTCTTTACCTCCTGTTTATTCCCATACAGCAAAAAACTCCTGTCCTATCTTCTTCTTCGATAGGACAGGAGAATCTCTCTTCTGCGGTGCCACCTACACTTCATTCTTGCGAATGCACTCAACGCGCACATACCATGCGCCGGCAGCGGTAACGTTCTGCCGCTTACGTCTCCCCTACTCTCTCACGATTTCAGTTCGCCCTCACGGGCCCATTCTCCGCGGTATCCGCCGCTGCATTCCCACCTCTTAGCAGCTCTCTGTGCGCTTCCGCCCGCAGGTACTCTTCCCGTTCAACGGTTTGCTTTTTTCAGCTACTTTGGATATTAGCATACTCTCAGTGCTTTGTCAATTTCCGGTTTTATCGTATTTTTCATGGATGCTTCCTATATATTTGCACAGCGTCGCCGCAAGCAGAAGCAGCTTGTACGTCCGCTTATCCGTGTCCTCAAAAATTCCGCAGATCTGCTCCGTCTCCTTCCGGTCCAGACTGATTCCGGAGAGCATTCTCTGTTCCAGTCCATAACTGCGAAACAGCTCCTCCATGGCCTCTCCCCAGTCCTCACGGTTTCTTCCGTCCATGTAGGTGCTCAGATAATACGAACCGGGACAGTCAAACTCTCTCATAATCCGTTTACAGGCGTATCTGCCCCGTTCCCTGACGGTATCGGGCCGCGGCTGCCGCATCCAGTCCTCCTCGTACTTTTGAAGCATCATCAGCGTCATATAATAAGTATAATCCTGAATCACCGGAATCCCGTACTCCTCTGCAGTCAGAAGCTGAACCACCATTCTCGAGAGCGTCAGTTCCATACACTCCTGCGATCCCGCAAAGTCCTTAAAATTCTCGCCCGTGAAACAGTCCAGCCGCCGCACGGCGTCCCTCACCGGACCGGCTCCGGCATACAGAATCTCCAAAAACTCTCTGTAGCCCCGTTCATCCTCCGGAGACTGCCTCAATTCCCACAGCAGCCCTGCCGCCAGCTTTGCCGCACGCTTCTCCTCCAGCAGAAACCAGCGTAGAAACGGTATTTCCCTGTAGGGAGATTCCAGAAACGCCGCATACAGCTGCTCCTCTCTCCCCATCGCATACGCTTCCAGCTGCTCCCTGGATGCTTTGCTCTTTGTGACCGCGTACACGAGAAACGGCAGCGTGTCAATCTTTATCTCACACCCGTTCATCTCCATCGCCGGCGCCATCAGAAACTGTATCTCCCCGGGGAAACATTCCATCCGGCCTCTCAGGCGTCTCTCAAAGACTGCGTCAAAGATCTCCTCCTGCTGCCGCTCATCCCACTCAGTGCGCACCTTCACATTTCCGTCTCCAAGCTGCGTGACATCCACAAATCGTTCCTTTTCCTTCCAGCCCATAATTTCCTCCAAAATTATCCGCTGAAACTCCTCGGATCTGCCCATATACCACCGCACAAATGCCGCCTTGGTGTTGGCACGGCAGCGTAAACCCTCATAGAAAACCGTATTTTTCTGCATAAAGCTCCTCCTTTTCGATATTCAATTATAAAAACTGGTAATTTTGGCGAAACGCCGGAATAAAATAAAGAAATGATTTATCTGTATCCTAACAATATCACAGACAGGATAAAAATACAAGCCTTTTCCCCGGAAATAAAGAACCTAGGGTAACAGTTCAGCCCAGGTCTGCGCACATGCTGCGCAGACCGTAAGAACGTGATTCAGGAGTGCAAAATCCCATCGCCGAAGGCGATTATAAATGGATTTTGCATGTAACGGTTCAGCAAGGCTGAACTGTTACAATCCGGGGACTTCGCTGTCCCCGGATTCTGAAATTTATCGCTTTACAAAATATTCTTCATACCATACCAGGAAGGTATAAATCGTCCAGATCTTTCTCCAGTTATCGGAATTTCCCGCAATATAATCATCAAAAATTGCCTGAATCTCATTCAGATTGAAGAACTTCTCCGCGGTACTTCCAGAAAGCTTCGCTCTCACATCCTGATTATAGCGGTCGTCCGCCATCCAGATGCGGATCGGCACAATAAATCCGAGCTTCTTGCGGAACGCGATCTCGTCGGGCAGAACCTTAGCGGCCGCAGTGCGCAGCGCCACCTTATTCTGATCATCGGTTACTTTATATTTAGACGGCATGCGGGACGCGATATCGAAAATTCTCATATCCGTGAGCGGCATGCGGATCTCCAGGCCTGCCGCGGTGCTCATCTTGTCTACGTTCAGATAGATATCGCCCTCCAGCCAGATCTGAATGTCGACATCGGACATCTTCGTCAGCGGATCCAGACCTTCCGTCTCCTCATAAATATCCTTTACCAGATTGATCGGCAGCACATCCTCATGGTAATTCTTCAGAATTCTCTTCTTCTCATCTTCCTTCATAATGTTCGTGTTGCCGACATAGAAGGTCTTCAGATTATCGCCGTAGCGCTCGGCATTGCGGTACATATTATATCCGCCGAAAAACTCATCGGAACCCTCGCCTGAATAGCAGATCTTCGCGTGCTGCGCCGTAGCCTGGCAGGCAATCGCAAAGACGATTGCGGACGCGTCGCCCAGCGGCTGTTCCATATTGTACATAACGTACGGAACAGTCTCAAAATACTGCTCCGGCGTGATCAGGCATCTGGAATTCTTTCTTCCCAGAAGCTCCGCGGTCTTCTGCGCCAGAATCGACTCGTCGAAACGCTCCTCCTCATAGCCGCAGGAGTCCGTCATCTCAGCATCTGACATCGCCAGGACGTAAGAGGAATCCACGCCGCCTGAAAGGAAGGACTCCACGGTCTCGTCCGCCGTCTTCACCTCAGGCATGATCTTCTGCAGCGTCGTGTGAATCTCATCCGCCCATTCCTCCAGAGATTTGCTCTCATCCGGATGAAATTCCGGCTTCCAGTAGCGTCCGATGGTAAGGCTGCCGTTCTTCCAGACCAGATATCTGCCGGGCAGCAGCTTCTTTAAACCCTTAAAGAAGGTATCCTCTCCCGCCACATAGGTCAGGCTCAGGTAGAGCTGCAGCATCTCCTCGTTAAGCTCTTTCACGAATCCCGGCTGCTCCATGATTCTGCGGATGGAGGTTCCGTAAAGCAGCCTGCCGTCTGCAGTCTGGTAATAGTAGAACGGCTTTGTTCCGAACTGATCCCTCAGACAGAAGAGCTCCTCCTTCTGCTCATCCCACAGCGCGAACGCGAACATTCCATAGATATGATCTGCCATATGGCAGCCCCACTTCTCATACGCGCGGACGATAATCTGCTCCTCACGAGCCTCCCTGGACAGCGTGCTGTCAATTCCAAGCTCTTCGCAGAGCGCTTTCCAGTTGCGAATGTGACCTCTGTATTCCTGAATTTTTATCATAAATGTATCCAACCTCTTCTCGTATAGTTCCGAAAACAACGGGAGGGGGCGCCGCATTAGCGGTATGCGCCCCCTCTGCCTGCCTTCTTTTGTAGAACATTCTAGCAAGCGAAATCCGGAAAGTCAATCGTTCCTTTCACATTTTTCGACAAGCTGAACGGTTCACCTCTATCTTGTTCAGGATTCCCTCCGCCGTTACCCCGGGATGCGTCACGCGGATTCTGCAGATCTGCTCCGTGAATTCCTCATCAATATTCAGATCAGCTGCAATCCGCTTTACCTGCTGTCCCTTATCCATCCGCCTCATAATCTGCCGGATCACGTTCAGAAGGTCTCCCTGAGGAATCTGCGTCTCTCCCTTCCCCGCTTCCGAGATATCGATTCGCTCCACACTCCAGTTCCCGCCGTCCGCATGCAGGACTGCCATGGTAAGGTCCAGGCGGAATCTCCGTCGGCCGCAACTTCCCGGATTCAGCCAGAGCCTGTGATCTCTGATCTCCTCCGCATATCGGTGAGAATGACCGTATATAATAATCTGCCGGTCCCCGAGATCCTCCGGAATATCCTTTTTCCTGTGCGCCATATAGAAGCGGATGCCGCCCAGAGAAAACGCGGCATACTCCGGAAGTTCCCGGACCCATTCCCTGTCGTTGTTTCCCCTCACCACATAAAAGGGAACGCCGGGCTTTAAGGCGGCTCTGATCTGCCCGAGCGTCTCAGGGGTATCGATATCTCCGGCATGAAGCGCCGCGTCACAGTTTCTGAGAATGGCTGCGGCCTCAGGGCGGAGTATGCCATGGGTGTCGGAAAGTACTGCTATGTTCATGCGACTGCCTCCTTTTTGACCTATTATTTCATATTTTCGCCAAACCTTCAACCGAACCTTCACACATTCTGCGGCTTCACAAATACAGCCGCACCTGTTATCATTTTCTTGGCTGAAAATTGACTTTTCCGCAGTATAATATTCTGCGTCAAATATGAGAGAGGAGGCATGAATACTTTGAATTCGCCCTACCGTATTCTGCTCGTCGACGACGAGCCTTCCATCCTGGATCTGCTGAAGCTTCAATTCGAATCAGAGGGCTATGCGGTATACACTGCCCGAAACGCGTCTGAGGCGCTGGACAGGCTGTCGCATACTCCTGATCTCATCCTGCTGGACATCAATATGTCCGGCACAAACGGGCTTGAGCTTTGTTCATCCATAAGAAACTTTGTATCCTGCCCAATCCTGTTCCTGACTGCCAGGATTTCTGAACAGGATAAAATCAGCGGGCTCATGGCCGGAGGAGATGATTACATCACAAAGCCATTTTCCATGAAGGAACTTCTGGCAAGAGTTTCCGCGCATCTGCGCCGCGAGGAGCGCAGCAGCTGTAAGAGCCTGGGAAAATTTTCCGAAGAACTGATCATTGACTATGGCAAAAGAGATGTCTATATACACGGACAGCCCGTCAGCCTGTCGAAGAAAGAATTTGAAATCGTTCAGCTGTTATCCAGACATGCCGGCCAGGTTTTTGACCGTGAAAGGATGTATGAACTTCTCTGGGGAATCGATGGAACCGGAGACAGCACGGTGATAAAGGAACACATCCGTAAAATACGGCTGAAATTCGCCGAATACACAGACAAGACTTATATTGCTACCGTCTGGGGAGTTGGATATAAATGGATAAATTGAAGAAAAAATTTCAAAATCTGCCCCTCAAAAAGTCGCTTCTTCTTGTGTCCGCCGTATGCCTGAGCACAGTATGCATTTTATCCGCAGTTACCATACTGTTCTTCTCTGGTATGCGGCAGAGACTTTTGGATCTGAGACCGGTTATCATTACGGATTACGTCCTGGAAAGCAGTGATGCGGATACCGGGGGGAAGCACATCCTGCCGCAGGAATACCGCTACGGAACATTGTCGGGAAATCAACTCATCCTCTGCCGGTGCGCGACCATTCTGATGGTTTTTCTGCCGATTGCATACATAATCTCAGGTTCCGTCTTTCTGGCAGGATTATACTACCGGCTGAAACTGCGCGCTCCCATGCTGGAACTCAGATCCGGGATCGCACACATTTCCGGTCAGGATCTCGATTTCCGTATGGAATATATTTCTGACGATGAGCTGGGCAGATTATGCGGCGCCTTTGAACAGATGAAAAATGAAATCTCCGAAAGCAACCGCAGAATGTGGAAAACACTGCAGCAGAGAAAGGCTCTGACCGCCTCCGTATCTCACGATCTTCGGACGCCCATCACTGTTGTCAGGGGATATCTCGATTATCTGGACCGGTCGCTGGAAAACGGTTCCTTATCCCGGGAGACTCTGGAATTGACGGTCCGGAACATGGCATCTGCCGCAGAACGCCTGGAACGATATGTGGACTGTGTAAAAGATATCCAGAAAATAGAAGAAATAGAAATCAGGAGAGAACCCATCGCTCTGCAGGAATTTCTTTCCGATCTCTCAGACGATTTTTCCGTATTGGCACAGCGCAGCCAAAAGCTCACAGAGTTTTCTTTTTTCTCCGAATCCATACAGATTGAGACGGACAGAGAAATGCTCGCCAAGGTGCTGGAAAATATTTTTGACAATGCGCTTCGGTTTGCCGGTGAAAAAATTATTTTTACCGCATCACAGAGCGGAGACTTCATACTTCTCTCCGTCCTGGACGACGGCAGAGGATTCACACAGCAGGAATTGTCCGCAGCCCCATCGCTCTTTTACAGTTCTCCGGACAATGGAGGCTGCTTCGGCATCGGTCTTTCCATCTGCAGAATTCTCTGCGGAAAGCTCGGCTATGCCCTGCATTTGGAAAACCGCTCTCCTCACGGTGCAGCCGTAACCGTGCGCATTCCAAAAGATTCTTTGAATTTTTCCCAAAATTGACTTTTCGATGAAATAATCTCCTTACAAAACATTTGCAAGGAGGTTTTTTCATGGAAATCAAAATCGAACACCTGAACAAAACGTATGGAAAGCGCCAGATCTTAAAAGACATCAGCCTGTGGATCCCCGCCGGCATATACGGCCTTCTGGGGAAAAACGGGACCGGAAAATCGACGCTCCTGCGCATTCTGTCCACGCTGTCAGAACCTGACTCCGGCAGCGTACAGATCAACGGCATCGACATCAGCCAAAAAAAGGAAATCCGCAGAATCATCGGCTATCTTCCCCAGGAATTCTCCGTATATCCAAATATGAGCGTCCGCATGGCCCTGGATTATCTGGGCATTTTGTCCGAACTGCCGTCAAGGGAGCGCAGGGAACGCATCGGCAGCCTTTTAAAGCTGGTAAATCTGGAGCAGGAAAAGGACACGCGCTTTAAAAATCTTTCCGGCGGCATGAAGCGGCGTTTCGGCATCGCGCAGGCACTGCTGAATCATCCCAAAGTTCTTCTGGTAGACGAACCCACCGCAGGACTTGACCCCGAAGAGCGGCTGCGCTTTTATAATCTCCTCGCGGAACTTGCCGGGGACAGAATTATTTTAATATCCACCCATATCGCCGCTGATCTTCAGGCTGTCTGCGCAAATGCCGCGGTTCTCTTCGACGGACGCATTATCTTCTCAGGAAGCATTCAGGAACTTGGAAAACTCGGAGAAGGCAAGGTATACTCCGCATCTGTCCGGCTATAAAAGGGAGGGAACATCGATGCTGTTTGCAAAAGAGCTGGAAAAGATCTGTCTGAACTTTGTCTATCTGCTGTTTCTCTGTCTCCTCCTGCTCTCATGGTATAACAATTTCCGCGGCGTGACAGACAGAGAAATCTCCGCTTCCAAAAGCAGCGAGACCTCGGTTTTTTCAGAGTTTGCCGGAGGGTCCATCCTGAAAAAGCCGGAACTCGGCGCACAGAGCTATGGGACAAAACCCAAGGAGGTTCCATCAAAAATCATGTGCGGCGGCACTGACCTTCTGATCATGGAATATCTGAAAAATTCCTACGCAGCGTACCCCTTTAGCTATTACAAAGAGGTCGTTCTGAATGAGGAAGACCAGAATAAAATTTTAGATATTATAAAAGAAATCACCGGCCTGACAAAAGCGCAGATTACCTCTCTTCCGGACGGCTATTTTCCGGCTGTAAACGGAAACATCATCCATATGGGAAATGATCCCGTACAGACGGAAGGCGGCAGTCTGATCTTTGAGGCCCCCGCCAGCGGCGATACAGAAGATACCGGGGACTTTACCGAACATTTTGTTTCACAGGTTTCGTATGACAGATTTCAGGATCTCATGAGAGAGGTGGAAGAGATTCTCGGCCCCGGTTCCCGTTATTCGATGGAGATGCTGACAGAATATTTCGGACAGGAAGAAATGACGTATGACAAAGCCATGGAAGAATATCAGAAAACCATATGCGACGATAGGGTCAGCGGCGCTTTCGCCAGATTGTTCTGCGACTATATGACAAGATCTCTGGGGCTGTACCCCGTATTTGTAACCGCCGCTTTCTGGCTCAGAGACAGGCGCAGCCGCATGGAGGAGCTGATTGGCAGCAGGCAGATCGGCACAGCGAAGTTTATTCTCACCCGCTGCTGCGCTTTACTGACAGCGGTTATGGTGCCGGTAATTCTTCTGAGCTTTGAGTCGCTTATACCGCTGCTGAAATATTCAGCTGACTCAGGAATTTCCGTTGATCCGTTCGCCTTTATAAAATATATTCTGTGGTGGCTGCTCCCAACTGCAATGATTGTAATCTCTCTTGGAACGCTTCTGACTGTCCTGACCTCTTCCCCTGCCGCGATTGCCGTTCAGTTCCTGTGGTGGTTTGCGGATTCATCCATCACCTCCCTGTCGGGAGATGTCAGACTGTACACCCTGATGATCCGCCACAACATGCTGCGCGGTTCCGAACTCATTCAGGAAAATTTTGCGGTGATCTGCCTGAACAGAGGATTGCTTGTTCTGGCATCCGCTCTGTTCCTGTGGTTATCCATCGTCATATACAAAAGGAAACGAGGAGGCGGATATACTTATGAATACACGATTCAAAAACGTTGGAGCATTTTTAAGAGCAGACTTTCCGCTCACATTCAAAAATAGTCTTCTGCTGACCGTCGGCTATCTTCTGCTCATTCCGATAATCAGAGGCATAAGCAATCTGAACGCCGTACAGTCTGCTCAGTGTCTGGCACAGTCCGGCGCATTCATCGGAATCCTTATTATGGTTCCGATCACAGAACATGAATTGGCGTCCGGTATAAGAGATATACTCTGTACAAAATCATGGCCCTATGCAAAAAGCATTCTGATCCGGCTCGCATGCGGCTTTCTGCTGGTGTCACTTTTCATTTTCGCCTTAACCTTCGCGATGCGGGCAAAGGGGAGCAGCTTTCCGCTGCCTCTCTTTGGCGGAGCGACCGTATTATATGCGCTGTTTCTCGGGCTCCTCGGACTTTTTACAGCGCAGCTGGGAGGAACCGCGGCCGCCGGTTATCTTGCGGCAGCAGGCTACTGGTCTTTCTGCCATCTTCAAATCATCCGGGAGAGCAGCTGCCTCTACTTTTTTCCGATTGTCGAGGGGGAGCTTTCCCCCCTGAAAACCGTGTCGCTCCTGGCCGCCGATCTGTTGCTGCTGCTTTTCTTTTTTGTAACCGTCCGAAGATCGCGCGACACATTCTGACCATGCGGCCTGGACAGACAGCTTTCATCATGACAATAGGCAGCACGCTGCACGTACTGCCTATCATGTCTGAAAAGTTTCACCGCCAAAAGCGGCTGCTTTTAACCTCTCGCGTTGAAGTCCTCAATCGCTTTGAACATCGCCATCATGTTTTCCGCGCTGGTCTGTCCCTGAATATTGTGGACCGTATTAAATACAAATCCGCCGCCTTTGGAGAACAGCTCCAGACGTTCGGTAACTTCCTTATATACTTCTTCCGGTGTTCCGAACGGAAGCGTCCTCTGCGTATCTACTCCGCCTCCCCAGAAGGTAAACTTATCACCCCACTGATTTTTCAGCATCTTTCCATCCATGCCTTTTGCGGAAAGCTGTACCGGATTCAAAATATCCACGCCCATCTCATAGAAATCCTGAAGGAAATCAGAAACAGCGCCGCAGGAATGATAGAACGTCTTCCAACTGGTATTTTTATGTACCCAGTCATTGATTTTTTTATAGTACGGCTTGTAGAACTCGCGGAAAGAATCCAGAGACATGAACGGACCGTTCTGTGTGCCGAAATCCGTTCCGGAAATACACAGCGCCTGAATCTTATCGCCGCATGCTTCACGGAATAATTCTGCGTTCTTCAGCGCAATCTCCGTCTGATACTCAAAAATTTCATGGATGTATTCCGGGCAGATCATATGGGCCATCATAAAATCCGGAATACTGCGGATTCCTTTCGGCTCTTTTACATTCGGGCCGGGGACCATGGCAAAATCCCCCAGGCCC
Organism: uncultured Lachnospiraceae bacterium; assembly: GCA_930989745.1. Lineage (GTDB taxonomy): Bacteria > Bacillota > Clostridia > Lachnospirales > Lachnospiraceae > Egerieimonas_A > Egerieimonas_A faecigallinarum. Next base: position 3,054 of record CAKNMY010000027.1, on the reverse strand, counting down.
GCGATCGCGCCGCCGCCGATCATTCCGTATTCTGTATTGTTATAGAAATAATTGCAGCGGTCTTCTATACGTCTGACTTCTTCATCTGTCATTACGCTGAAATCATCTTTAAAGTCTTCTCTTCCGCCGCGGATATCTTCGTCAAACGGAATATTTCCCCGTTCAATATGATCAAAGAAGAATCCGTCTTTCGGCATCACGGAAGCCGGAGGATAATTCATATCGCCCGCCGCATATAAGTAAGTGTTTCCGGCCTCGTCCACTGTTGTGTTAAAGTCTTCCGGAACCTCCACTTCCAGTCCGGACTGCAGCCTCCAGGGCTTCCAGCCTTTATTTTCAAATCCGAACATGGTCATGTTGTTCGTAATATCCACCACATCCACATGAAGCGCCTGGCGCACATCTTCTTCTACCATGCCCAGCAGCTGCAGCGGCTCATTGATCTTTATCTTTCTCTTCTCCAATCCCAGCGCGTCGCGCAGCTTGGCCAATGCATTGGCATTGATGCCGGTAATGGTGGTAGCCCCCAGATCCACAACCACTCTGTCCGGCTGCTGATGATTTAAAGTGGCAATCAACCGTTCTCTTGAAGTCATAAAAACACTCCTTTCACATTCCGGTTTCAAATCTGAAACGGAAATTCCGTCTCCCTGACAGCGCATGCGAATGGACCCGCAAGAGTCTTTTCATCCCTGCTTTGTCCCAGAAGATCCTTATCTATCACAACCGGTGAACCGTCACGGTTTTCAAACGTCTGCTCCGATTCAAAAGCTTTTCCAAGCGTTTCTGTCGTTACCCGGGAAGCATACATATCAACGGGTGCGTCATAGAGATTTGTGGAAACTGAATATCTGCCGTTTTCATATTTGAGAGAAACCTTTGCCTCAAAATCCTGCACAACACGCGCTCCGTCCTCTTGGTTCCAGCTCTCCGCGCCGTTAAAGTATACGTTGTCGTGAACATCGATCGGAAGTCTCTTGTCCGTCTCATCCATCTGGCAGACTGATCCAACGGTCTCATTCACGCCAAGCTTTCCATAGCTGTCCAGGCTCTTTGTTCCGTACAGCTCACCGCCGTCTTTTCCGACGAAAATATTATTGATGATCCGGTAATCTCCGCTGTAAATGGTCATTACGCCTCCCACCATGGTACTGTGCGGAAGGTGATACAGTGTAAAGCGGCTTGTGTCAGGCCTGCAGCAAAACTCACCCGTGAACAGATTATGTACATACGCTGTGCCCTGTGACAGGTCGAAGATGCTGCGTTTGGAGAGCATGATGTTATTCTCTACAATACATGGTCCATGGCACACCTCAATAAACATGTCTTCTGACACATTTTCAAAAAGCAGATTCTTTTCCACAGTTGCGCCCTGCGCTTCCCAGTCCAGCCAGATACCGCGTACACTGTCATGAATGCAGTTCTTTTCCACTACCACATCGATTGCAGCGTGTAATTTAATGCCTGCCATCTCCGCTCCGGAGAACTCTCCCCTGATGTTGCAGTGATGGATATGATTTCCGGTAATTGTGGAAAACGCCGCTCCCATACAGCCTACAATGCCGGTCTGCCCGCAGTTGTAGATCGTATTATTGCGGATGGTATGGCTTCCGATATGCTCCTGATCCCATCCATTGTTCACATTCTGAAAAATAATTTCCGTATAAGTCTGGGATCCTCCCTTAGAGGGATCAATCGACCAGATATTGTCTTTGTCCTCAGCCCGTTTTCCCAGGCTGATTCCGCAGCACTTGGAATCATGAATCGTACAGTTCTCGATTACCCATCCTTTGCTCCAGTTTGCACCGATCAGTCCCGGCTGGAATGCTGTAGGCGGTGCCCACTGTGTCGCAGCCTGGCAAAGCGTAAGGCCTGACACGGTGATATAATTGCGCCCTTCCCGGGTTGGGAAAAAGCAGTATGGACGCACATTGATCTCTGTGCACACTTTATTTGGATCCACATCCGGAAGTGCCGCATAAATCGTTGTCTGCGCTTCCTCCGCTACGGCATACCAACGATACACTCTCTCCGGTTTCTTGGGAGCTTCATAAAGCGCTTCCAGGGATGCCTCCTCGTACATGGCATTTCCATCCAGATAAACCTCTCCCGTGTGATGCACCTGACCCATGGGATCATACCAGTCGCCGAATATTTCATCCGAATACGGGTTGTATCCGCCAAACATGGAATTTTCAACTGTCACTTTCCACACGTTTCCTTTGTCGAATTCCCATCCTGTCACAATCTCCGCTCCGCTGATGACCGGATGTTCATTTTCGGCATTCGTATACGTAATACGGTGATTAAATCCCGTTCCCCCATGAACCGGATCTACCCACTCACGATAAATACCATCCCCAATAATTACCGTATCCCCTGCTTTTGCAGCCTGAGCGGCCTGGCTGATCGTCTGGAATGGGTTCTCTTTGGTTCCGTCTCCCAAAGTTACGTTTTTTTGTGATACATAATAAAACATGTAGCGCCACCTCCAAACAGAAAAATCATTTGCTAGTTATTTACAATTTAGCACAGTAAAAATGAGTTTTCCATTCATTATCTTGTCCCAAACATACGCTATCTTGCTGTATCCCGATATGCTTATACACGTTTCATTCTTTCTCCCGATAATCCAGGAAATGGAAGTCCGCATAACTCTTCCGGTCATAATTATCCTGACAGCAGAGACCCACAAAAGTTCCGGTAAAGCGGTATTCTCCTCTCTGATAGTAATAATCATCGGACAGAATGCTGTAATCAAAACATTTTTCTATTCTTCTGTATTCCTCCCCTTCCAGCGCATAGGAAAAATACATCTGATCATTCTCCGCCTCTGTTTTCAGACGGATCGGCACACCGTTGGGCAGCTCATAGCCTGTATGGATTGGATATGATTCTGCTCCAAGATCACTGACCATCACATTCAGTCTCTTTTTCCCCTGCTCGTCCCTGGTCACATAGAGATAAAAGAAATTGTCCGTGTCATATATGCAGATCATCCCCGCCGTCTGATGATAATTTTCCGGCTCATATTCCATCAGCGTTTCCGCCGTG
>CAKNMY010000026.1 GCA_930989745.1 uncultured Lachnospiraceae bacterium | reverse complement strand
AAAAGGGAGTTTCCCCGGGTTGATCCACAGGACCTCCTCTCCCACCGCCATCTGCTTCAGCAGCGGACTGTCCTTAATCTGCTTTTCCAAGTTTTCCATTCTTTTCCTCCAGGCAATATGAGACATAAATTCCTGAATCAATCCAGCCGCCGCGATAGATGTGATCCCGCTTCCGTCGAAGGCAGGCGCCACCTCCACAACGTCATAGCCCACAATATCCAGCTCTTTGAGGCCTCTCATAAGTTCCAGCGCCTCCCAGGTGGAAAATCCTCCGGGCACCGGGGTTCCCGTGCCGGGAGCAAAAGCCGGATCCAGAAAATCTATATCAAACGTAAGGAATACCTTTTTCCCTTTTGTTCTGCTGCAGATCGTCTGAATGATCTCATCCAGGCTCATCTTCCGCATCTGAGAAGCAGTCAGAGACAGATACCCCAGATTTTCGGAATTTTTCTTATCATCAGCCCCGTAAAGTCCTTCTCTGATTCCCAGCTGGATGGAGCAGGACGGGTCTACCAGTCCCTCCTTTGCCGCGTGATAAAAAGGTGTCCCGTGGCTGTAGGGCTTGCCAAAATATTCGGAGATCGTGTCATAATGGGCGTCAAAGTGAACCAGCGCAACCGGTCCGTATACAGCGCTGCAGGCTCTCAGCTCGGGAAGGGTTACACTGTGATCCCCTCCTATGGCAATGGGAATGACTCCATGGGCAAACAGTTCCTGGATCTCTTCCTGAATGATCTGAAAAGATTCCTCGACATAACCGGGTACTGAATCCAGATCGCCGTAATCCACCCCGGAACACTCCTGGAAAATATCTACATCCAGGCTGGGGTTGTAGGGCTTTGCCGCCAGCGATGACATCTCCCTCACTGAGGCGGGGCCGAACCTGGAGCCGCCCCGGTAGGTCGCGCAGGTGTCAAACGGAATTCCCACCACCGCGAAATCAATATCCTCCGTTACCCTCACATTCTCCATTCTCATAAATGTTTTTACTCCCGCAAATCTCGGAGACTTCAGAGAATTTACTGTTCCATATTTCATGCAGTTACCATCCTTCTTGCTTTTTACTCATTATAATCTGATACAGTTATGATCCGCAACTGAAATCCGGATTCTGTTTCCGTTCTCAAACAGCACCTTGCTCCGGAAAACCACGTCTACCTTGAGCGGAATTCCATTGACATCCACATGGTACTGAAGCACATTTCCCTTTGGCGTGTTATCTGTGATCACGCCCTCAAAAACATACTCCGCTTCCGGCGTTTTCCCGTCGGAAATCTGAAGTGTCTCCGGGCGGATCGCGATTCCTTCCGGCGAATGTATCTTACGCCCTGTGACCTTTTCAAATTCCTGCTCTGTCAGGATGTTGTAGTTGCCGATGAATGCCGCGGCAAATTTGCTCACCGGAGACGTATACATCGTGATCGGATCGCTGGACTGCTCGATTTTTCCTTCATGGAACAGATGGATTGTGTCAGACATTACCATGGCCTCATCCTGGTCATGGGTTACAAAAATGGATGTGAGGCCCAGTTTCTTATGTACCTCTTTAATACTGTTCTGAAGAGATTTCCTCAGCTTGGCATCAATGGCGCTCAGCGGCTCGTCCAGGAGCAGCACCTTGGGTTCCTGCACAATACTTCTTGCCAGCGCGACTCTCTGCTGCTGTCCGCCGGAGAGATTGTCCGGATACTCTTTTTCTTTTCCGGTCAGTTCCACCATTTCCATGGCCTCTTTTACTTTTTTCGCGATTTCCTGCTTGGATTTCTTCTTCATCTTCAGCCCGAACGCAATATTTTCTTCCACTGTCATATTCGGGAAAAGACTGTAGTGCTGAAATACCATTCCGATATTTCTGTCCCTGGGTTCCAGATCCGTGATATCCTTCCCATCCATGATGATCTGCCCGGAAGAGATTTCCTCCAGGCCGGAGAGGCAGCGCAGAAGGGTGCTCTTCCCACAGCCCGAAGGCCCCAGCAAGGTTACAAACTGCCCTTTTTCCACATTCAGGCTTATATTCTTCAGGACCTGGTTTTCACCGTAAAATTTATTGATATTCTTAAACTCTATATAAGACATGTGCATTTACCTCTTCTTCTTTTTACCTTTCTGCAGTCCGAAAACTCCCAGAGAAATCAGCAGCGTCACGACGAACAGGACCACAATAACCGCGCTGGCACGCTGACCCGACTGGCGCATGGCTGAGTACAGATACATCTGTCCTGTCGGGAAATAGTTTCCCGCAAACCATGATACCGCTGGTAATATTGGGAAGAATGATCTTCCAGAACGCGTAGAACTTTCCGGCACCCAGCATCTGCGCCGCTTCCAGCAGCCGCGGAGCATGCACCGCGTTGAGATTATTGCGGACACCCTGATATATATAGGGCAGAACCACGATACAATACGTACATACCAGCATAAACACCCGGTTGGAAAACGGCTCCGGCGCATTCGCGTAAAGCCCAAGCACACTGATCGGAAGAATAACTCCCTGAATGGCGTACGGAATCGTACAGATGGTTCTCATAATCTTATCCAGTCCCGGCAGATACACTACCACCACATACATCGCCAGCAGCACTGCCACCGTACATAAAACAATGGGAACAATCGAGATCAGCAGCGAACGTCCGATGGACTGCCAGAAATAACTGTCCTGAAACAGCTCTGCATATCCGTTCAGAGAAAACCCTTCCGGAAGAATGGTGATCCATTCCGTAAAAAGCGAGTATAAAAATGTCAGAAGCAGGGGAAACAGAAGATAGATTCCGATAATCCACAAAACCAGTCCGTTTCCGATACCTTTCTTTTTCTTATGCATGGCGTTTCCTCCTGTTTCCCTGTAATATTTTTTCGTTGATGAGAATCGACAGAACCATCAGAAGCATCAGCACCACTGCCAGAGCGCCTCCAAGCTGCGGATTCTGCACCACGTCTCCGACAAATTGCTCGGAAATGCGGATCGGCAGGATCGAAAGGTTATTCATCACCAGCGCATAAGCTGTGGCGTAGGCCGATATAGCGTTTGCAAACATAGTGGAAAAGGTTCCCAGAATACTCGGCATCAGCACCGGAAGGCCTACCTTAAACCAGAACGTCCGGCTGCTGCCTCCGAGAAGTCCCACAGCGTCCTTCCATTCTTTTTTGATGGATTCGAAAGCCGGAATGAGCAGCAGAGCTGCCAGAGGGATCTGGAAATAAATGTAAGTGATCATCAGTCCCACTACGGAATACAGCGGAAACTCTGCTAGGAATCCGATTCTCAGCTTCTGTCCGATCAGGGTAAATACTCCTGTATTTCCCAGCATGATAATGTAGGCAAATGCCAGCGGAACTCCCGAAAAGTTGGAAACCATATTGAGAATGCTCATAAAAATTTTCTTTGCCGTTCCGCCCTTTTCATAGGCTGCCTTCGCCCCGAAGAAGGCGACAGCAAGTCCTATGGCTGAGGAACAGACTGCTATAAACAGACTGTTCCAGATCGCTGACTGATACAGCTTTGTGGTAAAAATCCGTATGTAATTTTCCAAAGTTACCCCTATTGCTCCGCCCTGCGGCATAAAACTCCGGACTATGATGGAAATGACGGGCAGTACTTCAAACAGTCCCACCAAAATCAGAAACGGAAGCAGCGCAAACAGATATTTTATCGACTGTTTTTTCTTCATCGCGTACCTCCTACTGGGCGTAGGCCATAACCTGCTCATTCCACAGTGTCGGAAGCTGAGACACTGTTTCCTGCCAAGCCTCCGGGTCCTCTACCATCTTTACATTGGTATACTGTTCATCCGGTACCATCTTTTCCTCGAGATCTGCGGGCAGCTCCACATCGCGGACAGTTCTTGCATAACCTTTGGCCAGATTCAGCTGACCTTCATCGCTTAAAATATATTCTCTGGTGAGCGCTGCCGCGTGCGGTCTCTTTGTATACGCGTTGATGATCGTAGAATATCCGCTCTGTACAGATCCTTCCTCTGGTATGCAGATTTCAAAATCAGCATCCGGGTTATTCTCTTTGATCTGCTCTCTGTATCCAATTCCCACAAAGTCCCAGATAATAGCTACGCCGATCTCTCCCTTCTCGATCCGGCTCAGAGTAAACTCGCCTTTGTCCAGTCTTCCCTGCTCGGCCAGCTGACGGAAGAAGTCAAGTCCCGGCTGGATATTGCTCTCATCTCCGCCCATGGCGTACGCTGCCGCCAGCACTGCGTACTGCGCTCTTGTGGATCTCGCCACATCGCCGATCGACACCACGTAGTCACCTTCCAGAAGATCCTGGAAAGAGGTCGGCGCATCGGAGACCAGCTTTTTATTTGTCAGAAGAGCCATGGTTCCGTAGTAAGCGACGATCCAGTCTCCGTCGTCATCCTTCGCCCAGTCCGGTATCTCATCCCAATAGCTTGTCTTATATTTCAGGGTCAGTCCCTGCTCATCAGCTACGGCGCCGTAGGTCTCGCCCACATCTCCGATATCTTTTGTCGCGTTGTTCTTCTCTGTCTCAAACATCGAAAGCTCCTCTGCTGAGGAAAGATCTACATCTGTGTGCTCCAGGCCGTATTCGTTCTTGAGTCCGGCCCAGGTATCGTCCCAGTTTGCCCAATCATCCGGCATACCTACAGAATTTACTTCTCCTTCTTCCTTCGCTTTCTCCACAATCTCATCAAGGGAAAGACTGTTGAGATCCACCTGCTCGGCAGCGGAAGTTCCTGATCCGCAGCCCCCTAATAACATGGCTGCTGCTAAAACCGCCGCAGTTGCTTTTACTAATTTCGTTCTCATATGTTACCTCCTGTTTTAAACTGATTTCTTTTAAGTTCTATTTCACTTTAAAACTTTGTGTAACAAAAATTTCAATGCTTGATATCGTAAAGAACTGTAAAATCTGTGAAAATCCGTCTACTTTACCGGAATTTGTATTTCCATCACGGTCTCTTCCGCACTGCTCGTGAGCGTTACGTCGATTTTGTAAATCTGAAGCAGGCTTCCGTTTATCGTGTACCTTTTTTCTTTGATATACTTCTTTATTATCTCAAATGACGGATGGTATTTTTCCAATATTCCGTTCCTGTAGTACATACACACGTACTTTCCTCCCGGAATTTTTTTCAGATAAGACTCCTCTGCGTTTTTCGGGGATACCAAAAGCATGGGTACCGCCGGCATCAGCTGATCGCTTGGAATCAGCAGCCGTTCATCCGCAAAAACCCCTACTCTGTCACTGGCTATGATCGGAATTTTTTCTTTTATATAATTTTCCAGTTTACTGAAGGCCATGGCATGTTCTTCCCGGTCCCCCGACTCTCTTCCAAAGGTCACCATATACCGGACCGGAAACGTTTCTTCAAATACGGTCTCCATCTCCGGCAGGCTGAACAGGCTTTCCATAAACTGCAGCTTCTGCTGCAGAACTTCGTTCAGCTGTATTTTCTCCTGCAGCTCTTTTTCAAATCTCTCCTGATACTCTTTCAGCATCAGGTAGGATTTATTTAAGTTTCTGTTATCAAAATACTCCTGAATCTCCTTCAGAGACATCCCCATTTTTTTCAGTTCCAGAATTGTACCCAGCCTTTCGTATTGCCGGATCGAATAATATCTGTGGCCGCTCGCCGAAATAGAGTCCGGCTTCAGCAGACCGATCCTGTCGTAATGCCGCAGAGTCTCACTCGTTATATTCTTTAATTTCGCCAGCTCTGTAATCGTAAGTACATACCTTGCCATCTGCTCTCCTCCCTGGTACAAACAAAAACAGGAATGCTTATGTATCCAACAACCGATAGAACATAAGTATTCCTGTCCGCTATTTATCTGTAAAAATCATCCGCAGTCAAAAAAGAAATATCGGGTTGGACCACGCAGTCCTTCCATATGGATCTATACACTCTGCCCTGATATACTGCTCATTTCCTTTCAGCGGAAATTCCGCTCTCATTACTGCTCTTTGATCGTCTTTAAAAATCCGGGTTCCGCCTGCATTGATATAATTTCCGGCAATAAAATTCACACGGCTCACCTGACTGCATTCCACATAAGCTGTATTATCTCTGATTCCCCAGTCATAAATAGCCGGTCCTGTACTGGAATAATAATTTCCATCCAGAAGCGCCTGAACAATCGACTCATGATCCAAAGACTGCGCCTTTACGACAATGTATCCTCCAAAACTGTCTTCCACAATGCCGTCATTGTGGTTGTCATCCGAAGCTGTTGCGCTGATCTTCACACCCCTGCGGAGCATGACATCCCAATGAATGGCATCAAATCCCGTTCCGCTTTCATTTTCCGTCCCGTAATTATAAATCTCAAGCCCCGCAAGGCCTTGTATATCTGTAAACTCATCCTCCTTTACCCGCGACCACACCGGATGGTTGTATATCGTAATACAGCCGTGGTCTTCCAGATCCCGCTGAAGCTCCTGTCCCGCTTTTCCCCCGTCCCAGGACCCAAAGAAAACCCTGGGCGGATACTTTTCCAGATGCGCAAACGTGCCTTTCTTCGCTTTTTTCACCATTTCTTCCGTTCCCAGAATTCCGTGAATATGGTGAAGACACAGACGATCCGTTTTTGTCTCATCCTTATACAGCACCGCTGTTGCCTCAAGAGCCGGCAGAACGATAAAGTCCTGAGAGTTCAGCTCCTTCCGGTAATCCGAATAAAGATCATGATCGCTGATTGCAAGAAAGCTGTATCCGTTTTCTTTATATAGCTTTACAACTTCTTCTGGTGTGAGACATCCGTCTGAATTCGTCGTGTGACAGTGGATGTTTCCCTTATACCAATTTCCTGTTTCTGTAAATCCGTTAATATCCATTCGCATTTCCTCCTGATCTTATTTTATTTTCTATCAGGCGGCGCTTCTATCCGTTTTCCATAAAATTTCTGTAAATTGACCGTAAAATCATACAAAACGGCAAGCCGGGCGCTGCAGGATTTATTACGGTTATTCTTCAAGTTGTTCAACCTGAATCGATCCGGACAGCTCAGAAATATACTCTGCCCCGGAAACAGCTTCTCCCAGTTCGTACAGTCCTCCTGCTCCGCCGAAGTCTTCGTAGAACATTACCACATCCCCCCAGGGCGCATAATAGGCGAGCGTGCCGGCACCCGCTTCTGCCAGCGGCGCATCGCTGACATCCAGCTCTTCCGGAGGATAGAAGATTTTCTCATTTGTGCTGTAGTCTTCCACCTCGATGCTCAACGGCAGCTGCTCATACAGTTCACGGGCAGCCTGGCTGTCATTCAGTTCAAAAACGATTGTGTTTCCATCAGACTCCACCTGAATCTGCATGGAATCTTCCTCCTGCTGAATTCCTTCCGAAGTATTCTCCGCGGGCTCTGTCTCTTCTTCTTTTTCAATTGAGACGTTTCCCGACATATGTTCTATTTCGTCTATACCGCTCAGACATACACCCAGCCGATGCATATTATCGCCGGACTGGAAATCCTCATACAGCATAAAAACGTCGCCCCAGGGTTCGTAATAACTGAGTTCTCCTTTTTTGCCGTCCCGGTAAATTTCCTCATCCGTCACATTCAGCTCCTCCGGAGGATAGAACATCCACTGAGCATCTGCAAAATTGCTCAGTTCCAGTTCCAGCGGAAGCTGTTCATACAGTTCTTCAGCCGCAGCGGTATCGTACATCTGAAAAGTGACCGTATACTCCTGAGAGGTGATACGGATCACCATATCAGACATTGCGAGTTCGCCATCCGCTGCTTCTGCCGGCGCTTCAGACGGAGTATCTGTTTGACTTTCGTTCTGGCTTTCAGTCTGGACTTCAGCCTCACTTTCGTTCTGGGTTTGTTCCGTCTGGCCGCAGGCTGACAGGCTGAACACCAAAGCAGCTGTGCATAGTAAAGCAATTCTTTTTTTCATAGGCGCCTCCCTCTTACTCAGAATCTGAAAGTTCCAGGGTAACAGTTACGTCTCCATGTCCCAGAATAGCCCTCAGCTCTTTCGGTGCAGCGTTTTCAATTCTCCCAAGCCGCGTAAAATTCCAGGAATTTGGTTCATAATAGATAACGAAAGAACTTCCCAGATAAAGAATCAGATCGCAGGGCTTTGCATGAGTCGGCCTGTCATTGGTCGGCAGACTTCTTCCAATATCTCCCACTTTTTCCATTCCCGCATAATCACGCATATGGATTGTCAGCGGTTTTTCCCGCAGAAGTTCTTTTAATGCTGCGGCAGAAGAATTCTCCTCCAGTTTCGCGGTTAATGAATGATTTCCTACATGAATTATCAGTTTTTCCTGTGACATTTTAAATTCCTCCCTTGTTTCTATATGTTTTTAAGCCAGGCTTTTTCCGAAATCGCGCATTTCCTGCAGTTTCTGATTTCATTTTAATGCCCGCATTTATCGATAGCAAATACTTATTATTTATAATTATGTATAATTTTTTCTTATTCTTTTTTCAGGCAGCCGTCAAATCCCTGTTATAGCTCAAAAGCATATATGGCGATTGATTATAAGCACTAGACATCAGCACTGCGCAGGGACTACAATATAAATAGTTAAAAAACTTATACAGGAGGTACTTCTTTATGAAAATCAAAGACAAAGAAACTTTCGATCAGGTAAACGTATTTGGACAGGGAGCGGAAAATTCCGCATACGCGCAGTACTTCATCGGAACATCCTACTTAAACCCGCTGACGAAACCAGGGGAAAGCACGGTTGCCCTGGCTAATGTTACCTTTGAGCCGGGCTGCCGCAATAACTGGCATATTCATCATGCCAAAACCGGAGGCGGACAGATTCTTATCTGCACAGCCGGAAGCGGCTGGTATCAGGAGGAAGGAAAAGCTCCTGTAAGCCTTGAGCCGGGAACCGTTATCGTAATTCCCCCGGAGGTAAAACACTGGCACGGCGCCAAAGCTGACAGCTGGTTCTCTCACATCGCATTCGAAGCTCCCGGAACAGAGACCAGCAACGAATGGCTGGAGGCTGTTGATGACGCAGCCTATGCTCAGTTAGCCTAAGAATGGTTTAATTAAAAAACGCCGGGCACGGGGCCAGCAGGCCGCCGCGTCCGGCGTTTTTTCATCTTTGTCAGGGATCCTTATATATTTAGACTTCTCTCCCTTGTCCCGATATCTTAAAAATACCGTTCTGCAGTATTTCATAAAGCAGCCGATCATCTGACGGCTCAATGTCGGCTGTGTGACATGAAGTATATCGGCGGCCCGGGAAATGTTCCCTTCCTGCGCCACTGTCAGAAAATATCGCAGCACCCTCAATTCCATGACATCATCCTTCCTATCTCTTTGTCCTTTATCATAGCCCATCGTGCAGGCACGTCCATTAATCCGCAGTATGCAATCATTGTTCCGGCTCCCTACAAATAAAGAGTGTAAAGCCCTTGAAAACTTCATATGCTTCACACTCTTTTTGATTTATTGTTATCCTACTTTTACAGCATTCTCAAGCTCGCGAACTTTTGTTTCAAGAGTATTGATCTTTAAGGAAGTTGTAAACTTGAATTTTTCAAGCTCTGCAATGGCAGCGCTGTTCTGTTTATAGTGTTCGTATAGATCACCGTGATTTTCTGCCACCGCTTGAATTTTAAATGAAACATCGTTTTCGAGAGTAGTTTTAATGGCAGTCGTGCAATTTTCTACTCTTTCAAGCCGTTTATCAACGCTCGCAACATGAATTTCAAGACTGGACACTTCAGCCTTAACATCTTTAATATCCTGTTCCATGCGGTCCATACGCTGGTTCATTGATTCCATGCGGTCGTTCATCTCTTCCATACGGTCATTCATCGCTTCCATGCGGTTATTCATCGCGTCCATACGGTTATCCATCGCTTCCATACGATCATTCATTGCTTCCATACGGTCATTCATCGACTGCAATAGTTCAAAAATTTTTTCATCCATACCCGTTTACCTCCTCGTACTCATTGTACCATAGGCAGAGTGTGAAGTCTATGAAATTTTCAAGGTGCGACTTTGTCTCTTTTGGGTGTTTTATAATTGATATGAAAGAAGATATGATTACTTTTTCACAAGAGCAGCTGAAAACTTTTATAGTCATCCACCGGTCTCAGACGAAATGAAGGAAGCTGTGCTTAAGATTTATTCCAGCCCGGAATGATCTGTTATCTGGCAGCTTCCTCCATTTCAAAAATTATACACGTAACAGATTTCGGAATCTCCCTTTCCTATGCTGTTTTTTCTAGTATACTAAAAAATGCAGGTTTTGAAAACCCTAAAAAGGGAAAATGTGCTGACTCAAAAGGGGCAATATTAGTGATATGTTTTCACCTTACTCTATACGCAGTACATCCATATTCCCAAAACTTTGGTTTAATTGAAATCTCTCTGCCTGTTCCAGGCCTTTGACAAACATTGCGGTGGAAATCGTCTCCCGGGCATCCTCAATCGCCTGATCCGCTTATAATCCCAGTCCGTTCACCCATTCCTGCACATCTGCCTCGTCAGCTCCGGAGCGGAATCTCTCGCCTTCCTGCCATTCTCCGGTTCCTGCCATCTCCTCTAACAGCTGTCCGCTCTCACCCATACCGGACGAAGCGGAAGTTGCAAACGGGATCACGGTCTTTCCTGTAAAATCATTGTTTTCTACAAAACTGTCCACCGGCCACGCGGCGATGCCCCACCAGATCGGATACCCGATAAACACGGTGTCATAGGACCCCCAGTTATCCACTGTAGTTGACACAAGCTCCACATCTCTTAAGCTCTCATCCTCATGTTCCTGAGATACCCGGCTGTTATCGTCTGTCCAGTTCAAATCATCGTCTGTATACGGCTCTGCCGGCTCCAGTTCAAAAAGGTCACCGCCTGCAGCGTCAGCAATATAGTTTGCCACCTGCTCCGTATTTCCTGTTGCAGAGTAATAAACCACCAGTACGTTCCCTGAACCGGAAGCTGTGTCTGCGGTATCGTCTGCGCTGCTCTGACTCTCTGTCTGTGCCGTGTCCTCTGCTGTGCCGTCCTCAGATTCCGTCTGCGCTGTGTCCTCTGCTGTGCTCTCCTGAGATTCGGCCTGCGCCGTATTGTCCGTACTGCTGTCCGATGTTTCGGAACCGCATCCTGCCAAAATACCGATTGCTGTTGCGCCGACAAGCAGCATTGATAAAAATTTCTTTGCTTTCATTACGATCACGTTTCCTTTCCGAATTAATTTTCACCGTTATTTTGTTACAAGCTCAGTATATACGAAAATCCGTTTTCTGAGAATTTTCCATTTGTTGCTCAGTAGAAACCTTTCGGTAAATGCCCGTCCGCTGATCTGCGGTCACCTCTAACCGTTTACCGCATTTTCGGCCTGATAAGTCACATGCAGCGCGCTTTCGCCTATTACTTCAACATTTTTCAGCATAAATCCTACGGTGTTTTCACCCGCGGACTGCGGCATCTTTGCGAACAGCGAGGCTGATCCGCTGTTTGTCACCCTCCGGAACAGTTCCTGTCCCATCCAGCTCCGGATCCTCGAAATTGGTGAATTCTCTTGTCGTAACAGTGCCGTACATCCACGCGTCCCCGTTCATTCTGTCGCGGATTTCACCGTATGCTCTGCTCATTCCCGCAGCCACGCTGCTCTGCATAAACGGTCCGTTGATCTTTCCGTCCAAAGAACTTAACATATGACAGATTACGTATGGTCTTTTCATAAATACCTACCTCCAAAGCTTATCTGCGATTGTTTCTGCCTCTTTTTTGTCGGACGCCATCCCCATATATTCCATGCTGTACATTTTGCAAACCGGCTCATCGTATATTCGCCTTTTTCCAGCATCCATGCGTCCGGCACTCCGCACTGAAAAACAAACGCCATCTGATAAAAACAGTATAGTCCAAAATTTTTGCCCGGGGAAGCCATGTATTGGTTGTGAAATATATACCCTAAGGTTTTCACTTGTTTTTTCGGGCAGAAAAAGGGATGCACCATTTGCGGTGCATCCCCAAATTACAGATATAGCAAATTTTATAAAGTATCTCCTCTTCTGATGTAACCCGGATTGTCTGCCGGAGCGACAAGCTCCTTTCCGTGGATCAGATGCGCTTCCTTATCAACCACCTGATTCTCCACATGAACATCCTTGCCGATAACAGTTCCGGAGAGAATCACACTGTTTCTGACAACCGCTCCTTTCTTCACTACGCAGCCGCGTCCGATAACGGAATTCTCCACAGTCCCCTCAATAAGGCATCCGTTCGATACAACGGACTGCTTCACGCTGGAACCATCAAAATACTGTGTAGGGCTGGAATCGTTCGTGCGGGTATAAATCGGCCATGAAGGATCAAACAGGCTTCTTGCTGTCTTTAAGTCGATCAGGCTCATATTCGCATTGAAATAACTCTCAAAGTTCGTAATCGCCGCAAAATATCCTTTGTGCGCCACGCCGCGGATATCCAGTTCGCAGCACTCCGCGTTGATAATATCAGACAGCGTATACATGGAGGACAGCTTCTTTGCCTTTTCTACCAATTCGATAAACAGATCTTTCTTCATCACATAGGTATCCATGAAAATATTTCTGTTCTTCGCGTTTCCATGGTTCGGCTCAATGGAGAGAACTCCCTTCTGGCGGTTCAGCTCCAGTACATGGCAGTTCAGGAATGCTTCCTTGGCATTGTCCACGCTGTGATACAGCAGGGAAATATCTGCTCCGGATTCAATATGGTTCTCAAGCATGGTGTCAAAGTTCATCGTGTACACCATGTAGCTCGGCGCAATCACGACATAATCTCTCGGCACACGCTCGATCACGCGCATATTCTCTATGTATGCCGTAATATCGGTATTATATACATTATTCTCAACACCTTTTTCGGAAAACAGAATATTCAGCTTGCCGCGCTTGGAGTTGATATTGTAATGGCGTCCTGTTCCGAGATGCTCCACCAGAGAGCGGGGGCATCTTCTGACATAAACCTGAATCTGATCAATACCGCTGTTGCTCATATTGGAAATCGGAAAATCCACCATGCGGTATCTTCCCAGGAATGAGAGCGCTCCTAAAGGACGGTATGACTGAAGTCCTTCTACCCAGATATGCCTTCCTGCAAAGTTAATAATTCCTAATGCGCTGCTCATATTATTCTACCCCCTTTACACGTTTTGAAACCAGCTCAATGTGCTCGCTCTTGGGATCCCCGACTACGGCGTTCCTTCCGATCTTCACATTGTCTGCCACTAAGGCGCGCTGTACGACTGCGCCCTCCTCCACAGATACACCCGGCATCAGCACACTGTCGATAACCTTTGCTCCAGGTGCCACAGTAGCGCCCGTAAAGAGCACAGAATTCTTGACTTCTCCCTCTATAACACAGCCCTGGGTGATAAACGCGCGTGAAATATCGGCGTCCGGTCCCACATACTGCGGCAGCGTTGGAACATCCTCTGTGTAAATATTCCAGCTTCTGTCATGGAGATCAAGTTCATTGTTCTTGTCCAGAAGGTCCATATTCGCTTCCCAGAGAGAATCGATGGTTCCAACGTCTTTCCAGTATCCTTTGAACTTGTAGGCAAAGAGACGCTTGCCCTCATTTAACATTGTCGGGATGACGTCCTTGCCAAAGTCATGATTGGAATTCGGATCCTTCATATCCGCAAGGAGCAGCTTGCGCAGAGCTTTCCAGTTGAAAATATAAATACCCATGGAAGCGAGGTTGCTCTTCGGTACCGGCGGTTTCTCCTCAAATTCTACGATGCGTCCCGTCTCGTCTGTGTTCATAATACCGAAACGGCTTGCCTCCTTCATCGGAACCTCTATAACAGCGATCGTCGCGTCTGCATCGCATTCTTTATGATACGCGAGCATCTTTGCGTAATTCATCTTATAGATATGGTCGCCTGAGAGGATCAGAAGGTACTCCGGAGAATAGCTGTCGATAAAATCGATATTCTGGGAAATCGCGTCTGCGGTTCCGCGGTACACATCCAGGTTCGCGTCCGCCTTCTCACGCGGCGGAAGAACGTATACACCGCTGTCTCTTGCATCAAGGCCCCAGCGGCGTCCCGCTGCAACATAGCTGTTCAGAAGGATTGATTCGTATTGTGTCAGAACGCCTACGACATCAATACCGCTGTTCGCGCAGTTACTGAGTGGGAAATCAATGATACGATATTTTCCGCCGTAGGAAACGGCTGGTTTTGCCACTTTGTTTGTCAGTTCATGGAGACGGCTTCCGCGTCCGCCTGCCAGAATCATTGCTAACATGCTGTTTTGTTTCATGGTCAGCCCTCACTTTCTATTTCATGCATATATTATAATATTAACGCATTAAAATTTCTACATTTTTTTCATATTTTTTTGTTAAATCGAATTAAATTTGGTGATAATTCATAGCAAAACAGCTGCAGCGTTACTCTTCCATGTATTTGTCACTGAATTCTCTAGCGCTGACGGGCCGGCTGTACAGATAGCCCTGTCCGTAATCGCAGCCCAGCGCGTAGATAAGTTCCTCATTTTCCGGTGTCTCCACTCCTTCCACCACAGTGGAAATATGAAGCCGTTTCGCCATATCCACAATCTGTTCCATGATGATCTCCTGGCGCTCTTTGCTGCCGCGTGTGAGTTCCTGGAGAAATGCTTTGTCCAGCTTAAGCTCGTCAATCTGGAGCTTGCCCAGCGTATTGAACGACGAGTAGCCGCTTCCGAAATCATCCATAGATACTCTGAATCCCTTCGCCCTGATTTTCGCCAGCTTCCTATTCAGTTCATCCACGTTTTCCAGCGCAAGTCCCTCCAGGATCTCCAGAGTAATCAGCCGAGGCGGGATATCATATTTCTCAACCATCCGATCCAGATTATTCATATAATCTTCTTCATAGAACAGAAGCTTTGACTGGTTGACAGAGATTGGAATAGGCTCTCTTCCCTCGTCTATCCACTCCCTAATCTGACGAAATACCTGTTCCAGCATATACAGATCCAGCCGGACACAGAAACCGTTCTGTTCAAAGAGCGGAATAAACTTATTCGGAAAAATCATCGTTCCGTCCCCGGTCTGCCAGCGGACGAGTGCCTCTGCGCTTCCAATTCTGCCTGTCCTCAGATCCTTCTTCGGCTGCAGATACAGCTTGAATTCCTTATTCTGAAGCGCCTGCTCCATATGTGTCTCTACATAGTTCTGCAGAATCTCATCCTTATGGATATCGGTATTGTAGAACCAGACAGTATTCTGATGGCCCTCCCGGGCAGTATTGATTGCAAACGACGTATGCGTAAAGAGTGTATCCGCAGGTGAGAGTTCCGCAACTTCCTCCACCGCGTCCGCAAATGCCGCGCCGCAGTACAGCCGTATTTTATAATTCAGGTGCTTCAGCTTCGCAAAATCTCCCACTGCATCCATAATCCTGATCAGTCTTTGGTAAATCGTCTCCCTGTCAGTTCCCCGCATCAAAATCAGAAACCGGTCCGCAGAATCTCTGCCAAAAAATTCACCTTCCTGCAGATTCTCCTCCAAAACATCTTTTACATGCACGAGCAGGCGATTCGCCTGAGTACGCCCGAAAATCTCATTGATAAACTTAAATTGGCGGATATTCATCTCAATACCCGTATAAGATCTGTCTTCCTCCAGCACAGCGTTTGTCTCCTGTATAAAACGCACGCGGTTATATGCGTCTGTACACGGGTCATGATAAGCAATTTTGATCAGCCTGCGTGTATTTTGTTTAAAAAGGCAATATCCGTAAATCAGCAGGAATGCTGCCAGAGCGATAACTGCGTACAATATGATTCTCGTCACCAGAACAATCATATACACAGAACCATTTGCGCTCCGCGTAGTATCTGTACAAAACAGATACCAGCCGTTGACACCTACCGGCTCCAGATATATCCGATAGTCTTTTCCCCCGTAAGTAAAATGGCTGAACGCCGAACTGCCCTCTTCCATATAGGAACGGATCTTCTGCTCTTCCTCCTTGGACAGATATCCGCCCTGGTAGATTGTATCTCTTGTTCCCTGCACTACGCTTCTCTCAGAACGCACCAGGTAATTCCCCTCATTACCAATAAGCTGCACATATCCCTTGCCGTAGAGCGTCGTACTGTCATCCAGGATTTCCTCAAATACTTCTATGCTGTTGGTCGCTCCCAGCACACCGATTACTGCCTCATTCTGGTAAACAGGAACAGCATACGCAAAAGTCTGTCTGTCAAGATTCTCATCATAATAAATACGGGATACACTGCTCTCCCCTTCCCATGCCTTTTCAATAATCTCCTGAAAACTCTCGTCCAGCTCCGATACCTTTACGTTCAGGTTGATATCCTGGCTCTTTGTTACCCTGATTCCGGTACCGTCCTTTCTGAAATACCCCATGCGGCTAAAGCCATTGTGTTTATTTGCCTCATACACACCCTCAGCAAATTCTCCGGTACTCATGGTATCGCTGAATTTAAAAAAGCTTGCGAGTGTCTGCAGCGTCTGCAAATCCGCGTCCAGCTTCCTCAAAATATTGATCTTATATTCATCTGTCTCTGACTTCATCTGTTCTTCCGTAGTATCAGAGAGTACCTGCTTCAGAGATGCCGAAATCATACTCGCGGCGATCAGCAGAACCGCTACTGTAATTATAACCAGGACCGTGATTCGCTTCAGCCTCCCCTGGAGTTCTTTTTCATTCATAGTTCTTCTTCCTTTTCGCTTTTCTTTTCCGCATATCTGTTTTTATTCTACCCTATTTCGAAGAACGGTTCAAGCCGTTTCATGCGCAGGACCATCAAAAAAGGAAGGGCCTGCTGCCGTGCGGCATACCCTTCCTTTTCCTTTACTGCAGTTTAAATACCAGCGCGATCGGCGCGGATCCGCCGCGGCGTCCGGCGGGAACTGTTACGGAGATTCCGCCCTCCTGTACGGTGAAATCTACCTCTGTATTGTCGTCTACCATTGTGACTTTCTCCACTTTTCCGGTATACGGAATGAAGGTCTTCGCCTCCACGGACTCCTGTGCTACCGGATACAGGCGAATCGCATAGACAGTATCACCTTTTTTCGTAAAGCAGATATTTCCTGCCTGATACGGCGCGCAGGCACGTGTTCCGTATACAGCCTCCCCGTACGTCTTCAGCCATGCGCCTAATCCTCTCAGGCTGTCCATCGCATCCACCGGAATTCTTCCGTCCGGCTGCGGGCTCACGTTCAGAGCCATATTTCCGCCCTTTGCCACAATTCCGATCAGTGTATTCACCAGCTCACGCGGCGTCTTATAGCGGTCCGCGTACTCATAGGTGAAATCCACGCCCAGAGTCAGGCAGCTCTCCCACGGGATGCCCAGCGGCTCTTCCGGCACGCACATCTCCGGAGTCACATAGTTCTCATATTTTCCTCCGATCGTTCTGTCCACGGAGAGCACCCACGGCTGCAGCTTTCTGGCCTCATCCACGATCTCTCCCAGGCGGATATCCTGTCCGCTGCGCTCGCATACCCATCCTGCGTCAAACCACAGAATATCAATCTTTCCGTAATTCTCGCACAGCTCCAGCACCTGGTTCTTTGTAAACTGAACAAACTTCTCCCATCTCTCGGGATCTTCCTTCGGATCATACATCGGTCCGCGGGTACTCGGCTTGTCATCCGGGATTTCCGGCGTACGGTAATACGGCGTATGCCAGTCTGCCTTGGAGAAGTATGCTCCGATTCCGATGCCCTTCTCACGGAAAGCGTCGAACATGCTCTTTACAATGTCCGCATGCTCGTTTGTATGATATGGGCAGTCCTCAGCTGTCACCTTATAATCTGTATATTTGGAATCCCACAGGCAGAAGCCGTCGTGATGCTTCGTTGTCAGAAGCAGATACTTAAATCCGCAGTCTGACGCCATCTGCGCCCACTCCTCCGGCTGAAAGCGGATGGGATTAAAGGACTTATTTAAATCATAATACTGTTTCTTGAATGTCTCGCCGTCCGTCCAGTTGATCTGATGACGGGACCACTCCTCATCCACATCGCTCAGCGCCCAGGATGCCACGATGCCCGGCTGGCAGTATAATCCCCAGTGCATCATAAGCGCCAGCTTCTGGTCCTGGAACCACTCCAGCTGCTCGATTACCTCAGGCTCTGTGGGCTTTACATAGGATTTCGCGGAGCTGTAATTGTGCACGCCCTGCTCTACTACGTCGTCTTTTTCTTCCACTACTGTGCTCATTTTCATTCCTCCGTTTTGTCTCAAACTTCTTTACTTTTCAAAATAGATGCTATATAGTAATAGCGGCTGTGAAGAACTGCCGGCCTTTGTTATGACATTACTTTATTACATCAGGA
Organism: uncultured Lachnospiraceae bacterium; assembly: GCA_930989745.1. Lineage (GTDB taxonomy): Bacteria > Bacillota > Clostridia > Lachnospirales > Lachnospiraceae > Egerieimonas_A > Egerieimonas_A faecigallinarum. The sequence goes on along the minus strand of CAKNMY010000026.1, from coordinate 10,336 downwards.
GGTATCCATGCTGATCTATCACGATGACGAATACGTACGGCAGCCAAAGCTGCAGAAACTGAACCGTGACTTTCTAGCGATCCCGGGGCTTCATATGTTCGGGGAAACCGACTTCAAGAAGGCCGCCTTTCCCCTGCATGAGCATATCCATCCGAATCGCTATGAATTTACTCTGATCCTGACCGGGACACAGCAGTATTCCGTGAATTCCGAGACGTATCTGCTCACCGGAGGGGATCTCTTTATGACTGCCCCCAATGAAGTACATGGCAGCAATCAAATGCCTCAGTCCGTAGCACGGTTTCTGTGGTTCCAGCTCGACATCTCCCAGTCCGACGGATTCCTTGGCCTTGACCGCCCGTTCAGCGACAGGCTTTACGAAGCGCTCATAGGCTACCGCCGCAGAGTCGCTCGGATGCCGTCTTCCGATATCGAACTGCTGAGCCGCTCCTTCTCCTGCTTCCTCGCGGACACGGACGCGCAGCGCCGGCTGGGGCACAGCCTGTTTCTCGCCTTTTTGTCAGCGCTGCTGCTCCCGGGAGACGATACGCCTCAGATCACCCCGGATATCCAGCGGGTGCTGGACTATATCCGCTCCCATATTATGTCCGAGCTGGACTTCGACACTCTGGCAAACGTCGGAAATATGTCCGTCTCCCATTTAAAAAGCAAATTCCGGGAACAGCTCGGCACGGCGCCCAGGGAATATATTAACCGCCTGAAAATTGACTGCGCGAAGTATCTGCTTCTGCACGATACCCGGACAGTCACTGAAATCGCCTTTGACCTTAACTTTTCTTCCAGCAACTACTTTGCTTCCGTCTTCAAACAGTTCACAGGCTTTACGCCCACGGAATATCTGAAGATGCATCGGAAGTAACCGGCTGCGGCCCGCATCCTGCCAGGCCGCAGCTTCAGCTCTACTATACCCCGTCGGAGAAAAATGTGCATTTAAAATCATATCCCATACATTTTTATACACCGCGTCTGTCCTGCGCGTTCCGCTCAAAGAGAACCGCCGCCTCCACCGCGTAATGCAGAGAATCCGCAATGTCCGCAAGGCTCATGCCGGGAGTTCCCTGCGGCTTCTCCACCGTCTGTTCAGGCAGATACGGCACATGGATAAAGCCCGCGCGCAGACCGGGGTACTTCTTATCCGCCAAATAAAGGGCTCTGTACATCACGCAGTTGCACACAAAAGTTCCCGCACTGTAGGAAACGGCGCAGGGAAAGCCGTTCTCCCGCACATGGCTGACCATCTGCTTCACGGGAAGGTTTGAAAAATACGCGTTTTCGCCGTCCGGCTCCACCGGCTCCTCTGAGGGCTGTGCCCCCGCATTATCGGGAATCCTGGCATCCTGCAGATTAATCGCAATGCGTTCCACTGTGACGCAGCTTCTCCCTCCCGCCTGTCCGACACTTATGAGTATCTCCGGCTCATGCTCCCGGATCTCTCTGTCCAGAAGCTCCAGCGATCCTCCGAATACCGTGGGGATCTCTCTTCTGACAATCTCGGCGCCGCCGATTGTCTCCGGCAGCCTCTTTACCGCCTCCCAGGCGGGATTGATCTTCTCTCCTCCGAACGGGTCAAAGCCTGTAATCAAAACTTTCATCTTCTATTCTCCTCAGCTGTCCGCTGTTCAGCAAGCATTTCTATGTAATCCTCTTTTCTGTCCAGAAGTTCTGCGGTTCTGCTGACACTGCCCGTCATCTTCAGCGCCTGCTCTGTCAGAAACCGCAGTCCGAGTTCCTGCTCTTCGCTGCTCGTTTCCTTCTCTTCGATGTTCTCTGCTGCGTCCGTCCTGTTCTCCAGTTCATCCATAAATGCCTTCAGCCCATTGTCCGGTGCTCCCTGCGCCACCTGCGCCTCATATGCGCTGCGGCAGTCCTTCAGCCTTTCGATCTGCCCGGAAACCGTCCTCCCCCCTAACAGCTGCTCCTCCATGCAGCGGGGACACAGCCGGGTATGCCAGACTGCGTTCCGGGCAAGCAGAGGATGCTCTACCCGGTCATACAGAAGAAGATACATGTCCGGATCCGCCAGTTCATAAAAATCCGTCAGGCTGTCCGACTCCGCCGCGCACCTGCCGCAGATATTCTCCGGATACTGCTCCAGGAAATCTTCTTCCGTCACGCCGCAGAAATAGGCAATCTTCTTCAGATCATTCGTCACTTTGCGGAAAGCCTGAGGCGACAGTTTCCCCTGTTCCAGCATGTGAAGACTCTTCTGCGCCGCTTCGCGGAGCGTTCGTTCGATTACATAATACTCCAAATTCAAACCCTTCTTTCTTTCAATTTCTTTCACTTCACGCAACCGATTTTAGCATCCCATGCAGTAGCATACTATCAACTTTTTGTCAACTTTTGGTTGCGCCTGTTCTTCCGGGTCGAATCGTGTCGATGCTCTGTAAAACCGTGTAAATCCATGTCGAACCATGTCGTCACAGTCGCTGTCCAGCTCAGTTTCCGTTTTCCAGACTGGTGGCGCTGCCCTGTAGCACGCGCATATCAGAAAGCTCTCCCTGTTCGATCTTATAGATCTGAATGTACATCCAGCCGCTTTCCATTCCCAGTATCTTTTCCCGGAAACGGCAGGTAAGCTCACAGCTCTTGCGTTCCGTCCCCATCATCTCCTGCAGCGCGCTGCGGATATGCCGCTCATCGTCCGGATGCAGCTTTTCATAGAATTCTTCCGGAGATATCACCATCTCTTTTTCCGCTTCCAGCCCGTCGGGCTTGAATACGGTACACACGTAATTGTCCACGTTATATCTCCAGCGGATGACCTCGCAGTTTTCTCTCTGCCAGTACAGGAGCCCGGCGTTGGCAAATGTGGAGTTTTTCATCATTCTCAGTTCTGTGGCTTCCACAAAGGTCATGATGATTCCCTCAATAGAATTATACTCCGTCCGGTAGGGACGAATGCGCACCAGCCAGTATCTGCCGCCCGGCTCGGAGATTTCCCGGTCCAGCGGCTGCAGCGTCTGATAGACGGTCTTGACGTCCTCCTGCCAGTTCGGGTAGGTATCCATCAGGAACAGGTGCGAAATAGGCCTGCCCACATCCACATCCATGATATGCGTGATCTTCGGAATCATCGGTGTGATCTTCCGAATACAGAACTGACTGTCCAGATACAATGCTCCGACTTCCACGTTATTTAACAGGTTGTCCATGTCCGCGTTGATACGTGTCATCTCATCAATCTTCGACTGGTACTCAGAGTTCACCGTGTAGAGTTCCTCGTTCACAGACTGCAGCTCCTCGTTGGTGCTCTGCAGCTCCTCATTTGCAGCTACCAGCTCCTCATTGGTACTCTGCAGCTCTTCGTTCGCCGTCTCCAGCTCCTCAATCGTACTCTGCAGGTTTTCCTTCGTAATCTGCAGCTCCTCTTCCAGCTCTGTGATCCGCTCGCTGATGCCGATGTGCATGCCGTCCTTCTCCAGGACCGCTTCCTCCTTCTCGGAAATTTCTCTCTGCTCAAACGTCAGAAGAAAGAACGGCGCCTTGTTTACCATCAGACGGTAGCCTGTGATCATCATATTTTCATTCGGGAACTGCGGCAGGCCGGCGGCGCAGATTGTGGAAGCTTCCATCTCTCCGCCCTTGAGCTTGCGCAGGATCCCATTTACAAAAATGCCGAGTCCGTGGGGCAGATTGGAGAATATGTTCTGCGAAAAGAGCCCCTGGCGGTACTGCAGAATTTTGTTCATATCCCGTCCCATATAAATGATGCTGTCACTGTCGTTTACCACGATCGAGGACGGCGCAATCGCTCCGAATGCCTGTTCGATAATCTTCTCCACCTGAACGCTTCTTCCCTCGATCTTGCCGTCGCTCTGATAGCTGCGCACCGTATAGCTGCCGTTGGTGCGGTTGATGCGCGTGCTCATAAACGGCAGCTCCCCGGCCACATCTTTCTTCTGATAGATTTTAAACTTCCTGCTCCGCGCCTGGAACGCGTCGCTCATCTCCCCAATAGACTCGCTGTTTCCCATAAACAGGTAGCCGTACTCATTCAGAGAATAGTAGAAGCGGTACAGAAGATTCTGCTGACTGCTGGGCTTCAGATAAATGAAGAGATTGCGGCACACCAGAAGATCCAGCTTCGAGAAGGGGGGATCCGTCAGCACATCGTGAGAGCTGAAAATAATCATCTTGCGCAGCTTGGAGATTACCTTATACCCTCCCTCGATCTTAGTAAAATACTTCTTCAGATATTCCGGCGGAATGTCCGCCACCACGCTCTCCGCGTACACGCCCTGACTGGCTGTGCCGAGCGCTGACTTATCGATATCCGTTGCAAAGATCTTGACGTCAGCAGAAATATGATTCTTCTCCATATGTTCAGCAAGGAGCATTGCCAGGGTGTATGCCTCCTCACCTGTGGAACACGCCACAGACCAGATACGATAGCCGCCGTTCTGGGGCGTGATGCTGGGCAGCACCTGATTCGCCAGATAATCAAACGCATCCTTATCCCGGAAAAATCCGGTGACGCCGATCAGGAATTCCTTAAACAGGCTCTCCTTCTCCCTTGGGGAACTGGAAAAGAACCCGTAATACTCTTCCAGGGAATTAAACTGGCTGATGCTGGCCCTGCGCTCCAGCCTCCTGCGGATTGTCTGCTCCTTATAATTCGTAAAGTCAATGCCGTTCTTGGCCTGCAGCACGTCCAGAATCTCCTGGAACACCTCATTCTCATCCCGCTGTTCTCCTTTCATCTTCGCCTTACTGAACGGATGCTCGATATAAGAAATCATTGCCGCTCCCATGGCATCCGGCTCCAGCACATAATCCACCAGTCCAGTAGCTATAGCGCTCAGCGGCATACTGTTGAATGCCGCTGTATGGGGCTCCTGCACCATGATCATACCCCCGTTTTCCTTTATATATCGGATGCCGAGTGTTCCGTCGCTGCCCGCTCCGGAGAGTACTACTGCAATGGCATACTTTCCGCACTCTTCAGACAGCGATTTAAAAAACGTATCAATTGCCAGATTGATCCGCGTCTCATGAGGCTGATCCGACAAATGCAGGCGGCGGTCCCGGATCTTAAGCTCCTTTTTCGGCGGAATCAGATAGACATGATTTTTCTTCACCTCTATCCCGTCCTCCGCCACCTTCACAGGCATTCCCGTGCAGCGGGACAGCAGCTCATCCATCAGGCTCTTATAGTCGGGTGAGAGGTGCTGAATTACCACATAGGCAGCGCCCGTGTTGTCAGGAACGTTCTTGAAATAATCCTGGAGTGCCTCCAGTCCTCCCGCGGAGGCTCCGACACCAACCACATAAAAATTATCCTGTTCCCGCTTCTCTTTCTGTGCCATATAATCACCTCTCCTCTTTTGCATCTGCTTCCTGGATCACTACCAGGAAACCGTCCGTTTCACTGCCCTGCTCCGGGATCAGCCGAATCAGATATTCCCCGCCGGAAACTGTGAGGACGCGTCTTGTCAGCCTTTCTCTTCTCTCCCGGAGTGTTTCCAGATCCTTTTTCCACTGTTCATAGCCGTCCATGAGTACCAGGCCTCCCGCATAGCGGCCGATGTCAAAGCTGCGAAGATTCGTCATTCGTGAAATCCCCTCTGTCATTCTGCGGATGCACATTTTCCCGTCCATCCAGAACGCTTCCATGCCAAGTTCCCCCAGCACTTCTTCTCCGGTGGGACTTACTTCGGAAAATTCGCTGATCTTCTTCTGATACTCCGTGTTTACTCTGCTCAGCTCCCTGTTGGAAGTCTCCAGCTCAAAGTTGGAACTCTGCAGTTCCTCATTAATCATGGAAAGCTCCTCGTTGGAACTCTGGAACTCCTCATTCAGCAGATCATACTTGTTCTTCGTATCCTCCAGCTCCTGCATTGCCTGATAGAGATTTCCCTTTACTATGCTCAGTTCCTGCTCAAGCTGCCGGATCTCCTGCTGTGCCGTATCGACATTTTGGGGAGAACCCCATTCCTTCCCGCGTCCAAACCACAGCAGGTAGTAATCCCTGCTGAGAATCGGACGGCGCACCAAATGAATTTTTATCATCTCCGGTATTCCTTTCCGATCCACCGTGACGCTGCTTCCCGTATTCTCTTTCCCTTCTTTTCGCATCTGTCTGATCATAACCTTCACATAAGTACCAAGCTCCTGCTGAAGATTCTCAAACAAATCTCTCGTAAATCTTCCGGACCGAAACCGCAGATACTCTCCTGCCTCCTGTCCTGTATAAAGAATTTCCCAACGGTCATTAAAAATAATTCCCGATGGAATGCCTGCCATCAGAAGTGTTCCCATAACCCTCGTCAGAGAAAATGCATCGTCTCGCTCCGCCGCAGGGTAAGGCAGAATACTCTTACCGAACGGAGACGGGGCTGTCTGCATCTTACGGTACGTAAACGGGACACTGTTCTCCTTCCGAAACCAGTCACTCAGCTCTTCAGGAGACTCACCCCTTCCGAGTACCAGATATCCGCCCGCGCGCAGAGCATAAGAAAAACGTGCTGCCGCAAGGCGTCTCTTCTGCGGCTTCAGATTCTTTAGAATCCCTCTGCACACCAGCAGATCCAACCGGGAAAACGGAGGATTTACAAGCATATCATGTGCAGAGAAAATCACACGGCTGCGCAGGCTACGGACCACGCGGTATCCCCCGGCAGTCTGCTCAAAATATTTGGTCTGCCATCTGGCCGGAATGCTTTTTATCATTTCTGAAGGATAGATCCCCTCCGCTGCCTCATTGACCGCACGCTGCTCCACATCGGTAGCAAAAATCTTAATTTTATCCTCTTCATTTTCGCCGCAGAAAAGTTCGTCCAAAAGCATAACCAGAAGATAAGCCTCCAACCCGTCCCGGCAGCCGGCGATCCATACGCGCAGCCCATTTTCCTTCGGCTTCATCCCGCTGATTATCGGTTCCATCTTCAGGATATCTTCATCTCCAAAACATCTTCCACCCACCATACTTAGAATGGACTCCGCCAGAAGATTCTGCTCCTCCGCGGATGCCTCCAGATACCGCGCATAGGCGTCCACCGTGCCAAACGGATTCTGCTCCAGTCGGCAGACCAGCCCCTGCATCACAATCTCTTCCCGGTATACATCAAAATGCACTCCCGTATTCCGCATCAGGCAGTCGAGAATTCTGCCGAAAATCTCCTCGTCCTGCAGATCGGGGTATCGCTGTGCACGTTCATGAAAACGTCTGCGGATATGCGCGGCAATTCGTTTTCCCATCTCATCCGCGCTCACGATGTAGTCGCACATACCGGTCTGTGCGGCAGCGGCTCTTCCGTCTTCTCCAGGTGTTCCGTCCGTCTCACGTACCAGCAGAAGCCCGCCTCCAGCCTGAAACTCCTGGAGTTCGTCCGCAAAGCCGTCTCTTCCCCCGGACAGCATTACGCCCACCGCGTCAGCGCCCTTGCGGCGCGCGAGCATCTGAAAGAACCCCTCCTGGCATTCTCTCCTCTTTCTGCCCCAGAGCAGACAGACGCTGTTTTTCGGAACCGAAGCTCCTTCCGCCAAGAGCTCTATCGGCCGGCAAAGCTGCTGCTCCATGGACTTCTTAATCTGCGCCCTCTCTCTTGCGGGTGCCTGGCAATATACTATAAAGCCGGTATTATAATTCTCGTAAATGTCCTCCGGCATACCGTCAAAAAAGCGGCTCAGGCTCTCAAGATCCCCGCTGTCTACCTCCACACCCACAAGGAAGCCCGGATCTGTCTGCCGCTTCTCTTTTGCCGACGCCTGTATCAGCTCTGATACATCCATTTTCAGGATCTGAGCAAGCTGTGCCAGCTTCTTCGTAGACGGATCTGACTGCCCGTTCTCCCACTTTGAAATCGACTGTCTGCTGACGCCGAGCTGCTCGGCGAGATATTCCTGGGAAATATTCTGCTCCGCTCTCTTCTGCCTTATCCTGCTCCCTACGCCGGATCCCCTCCGCTCATCCCGCTCGGAGCCCCTATCGTTTCGCATGATTCTTTTGTTCCTCCTATTGTAACCAAAATGCCTGATACTATTATACTGGGTTGAGCCGGGTGTTTCAATATGTTAGTGCCGTAGATATGGGCTCAGCATGCTGACATCTTCTCTGACCGAAGAAACGCCCCGGACACGATTTGCCGGGGCGTTTCCAGATTTTTCAGTTATTCTTCTTTCAGAGTGATCTCTACGACTGTGTCGATTTCATCCGGCAGCGGATAGCAGTCCGTATCTCTCGGGCTGAAGAAGAAGAACGCATTCTCTCCATACTCCTTCAGATTCCAGAAGAACGTCTCCTTAATCTCGGAGCCATCGCTTACAAGTCTCATACTTTCCACCTTGCCCGCCATGTTCGGGAGGCAGATCGCTCCTACCTGCTCCTCATAGATATGCGCGTACAGCTTGTTGCCTTTCTGGGTAAATCTTCCCCACTCCGGCTTCGGATACTCTGAGAACGTACATCCGTAGATACCGTCGCCGTTTGCGCTCATCCACTCTCCGACTTTCTCAAGAATTTCCACCGACTCCTTCGGAATCTCTCCCTTCGCGTTCGGTCCCACGTTCAAAATCAGGTTTCCTCCCTTGCTCACGCACTCCACAAGCGTGCGTACCACAAGCTTCGGACTCTTATAGTGGCGGTCTCTGGAAGAATATCCCCAGTTATTGTTCAGCGTGATACACGCCTCCCACGGAAGCGGATTCCCCGCCTCATCGCAGATGCATGCCGGAGGGATCATCTGTTCCGGAGAAGCGAAGTCTCCGGAATACGGAGTCGGATTCAGAGTACGGATAGAGCCTGCGTCCTCAGCGCTTCCCTCGAGACGGTTGTCGATGACGATCCACGGCTGAATCTCGCGCACCATCGCAATCAGCTTGTCTGCCTTCCAGGTATCGCACTTCATATTGTCATAGGAAAAGTCAAACCACATCAGATCCAGCTTTCCGTAATTGGTCAGCAGTTCGCGCACCTGTCCGTGCATGTACTCAAGATAGTTGTCAAAATTGCGGTTCTCGTTGCTGTACTCCGGGTTGTCGCGCATGGGATGGAACTTGTCCCCATAGTGCGGGTAATCCGGATGGCGCCAGTCAATAATTGAGAAATACAGGCCGACGCGGATGCCCTCTGCGCGAAACGCGTCAAGGAATTCTCTTACAAGGTCACGGTGACACGGAGCGTTCGTGGACTTAAAATCTGTAAGCTGTGTGTCAAACAGGCAGAAGCCGTCGTGATGCTTTGCAGTCAGAACCGCATACTTCATGCCGGCTTTCTTTGCCAGGCGCGCCCACTCCTTCGGGTCATAATTCTCAACTGTGAATTCATCAAAAAATTTATCATACTCCTCTTTGGGCATGCGCTCATTGCTTCTGAGCCACTCTCCTCTCGCCGGGATCGCATACAGGCCCCAGTGAATAAACATGCCGAAACGCGCGTCGCGGTACCACTCTGTTCTCTCAGTTCTCGCCTTAACTACTTCATTCATGTCACATCTCTCCTTTGCTCTTAATTATCTTTTTCTTTCCAGATCCGGATCACCATCTCGCCCGTGCCCACATGGTAGCCGGCATTGCCGTAAATACCCTTTCCGCCGGGCTCCATTACCAGCACAAACGGGAAGCTGCCCGGCTCCAGGAACATTCTCCTTGCCAGGACAGACACCTGCCCTTCAAAATCATCGAAAAAAACATGAGTGCCCGGAAATGCCTCCCGTACTTTGGAAAAAAGCGCATTCTTCTCTGCATCGGCGTTTTTCACCACAAAGCAGATATCCTCCTGCAGCTCCTCGAAGCGCTTCCTTCCCTCAAGCATCTCATTCAAAACGTGCTCCGATGGCTCTTTTCCCTCCTCAAGCCAGATAAGCAGCTTTCTCCTGCCGTCTGACGTCAGGGTTTCAGAACTCACGCTTGCCCCGTCCTGAGCGGTGAGGGTAAATTCCGGAAGCTCATTCTCGCTTAGCATCTCTGCGATCTTTGCCTCACCACAGAAGAGGATCAACTCTCTCTCCTCGCCGTCTCTGAGTTCCAAATCATACTTCCCTGCGAGAATATTTCCATTCGGCAGACGGTTCACCGTGAGTATGCGGTAAATTCCCGGTTCTACCGGGAGTTTTCTGTGCGGCTCCTCTTCCTCCTCAAGGTTGAGCGGCAGAAACGTTCCGCTCTGAAAACGGCTGATAGAATAGCTTCTTGCATACTTCCACTCATGCTTGCCGTCACTCTTCACCTCGAGGGCCGCTGTACGCGTGTCTGCATGCGCCTCTTTCGCACCGGTATCGTCCATTGCCACAAACGCTCCCGCACGGTAATACTCCGGCTTGGCATCCACCGGATTCAGGCGCGCCGGAATGCCGAGCGCCCTGCAGACCGCAAC
>CAKNMY010000025.1 GCA_930989745.1 uncultured Lachnospiraceae bacterium | reverse complement strand
AAACTTCACTTCGATCAGCTCATCTTCATCGCGCAGAGCAATCGCTGCCAGGCCTGTCTTTCTGACATTCTCATACTCCTGAATCGGAGTCTTCTTTACAAGCCCTTTCTTTGTGGCCATAAACAGATAATGGCCCTTCTTATACTCTCGGATCGGGATGACGGCTGTAATCTTCTCCTCCGGCTGGAGCTGCAGCAGGTTGATGATCGCCGTTCCGCGCGCTGTTCTGCCCGCCTCAGGGATTTCATATGCCTTCAGACGGTATACCCTTCCCATATTTGTAAAGAACATCAGGTAGTGATGCGTTGTGGTCATGAGCAGCTCATCAATATAGTCGTCCTCAATGGTCTGCATGCCCTTGATTCCCTTTCCGCCTCTGTTCTGACTGCGGAAATTATCCACGGTCATGCGCTTGATGTATCCCAGCTTTGTCATTGCGATCACGGTATTTTCCTTCGGTATGAGATCCTCCATGGAAATATCAAACTCATCAAAACCAATCGCTGTCCTTCTGTCGTCTCCGTACTTTTCAGAGATCTCGAGAATCTCCCTGCGGATGACGCGCAGCAGCAGACTGCGGTCTGCCAGAATTGCCTTTAATTCCCGAATTTTCCGGGTCAGCTCATCGTACTCGCTCTGTAAACGTTCGCGTTCCAGACCGGTCAGTGCGCGCAGACGCATGTCCACGATCGCCTGTGCCTGCGGATCTGTGAATTCGAACGCTTCCATCAGGTTCGCTTTCGCCTCCGCAGTATTTCTGGAAGCCCGGATGATGCGTATAATCTCATCAATATGTTCAAGCGCCTTTAACAATCCCTCTAAGATATGGGCGCGCTCTTCCGCCTTATTTAAGTCATACTGTGTCCTTCTGGTTACAACCTCTTCCTGGTGCTGCAGATAATAGCGCAGCATATCCAGCAGATTTAAGATCTTCGGCTGCAGCTTGCCGTCCGCTCCCATTACGAGAGCCAGCATAATTACGCCAAAAGTATCCTGAAGCTGTGTATGTTTATAGAGCTGGTTCAGAATCACATTTGCGTTGGCATCTCTGCGCAGCTCAATGCAGATGCGCATTCCCTCACGGTTGGAGTGGTCATTGATCGCGGTAATTCCGTCAATCTTCTTATCCCGCACCAGCTCCGCCATTTTCTCAATAAGGCGAGCCTTGTTTACCATGTACGGAAGCTCTGTAACAATAATCTGGCTCTTTCCGTTCGGCATTGTCTCAATATTGGTCACAGCGCGCACCCGAACCTTGCCCCTGCCTGTACGGTATGCCTCTTCGATTCCTCTGGTACCGAGGATCGTAGCGCCGGTAGGGAAATCCGGACCTTTGATAATTCCCAGAATCTCCTCAAGCTCCGTCTCACGGTTCTCTTCCACAATGTTGTCAATAATCTTAACCACAGCGCCGATAACTTCCCGTAAATTATGCGGGGGAATATTCGTCGCCATACCCACGGCAATACCTGAAGTACCGTTCACCAGCAAATTTGGATAGCGGGAAGGCAGCACGGTCGGCTCTTTTTCCGTCTCATCAAAGTTCGGAGAAAAGTCAACTGTGTTTTTATTGATGTCTGCCAGCATCTCCATGGAAATTTTGCTCAAGCGCGCCTCTGTATAACGCATTGCGGCCGCGCCGTCGCCGTCCACGGAACCGAAGTTTCCGTGTCCGTCCACCAGCGGATAACGGGTGGACCAGTCCTGCGCCATATTGACCAGAGCTCCGTAGATAGAGCTGTCTCCGTGGGGATGGTATTTACCCATAGTATCACCGACGATACGGGCGCACTTTCTGTGAGGCTTGTCAGGTCCGTTATTCAGCTCGATCATGGAATACAGGATACGTCTCTGTACCGGTTTTAATCCGTCCCTAACATCCGGCAGCGCACGGGAAGCAATAACGCTCATTGCGTACTGAATGTAGGAATCTTCCATTTTTTTCTTTAAGTCCACTTCCTGGACTTTGTCAAAAATATTATCTTCCATTTTGTCTTCTCCTTATTCTCGGCTAAATATCCAGGTCAATGACTTTATTTGCATTCTCCTCGATAAACTCACGTCTCGGCTCTACTTTGTCGCCCATCAGTGTCGTGAAGGTCAGATCGACCTCTGAGGAAGTCTCCTCATCCATGGTCACCCGCAGCAGCACACGCCTCTCCGGATCCATCGTCGTCTCCCACAGCTGCTCCGCATCCATCTCTCCAAGCCCTTTATAACGCTGGATACGGTTATTTCCATCTCTGCCGATCTCATTTAAGATCTGCTCCTGCTCCTGTTCTGTATAGGCATAATAGATCTTTTTATTGCGTTCAATTTTGAACAGAGGCGGCTTTGCCAGATAAACGTGTCCCTGTTTGATCAGCTCCGGCATAAAGCGATACAGGAAGGTCAGAAGCAGCGTCGCAATGTGCGCTCCATCCACGTCGGCATCCGTCATGATGATGATTTTGTGATAGCGCAGCTTTGTGATGTCAAAGTCGTCATGAATACCCGTTCCGAACGCTGTAATCATTGCCTTAATCTCCGCATTGGCATAGATCTTATCGAGACGCGCCTTCTCCACATTGAGGATTTTTCCGCGCAGGGGAAGGATGGCCTGCGTCGCGCGGCTTCTCGCTGTCTTGGCGGAACCGCCGGCGGAATCTCCCTCCACGATATAGATCTCACAGTTTCTTGGATCTTTGTCCATACAGTCCGCCAGCTTGCCCGGCAGGGACATGCCCTCCAGCGCGGACTTTCTGCGTGTCAGCTCTCTTGCTTTTCTGGCCGCGTCTCTTGCCCTCTGGGAAAGCAGGGACTTTTCTACGATAATTTTTGCCACCGTAGGATTCTGCTCCAGGAAAATCTCCAGCTGCGTGCTGACTACATTGTCTACTGCCCTTCTCGCCTCGCTGTTTCCGAGCTTCTGTTTGGTCTGTCCTTCAAACTGCGGATCCTCGATCTTTACGCTGATGATTGCTGTCAGCCCCTCCCGGATATCCTCTCCGGACAGTGACTCATTCTCCTTGATCAGCTTATTCTTCTTTGCATAGTCGTTAAATGTCTTGGTGAGGGCATTTCGGAATCCCACAATATGCGTTCCGCCCTCCGGCGTATTGATATTGTTGACAAATCCGTAACTGTTCTCCGTATAGGAGTCATTATGCTGCATTGCCACCTCTACCATGACATTTTCCCGCATCCCCTCAAAGTAAAGGATATCTTCATAGAGGGGAGTCTTGCTCTTATTCAGGTATTCTACAAATTCCCTGATTCCGCCCTCGTAGTGGAAACTTTTTTCCACAGGCTCCTCTCCCCGGTCGTCTCTGGCAACAATTCTCAGGCCCTTGGTCAGAAACGCGATCTCTCTGAATCGCTGTTTTAATGTATCGAAATCAAAGACTGTTTCCTCAAAGATCTCCGGATCCGGCTGGAAAGTCACCATCGTTCCGGTCTTCGCAGGATCACAGTCTCCCACAACCTTCAGTTTATACATCGCCTTTCCGCGTTCATAACGCTGGCGGTACATCTTGCCCTCCATAAAGATCGTGACCTCCAGCCATGTTGACAGCGCGTTTACAACTGACGCGCCTACGCCATGCAGGCCGCCGGATACTTTGTATCCGCCGCCGCCGAACTTTCCTCCTGCGTGAAGGATCGTAAAGACGACCTCGACCGCCGGAATGCCTGCCTTGTGATTGATGCCTACAGGAATACCACGACCGTTGTCAATTACCGTTACAGAATTGTCTTTGTGTATGGTCACGTCAATGGTGTCGCAGTAGCCTGCCAAAGCTTCGTCTACTGCGTTGTCTACAATTTCGTATACCAGATGGTGAAGCCCTCTGGCGGAGGTACTGCCGATATACATTCCCGGCCTTTTGCGCACCGCCTCAAGCCCCTCCAATATCTGAATTTGATCTGCTCCGTATTCTGCGCTCATGTTATTCCTCCTAATTATTTTTCGATACCGTACCATTTACGACCTCGAATACCCGGTTCATGGAAAACTGGTTATTCACGAAGTCGTCCAGACCGGTACAGGTGATAAGTGTCTGTATGTCATGGATACTCTGCAGCAGATAGTTCTGCCGGCTGCTGTCCAGTTCCGACAGCACATCATCGAGCAAAAGCACGGGAGTGTCCCGAATCATCTGCTTGACGAGATAGATCTCGGACAGCTTCATGGACAGCGCTGCTGTTCTCTGCTGTCCCTGCGAGCCGAACCTGCGGATATCCACGCCATTTACCAGGATACACAGATCGTCCCGGTGAGGTCCTACACCGGAAAGCTTGAATTTCAGATCCTTTTCCCGGTCTCTTGCAAGCTGTTCCGCAAATTCCTCTGCCGCAACATTGGGGTCGTACAAAAGCTCGATCTCTTCTCTCCCGCCGGTAAGCCCGCTGTGGATCTCCTTGATAATCCTGCCAAGCTGCTCGACAAACGAAGCTCGCTCCCGGATGATGCGTGTGCCGTAGGAAATCATCTGCTCATCCCACACATCCAGCGTGCACATAAGTTCCGGAGAAAATCCGATCTCCTTGAGCAGTTTATTTCTCTGCGTCACGACCTTATTGTACTGAATCAGCTCCGCCAGATAATACTGGTGAAGCTGGCATAATTCCAAATCCAGAAATCTTCTGCGCTCTGCAGGGCCGTTTTTGATAATATTCAGATCTTCCGGCGAGAAGAAAATGATGTTCACAATTCCGAAAAGTTCCGATGCCTTACGGATGGGAATTCCATTAATAGCAATTCCCTTGGACTTATTCTTCTTTAAGTGCATGTCGATCTTATAGGGAACCTGCTGTCTGCGGACAAACATGCGGATGTGCGCCTCCTCCTCACCGAACCGCAGCAGTTCTCTGTCTTTACTGCCCCGATGGGATTTTGTCGTGCCGCACACATAAATCGCTTCCAGGATATTTGTCTTGCCCTGGGCATTATTTCCGTAAATGATATTGGTTCCCTGATCCAGCTGCAGAGAAAGCTCACTGTAATTTCTGAAATTCAGCAGTTCTATGGATTCAATATACATGATTATTTCACGATCCTGATTTCCTGTCCCCGGAAAGTGACAACATCGCCGTCATAGAGCTTTCTGCCCCTGCGCGTGTCCACCTCCCCATTGACGATCACTTCTCCGTCCTGGATCGCGAACTTTGCTTCCACTCCGTCTCCTACTAAATCTGCTGCCTTTAACGCCTGTCCCAGCTTGATAAATTCGTCTCTCAGTTTAAGTTCCATACTGTTTCCCCTTTCCCGCTTTAGCGCACCGCATTGAAGTTGACCGGAAGAATCAGATAAATATAACTCTCCTCATCATTTTTGATAAAGCAGGGGGCTTTCGGATTTACCAGATAGATCGTGATCCGCTCGTCGTCAATAACTTTCAGCGCGTCGATCAGGAACTTCGGATTAAATCCGATCAGGATATCCTTGCCTTCCTTCTCAATGTCAATATCTTCCTTCATGGAACCGATCTGCGAATCAATGCGCAGTTCCATGGAGCCGTCCTCCACATTGATGATGATAGGCTTCTTGTCGCCCTCTTTCACCAGCAATGTTGCACGGTCGATACAATCCAGCAGCTCTTTCTTATTAATCTCTACCTTTGTCTCATAATCACTGGACAGCATCTGATCAATACGGAAAAATTCTCCTTCAATCAGGCGTGAAACCACAACCGTCTGATCGAATTCAAATACAATATGATTATCCGTAAAGAAGATGTTCACCTGATCATCCACTTCACCGGATAAAATTTTGCTGATTTCATTGAGTGTCTTTCCAGGAACGACAACCTTGCGATTTGCATAATTTTCCTTAAGCTCAATTTTGCGGATCGCAATGCGGTGTCCGTCCAGGGAGACAACTTTCAGCACATTGTCGCTGATCTCAAAAAGTTCTCCTGTCATCAATTTGTTGTTTTCGTTTGCTGCAATCGAAAATATTGTCTGACGTATTACTTCTTTTAAGGTAAACTGCGAGATAGTAATTCCCTCACTTTTTTCAATCAGGGGCAGATACGCAAAATCCTCTCCTGATTTTCCGGGAATGTTGAACTTTGCCTTCTCACAGGTGATTGTTGTATTCAGATTTGCATCCGTTGTAATGGTGACATCATTTTCCGGAAGTTTTCGAACAATATCGGAAAAGATTCTGGCATCCAATGCAACAATGCCCTTTTCAACAATGGTTCCGGCAACTTTTGTCTCGATACCCAGTTCCATATCATTGGATGTAAATTTGATTTCGTTGGATGATGCATCAATGAGGATGCAGCCAAGAATCGGCATTGTTGTCTTTGACGGAACTGCTTTAAGAGAAATGCCGACACTTTTTAAGAGGTCCTGTTTTGAAAAAATTAGTTTCATGTTGATGAGAACTTCCTTTCTGCGAATGTTGTATGTGTAATATAAAGGATTAAAAATCCGTCTTAATCGCCGTAGGGGGTGTGAATATGTGAAAAAGTACCTGAAGCCCTTATAAATTAAGGGTTTTTCAGGTGGGATAACTCTGTGAAAAGTGTGAAGACAACGTGTGTAGAGCGTGTATATAACTTTTGGGTAAAATGTTGTCCACAACTTATCCACACCGTATACACGGGGACAATGTGAATAAATTCAGGTTCTACCTGAGGCAACATTGTCCTGTCAGTTCGGCGGGTTGAGCTTCTTCTTTAAGATCTCGATGATGTTTCGGGTATTCTCTGAAGTAGCCATTTCCTTTTCTATTTTTTCACATCCGTGCATAATTGTTGTATGGTCGCGACCGCCCAGGTATTGTCCGATGGATTTCAGCGGGACCTCGGTAAGCTCCCGGCACAGATACATTGCAATTTGACGCGGAAATACGATCTTGCTGTTCCTCTTTGATCCTGCGATTTCCGCAGGGGAAATGGAAAAATGTTCCGCAATCGTATCAATAATCAGGGTTGGAGTTATAATCTTCTTTTCATTCGGAGAAATAATGTCTTTTAATACCTGTTCTGCTAATTCCATGGTGATTTCACGTTTTTCCAAGTTTGCATATGCTATAATTTTATTGAGTGATCCCTCCAGCTCCCGAATATTGGATTTTATATTCTGGGCGATATATTCAATAATGGCGTCGTCTATTTTGTATCCGTCCAGTTCTTCTTTTTTGCGCAGGATTGCCATCCTTGTCTCATAATCCGGAAGAGAGATGTCCGCAAGAAGACCCCACTCGAACCGGGAACGGATGCGTTCCTCCAGGATTTCCATATCCTTCGGCGGGCGGTCACTTGAAAGAATGATCTGCTTTTTCGCTCCGTGCAGAGTATTAAAGGTATGGAAGAACTCCTCCTGTGTGGACTCTTTTCCTATAATAAACTGAACGTCGTCGATCAGCAGCACATCGATATTGCGGTATTTTTCCCGGAATTTGGTCATCGCGGTATTGTTTCCGTTACGGATGGCCTCGATCAATTCATTTGTAAACTCCTCACTGGTAGCATACTGAATCCTGGTAGAAGGATTTTTTTCCAATATAAAGTGCGCGATTGAATGCATTAAGTGAGTTTTTCCCAGACCAACGCCCCCGTACAGGAACAGCGGGTTATAGATTTCACCCGGAGATTCCGCTACAGCCAGGGATGCGGCATGGGCAAATTTGTTGTTGCTGCCCACGACAAAGGTATCAAAGGTATACTTTGGGTTCAGATTTGCCCGTTCTGAAGCGGCGTCTGCCTGGGGAGCTGCTTTTTGCTTCTTTTTGGTGTCCATCTGTTCTGCCTCTGAGGGAAGAATAAACTGAATATTGTATTCTTTTCCGGTCACTTCAGCGACAGCGACTATAATAGGAAGCGTAAATTTCTTTCGTACATAGCTCAGGATCGCATCCGCGTGCTCTGAGGGAAGCGTGATATATATGGTATCATTGTCTACGCTGTGCACTTTCAGAGGAGCAAGCCATGTGTTGAAGGAAACATCCGAAAGCTCGTGCTCGTGTTTCACCCAGTCCAGGATTTCCTGCCATTTTTCTACGATAATATCCATGATTAAGCTCCAATTCTATAATCTTATAAGTATAAAACATAATAACTCTACTATATCTTATAATAAATCGCGGCGTTTATCAACAAGTTTTCAACATTCTGGGGAAAATGATGTGGATAACTGACCTGACGCCTGGTGTCGAATTAAGTTATCCAGATAAATGTGTGGAAACTTATGCACAGTATTCAGGCCAGAAAAATCAGGGGATAATTCCTGGCAGGCTGTGGAAAATACACACTAGATCCATGAGTTATCCACAAGTTATCCACAAGATGTGGATAACTAAATATCGCTGTTAGGATATGTGGATGAAAATTTGACCCCATTCGACAGCGTTCCTGCGCCCGGTGCGGGGAGCGGGGAAAATCGCAAAAATGTAGCAGTTTTTCCTTGACTTTCAGGGCCTTTATGAATATAATTGTAATGATGTTTTAGCATACATAAGAAATTATGTACCAATTTACAAAAGAATAAGCAGATTGGTTATGGATAAAGGAGGTGCCGAAGTATGAAGATGACATTTCAGCCGAAGAAACGTTCCAGAGCGAAGGTTCATGGATTCAGAGCAAGAATGAGCACTAAAAGTGGAAGAAAAGTTTTAGCTGCAAGAAGATTAAAAGGAAGAAAGAAATTATCAGCATAAGATATAAGACCGCAGTATTGTGGTCTTTTCTTCTCTTTAGCTTTAATTTTGAAGGAATCGGACTATGAAATATTCACAGAGCTTAAAAAAGAACAGAGATTTTCAGACGGTTTACCGGAAAGGAACATCCTATGCAAATAAATATCTGGTTATGTATGCGCTCGGGAACCGGTCGGAACAGAACAGATTGGGTATATCTGTCAGCAAAAAAGTGGGAAACAGTGTCGTGAGGCACCGACTAACAAGATTAATAAGGGAAAGCTATCGATTGAATGAGGAATTGTTTCATAGTGGATGGGACCTTGTTGTTGTTTCCAGAGTGACAGCCAAAGACTGTGGCTATAACGAGATTGAGAGTGCCTTGCTGCATCTGGGAAAGCTCCATAAGATTGTGGAGGCAGAAAGTAAGAAAAAAAATGAAAACGATAATGATTAAGATGATCCGATTGTATCAGAGGTATCTTTCGCCAATGAAGAGGACAAAATGTCCATATTTTCCAACCTGTTCCCAGTATGGCCTGGAAGCGGTTCAGAAGTACGGGGCTTTAAAAGGCGGATTGCTGGCGCTGTGGCGGATCCTGAGATGCAATCCGTTTTCAAAGGGCGGGTACGATCCCGTACCGTAACGAATTAAGGAGGAAATACCTTTGGACATTCTATTAACGAAGTCAACAACCCCGATTCTGGGGTGGATCTCGAATGTTCTGGGATGGGTGATGAACGGTATTTACTTTGTTCTGGAGAAACTGCATATCCCGAACATTGGCCTTGCCATCATTCTTTTCACCCTGATCATTTATCTACTGATGACCCCGCTGCAGATCCGCCAGCAAAAATTTTCCAAGATGAACGCTGTCATGCAGCCGGAGCTTCAGAAAATCCAGAAGAAATATAAGGGGAAAAAAGACCAGGAATCCATGATGAAGATGAATGAGGAGACGCAGGCAGTCTATCAGAAGTACGGCGTACATCCGATGGGAAGCTGTGTACAGCTTCTGATCCAGATGCCGATCCTGCTGTCCCTGTATCAGGTAATCTACAGAATTCCCGGTTACATTACAAGTGTAAGAGAAATTTTCACGGAACTGGTGAATAAAATTGTATCTGTAAACGGATATGAGGCAATCCTGAACGAGTTCGTATCGGAAAACAGGATTGTAATGCACAGTAAGATTGTGGAGGGAAGCACCTCCAACAATGTAGTAATTGACTTTTTGTATGCTCTCAGCCCGTCCCAGTGGGACAAACTCGCAGATCTGGATAAATTCTCCGGTTTTACCGATGTGATTAACTCCACGTCGGATAAGATTGCAGATGTGAGCCAATTTCTCGGAATGAACATTGCAGATAGCCCGATGTCCATCATTCAGAGTTCCATCAACAGTCATTCCTATCTGCTTCTGATTGGAGCGATTTTAATTCCTGTTCTGGCATGGCTGACTCAGTGGCTGAACTATAAGCTGATCCCCCAGCCGGCGTCAAGCAATAGAGACGGCCAGATGAGCACAATGGAATCTTCCATGAGAACCATGAATAACGTTATGCCGATTATGTCAGCAGTATTCTGTCTGTCTCTGGCAGTCGGTATCGGTATTTACTGGATCGCCGGTGCTGTAATACGAAGTATTCAGCAGGTAGTGCTCAACAAGTATATGGAGAAAATAGATCTGGACAAGCTGATTCAGCAGAATCAGGAAAAGATGGCAAAGAAGAGGGCGAAGGCGGGACTTCCTCCGCAGAAAATCACTCAGCAGGCACGCCAGAATGTGCGTAAGATTGAGGAGCCGGAAGTGGATGAAGAGAAGCTTGCGGCAGAGCGCGCTGAGAAGAGAGAGAAGGAACGTCAGCAGTCCACGGAATATTACAAAAATGCCAGCGCAAAGCCTGGAAGTCTGGCTGCGAAGGCAAATATGGTTCGTCAGTTTGATGAGAAAAACTCAAGAAATTCGAAAAAGAAGTAGGGGGACGCGGTTATGGAATTCAGAGAATTTTCTGCAGAGTCGGTAAGTGACGCGATTACAAAGGCGTGTGTGGAACTGGAAGCATCCAGCGACCGTCTCGAATATACTATTGTACAGGAAGCCAGTTCCGGGTTCCTGGGATTCGGAAGAAAACCGGCGATTATCAGAGCGCGGAAAAAGGAAGAGGAAGTAATTCCCGAACCGGTGATCGAGCACATTGAGCATGTGAGAGAAGAGCGTCAGGAACCGGCAAATTTCCGCAGAGAAGCTCCCAAGAGAGAAAATCGTGAAAATTATAAACGCGAAAATTATCACAAAAAGGAAAATCGAAGGAATTTTGATAAGGAATCTCATGAAGAAAAAACTCATAATATGGAAAAAGAACTTCAGCAGGAGCTTCCCAAGAAGGACAGAAGTCCGGAAGAGGTAGAAGCACTGAAAAATTCCGCGAGAGAATTCCTTACGGGAGTATTCCGCGCGATGGAACTTCCAGTGAACATCGAGATCGTTTATAATAAGGAAAACGATAACCTGGAGATTGACTTTTCCGGCGAGGATATGGGAATTCTGATCGGAAAACGCGGACAGACACTGGATTCTCTTCAGTATCTGACCAGTCTTGTGGTGAACAAAGAAGAAGGCGACTACATTCGCGTAAAACTGGATACCGAGAACTACAGAAAGCGCAGAAAAGAGACGCTGGAGAATCTGGCAAGAAATATCGCGTTCAAAGTGAGAAAGACCAGAAAGCCGGTATCGTTAGAGCCGATGAACCCATATGAGAGAAGGATTATCCACTCCGCGCTGCAGGGGAACCGTTATGTGGAGACTTACAGCGAAGGAAATGAACCGTATCGTCATGTGGTAGTTACTCTGAAAAGGTCACCAAAGGCACCGCGGGAGTAATCGAAAGAAGAATATAGAAAATATGAAAAATGGCAACAGTGGAAGAGAGAAGAGTCGCTGCTGCCATTTTTTTATAAGGAAGTATATGATATGGAAACTGAAAAATTTAATGTTAAAAACAGGCTTTTGATGGGGATTACACTGTTCTCCATGTTTTTCGGAGCCGGCAATCTGATATTTCCGCCTTTTCTGGGCGCCCAGGCGGGAACGCACACATGGACGGCGTTTCTGGGGTTTGCGGCAAGCGCAGTAGGGCTGCCGGTACTCGGTGTAGTTGCGGTGACGCTCTCTGGAGGGTTGGACAGGCTGGCGTCAAGAGTGCATCCTAAATTTGCGTTTGTGTACACGATTATTTTGTATCTTGCTATCGGTCCGTGTCTGGCTATTCCGAGAACGGCCAGCACGTCGTTCTCTATTACGGTACAGCCGTTTGTACCAAAGGGAGTTTCGCTGGGGACGGTACAGCTGATTTATTCGCTCGTCTTCTTTGCGCTTGCAGCTCTGGTTGCGCTGCATCCGGAGAGACTTACAGATTTTCTGGGAAGATGGCTGTCGCCGATTTTGCTGATACTGATTGTGTCTGTCTTTGTCGGAACATTGCTGAAATCTCCGGGAGAAGCAGCAGCGCCTGCAAGCGCTTACCAGAGCATGGCGCCGGTGCAGGGATTTCTGGATGGATATCAGACGATGGATACTCTGGCGGCGCTTAACTTCGGACTTATCATCGCTGTAAATATCCGCGCGAAGGGGATTACAAAAGAAAAGTCCGTGATGAACGAGACGATCTGCGCAGGATGGATCGCAGGAATCGTGCTCCTGGCAGTGTATGGGGCTCTTACCTTTATAGGAATGCATTCGGGAGAGAGGTTTCCTGACACAGAGAACGGGACGGAGGTGCTGACCGCGGTGTCGGGGTTCCTGTTTGGAAAGACAGGAATGATAATTCTGGCAGCATGCTTCTTCATTGCGTGCTTCAACACCTGCGTAGGCCTGTTAAGCTGCTGCGGAAAGTATTTTAACAGTATCTGTCCAAGACTCAGTCACAGGACATGGGTGTGGGGATTTGCTGCTGTGTCGCTTCTGATCGCTAACGTCGGACTGAATGCGATACTGAAGTTTTCCATTCCTGTGCTGAACGCAATTTATCCGCTGGCGATTCTGCTGATTGTGCTTGCGTTTTCAGACAGGTGGCTGAAACGTTTTCGGTATGTATATCCATGTGCGGCACTCTTCTGCGGAGTCAGCAGCATTCTGATGGTTCTGGAGCAGCAGGGGGTATTTGGAGAAAAAATCTCTGATATATTCCGCCTTATTCCGGGTTATACTGCAGGGTTCGGCTGGCTTATCCCTACAATGGCGGGAATCGTGCTGGGGATAATTGCAGGCGCCGGGGCGCTTCGGAGGAGGTAGAGTATTGCAAGTTTCCCGGGAGCGTAGTAAAATAGGGAAGATTCAGATGTAAAATGTGGATAAGTTTCGCCAACAGGAAAGGATTAGTGGATAATGAAGACAGATACCATAGCGGCGGTTGCGACAGCCATGAGCCCTTCGGGGATCGGGATTATCAGGCTGAGCGGCGCAGAGGCGTTTGAGATTGCGGATAAAGTATACCGGGCCGGGAAGAAGAAGGGAAAGCTGCTGTCCGATCAGGAGAGCCATACGATTCACTATGGATATATCTTCGACGGCGAGGAGATGATTGACGAGGTTCTGGTGATGCTGATGCGGGGACCGCGCAGCTACACCGGAGAGGATACGGTGGAGATTGACTGCCATGGAGGCGTCTATGCCGTGAAGCGCGTACTGGAAACGGTGATCAGAAACGGCGCGCGCCCGGCAGAGCCGGGAGAGTTCACGAAGCGGGCGTTCTTAAACGGAAGGATCGGCCTGTCTCAGGCAGAGGCGGTTATGGACGTGATTTCCGCTAAGAGCGAATATGCGCTCAAGAGTTCCCTGAGCCAGCTCAAGGGCTCTGTACAGGAGAAGATCAGGGAGATCAGGGAAAAGATCATCTATCACATCGCCTATATCGAATCCGCCCTGGATGATCCGGAACATATCAGCCTGGATGGGTATCCTGAGGAGCTGAACGAGGTGATGACGGAGCTGAAGAAGAAAGTTGAGAGACTGCTCGCCACAGCGGATGAGGGAAAAATGATTCAGGAGGGCATCAAGACTGTAATCGTGGGAAAACCGAATGCCGGAAAGTCTTCTCTTTTGAACCTTCTGGTGGGGGAGGAGAAGGCCATCGTTACAAATATTGCGGGAACTACGCGGGATGTGCTGGAAGAGACTGTGATTCTGCAGGGAATTGCCCTTCGCATTCTGGATACCGCGGGAATCCGCGACGCGCGTGATACGGTGGAAAAGATCGGCGTGGACCGTGCCAAGGCACATATGAAGGACGCGGATCTGATCCTGTACGTTGTCGATTCTTCACAGCCGCTGGATGATAATGACCGTGAGATTATTGAGCTGATCAGAGATAAGAAGGCGATTGTGCTTCTGAACAAATCCGATCTCGAGCCGGCGGTGCGCGCCGAAGAGCTGGAGACGCTGACCGGAAAATGCGTGATCTCAATTTCAGCAAAAGAGGAGACTGGAATTGAACGGCTGGAACAGCGGATGAAGGAAATGTTTTTCCATGGGGAGCTTGCCTTTAACGATGAGGTCTATATCACCAATATGCGCCATAAGCAGGCGCTGCAGGAGGCACAGCAGAGTCTTTCCATGGTGAGTCAGAGCATTGAAGACGGAATGCCCGAGGATTTCTTTTCCATCGATTTGATGAATGCCTACGAAGCGCTCGGAAGCATTACGGGAGAGTCTGTGGGAGAGGACCTTGTAAATGAGATATTCAGTAAGTTTTGTACAGGAAAATAGAAAGGATATGTACTGAGAGATGGCAGTATTAAGAGAAGAGTATGATATCGCGGTGATCGGCGCCGGGCATGCGGGCTGCGAGGCGGCTCTGGCATGCGCAAGGCTTGGCCTTGAGACTGTAATGTTTACGGTGAGCGTGGACAGTATCGCATTGATGCCCTGCAACCCGAATATCGGGGGTACCTCGAAAGGACACCTGGTCCGTGAGGTGGACGCCCTGGGAGGGGAGATGGGCAAAAATATCGACAGGACATTCATACAGTCCAAAATGCTTAACAAATCCAAGGGACCTGCCGTGCATTCCCTGAGGGCTCAGGCGGATAAGCAGGATTATACGAGGGAAATGCGCCGCGTGCTGGAAAATACCGATCATCTGACGATACGGCAGGCAGAGGTAACGGAAATTCTTGCGCCGGAAGGCTACGTGACCGGTGTGAGGACATATTCCGGCGCAGAATACAGCTGTAAGGCAGCAGTGCTCTGCACCGGAACGTATCTGAACGCGCGCTGTATTTACGGGGATGTGAGCAGCTATACGGGGCCTAACGGCCTGCAGGCGGCAACGCATCTGACGGACTCCCTGAAAACGCTTGGTATAGAGATGATGCGCTTTAAGACCGGAACACCGGCGAGAATTGACAGGAGAAGTATAGACTTCTCAAAGATGGAGGAACAAAAGGGAGATGAAAGGGTAGTGCCGTTTTCCTTTTCCACGGACCCGGAAAGCGTGCAGATTGATCAGGTATCCTGCTGGCTGACGTATACGAATGAGAAGACGCATGAGATTATCCGCGCGAACCTGGACCGCTCTCCGCTGTACTCAGGCATGATCGAGGGCACGGGACCGCGTTACTGCCCGTCCATTGAGGATAAGGTCGTAAGGTTCGCGGATAAGAACCGCCATCAGGTGTTCATTGAACCTGAGGGACGGTACACCAATGAGATGTATATCGGAGGAATGTCCAGCTCCCTTCCGGAGGATGTGCAGTATGCGATGTACCGCAGCGTTCCGGGGCTGGAACATGCGAAAATTGTCCGCAATGCCTATGCGATCGAGTATGACTGCATTAACCCGAGGCAGCTTCAGGCAACGCTGGAATTCAAGGCCGTGAAGGGACTGTTCAGCGGCGGACAGTTCAACGGAAGCTCCGGATATGAGGAGGCAGCGGCGCAGGGGCTGATTGCCGGCATTAACGCGGCGATGAAGGTGAAGGGAAGAGAGATGCTGGTTCTGGACCGCTCTGAGGCGTACATCGGCGTGCTGATTGATGATCTGGTGACTAAGGAGAACCGTGAACCGTACCGGATGATGACGAGCCGCGCGGAATACCGCCTGCTGCTGCGCCAGGATAACGCGGATTTGAGACTGCGCAAATATGGATATCAGGTAGGGCTGATCAGCGAAGAACAGTATCAGGCTCTTCTTGAAAAGGAACGCCTGATTTCAGAGGAAATTCATCGCGTGGAGCATACATTTGTCGGAGAATCCGAAACTGTGAGGGAAGTTCTGGAGAAAAACGGTTCCACCGCGCTCACAGGAGGAAGCTCCCTGGCAGAGCTTATACGAAGACCGGAGCTTAACTATGATGTGCTGGCTCCGATTGATAAAAATCGTCCTGAACTTCCGGCGGATGTGCGGGAACAGGTAAATATTGAGATTAAATATGAGGGATATATCCGCAGACAGATGAAGCAGGTAGAGCAGTTCAGAAAGCTGGAGCGCAGGAAGATACCGGAAGACATTAACTATGATGAGATAGGAAGCCTTCGCATTGAGGCAAAGCAGAAGCTGAAGATGTACAATCCCATGAATATCGGACAGGCATCCCGCATCGCGGGGGTATCTCCGGCAGATGTGTCAGTGCTTCTGGTATATCTGGAGCAGTATACGGCAGCGGAGAAAAGAGGAGGAACGGATGTATAATACGGAAAAATTTGAGAAAGGGCTTGAAGATCTTGGAATAACCCTGTCCGAAAAACAGATCGGTCAGTTTTTGAAATATTACGAGATTCTGGTGGAGTGGAACAGCTTCATGAACCTGACGGGAATTACGGAATTTGAGGAGGTTATCACCAAACATTTTCTCGACAGCCTCGCGGTTGTAAAAGTCTGTGATCCTGCATCTGCAGGAAGTGTCATAGATATCGGAACCGGAGCCGGATTTCCGGGACTTCCGCTTAAAATCGCATTTCCGCATCTTGAAGTAGTGCTTCTCGATTCGCTGAACAAGAGAATTAAGTTCTTAAATGAGGTAATCCTGCAGCTGGGGCTCGACGGTATTCGGACAATACACGGAAGAGCGGAAGACTTTGCGCGGGATCAGAATTATCGCGAGAGCTTTGATCTGTGCGTGTCCAGAGCAGTGGCAAATTTAAGCTCTCTGAGCGAATACTGTCTGCCCTATACGGCGCTGGGCGGAAGATTTATCTCCTACAAATCCGGAAAGATAGACGAGGAGCTTGCGGAAGCTGAAAAGGCAATCCGGGTATTGGGAGGAGAAACTGAGAATGTTGTGAAATTTAATCTCGCAGATACAGATATGGAGCGCTCTTTCGTAGTGATTGAAAAGAAGAGGCACACTCCGAAAGCATACCCCAGAAAAGCGGGACTTCCGGGAAAAGAGCCCATTCGCTGAGGCCAGGCGGGATATAGGAAGTTCACAGTATTTTCACAGGAAAAACACAATCTTTTCCAGAAATAAACACAGAGATTTTATAGAATAAGGTGTATTTGAAAACGGTCAGAAACCGCTTTTGAATACACCTTATTTTTCATTTATACCCTGTAAAGCCGCGGGTGAAATATATTTTATATCGAATTTTGAGATAAAAACTCGAGAAATAAAGTTAGAGTAAAAATCTCAAAGGATTATTATAAAATATGAGAAGAAATCTCGAAAAGCGGCGAAAAAGAGATTTTTATAAGGAGGAAGGAACGTGATTGAAGTAAAAAACCTTGTAAAGAGGTACGGAAATCATACGGCGGTTGACGGACTGAATTTTACGATCGAAGAGGGCAAGATCTATGGATTCTTAGGACCGAACGGCGCCGGAAAGTCTACCACGATGAACATGATTACCGGCTACATTGCGTCCACGTCAGGAGAAGTTTTGATCAATGGCTGCAACATTCTGGATGATGCGGAAAAGGCGAAGAAGTATATCGGCTATCTTCCGGAACAGCCGCCGCTCTACTTTGACATGACGGTTCGGGAGTATCTGCAGTTTGTAGCAGAGCTGAAGAAAGTGCCAAAGAAAGACCGTGAGACAATGATTGAGGAAATCATGGATGTCGTAAAGATCAAGGAGATGCCTAACAGACTGATTAGAAATCTGTCCAAAGGTTACAAGCAGAGAGTCGGCCTGGCTCAGGCAATTATCGGCTACCCGGAGATTATTATTCTGGATGAGCCGACGGTAGGCCTTGACCCGAAGCAGATCATTGAAATCAGAGATCTGATCAAAAGTCTCGGAAAGAATCATACGGTAATTCTGAGCTCTCATATCCTGTCGGAGGTCAGCGCGGTCTGTGATTATGTGCTGATTATTGCCCATGGAAAACTTGTGGCAAGCGATACGCCGGAGAATCTGAGCAAAAAAGCATTCGAAGACGACGCTCTGGAGCTGACGGTCAAAGGTGAACGGGATGAGATTGTATCTGCGGTAGAAGCGTTCGAGAATGTAGACAGTGTAACTGTGAAAGAATCGAAGGAACCAGGATGCGTGGATCTGTCCGTAAAGACTTACGATCTGGCGGATATCAGAGAGGAGCTGTTTTACCGGATGGCAGAGCTGCATTATCCGATACTGAAGATGGAACACATCAGAGCAACGCTGGAGGATATTTTCCTTGAGCTGACAGAACGCCCGGAGGATGTTGACCGAAGTGGGGAAGAACAGCTTGATATGGAAATCGGGGAGGAAGAAGATCATGATAGTAATTTGTAAAAAAGAACTGAGAAGCTACTTTACCTCTATGATGGGGTATATCTTTGTCTTCTTTATATTACTTGTCACGGGAATTTATTTCACAGCGTATAACATTAATTCTGCGTATCCGAAGCTGGACTATACACTGAACGCAGTGCTGTTCGTGTTTCTGGTGGCAGTGCCGGTGCTTACAATGAAAATTCTCGCAGATGAGCGAAGACTGAAGACAGACCAGCTGCTGCTGACAGCGCCGCTGAAGGTAGAGGATATTGTGCTTGGTAAATATCTGGCGTTGATCACGATCTATGCGATTCCGATTTTGATTATCTGCCTCTATCCTCTGATTATGAGTCAGTTTGGAACGGTCTCCATGTTCGAGGCATATACCGTGATTTTAGGCTTCTTCCTGTTGGGATGCGCAGATATTGCCATCGGAGTATATATTTCATCGGTTACAGAGAGCCAGGTGATCGCTGCGGTTATTACATTCGGCGTACTGTTTGTCAGCTTTGTTATGGAGGGAATTGCCCAGTTTTTCTCCACCGCGGCGGTGACATCTCTGGTATGCTATATGGTTCTGGTGGTGATTCTGGCGCTGATTATTGAGATGATGTTCCGCAGCAAAACAATCGCAGTGGCAGTCGGAGCGGCAGGGGAAATCATTCTGCTGATTCTGTATGCGGTAAACTCCACACTGTTTGAGAGCGGAATACAGAAATTTTTAAGTATCTTTAATCTGGCGGGACATTTTAATAATTTTGCCAACGGAATTCTGGATTTGAGCGGAGTGCTGTATTTTGTGTCTGTCATCGGCGTATGCATGCTGCTGACCGTACAGTCCATTCTCAAGAGACGCTGGAACTAGGAGGTAGCCATGAAAAAAGAACACAGAAAAATTTCTTTTGACAAAACGAAGATTCAAAGCTTTTTTAAAAATGATTTCAATAAAAAGACGATAAAGAACGGCTCCTACAGCATGGTTATCACCGCAATTGTGATTGTGGCGGTGATCGTTCTGAACCTGATCGTGGGAGAACTGCCCACAAAGTATACACAGATTGATGCCAGTGAGGGAAAAATCTATTCGATCGGCGAAGAGACAGAAAAGCTGGTAAAGAATCTGGATAAAGATGTAACACTCTACCTGATTGCGCAGAGCGGATCGGAGGATGAAGTGATTCAGAAGATGCTGCAGAGATATGAAGATCTGTCTGATCACATCACTGTGGAACTCAAGGATCCGGTTTTATATCCGAGCTTTACAAGCAATTATACGGATGATGAAGTGTCTGAGAATAGTGTGATTGTAGAATGCGGAGACAAGAGCAGGGTAGTAAATTACTCTTCCATGTATGAGAGCAGCATGAATTACTATAACTATTCCAGTACAGTGACAGCGTACGATGGAGAGGGACAGATCACCAGCGCAATTTCCTATGTGACTTCTGATGACAATCCGATTGTCTATACTCTGGAAGGACATGGAGAAGCGAGCCTGTCATCTTCACTTACAGAACTTATCGAGAAGAGCAATATTGAGACGCAGAGCCTGAACCTGCTGACGGAGGAGGCGGTTCCCGATGACGCAAGCTGTCTGATGATTGCGTCTCCGACCAAGGATATCTCTGCAGATGAGGCGGCGAAGGTTATTGAATATCTTCAGAATGGCGGAAAGGCGCTGATCTTATCAGATTACAGTGCAGGCGAGATGCCGAATCTTAACTCCGTACTGAATGCTTACGGTGTAAACAAAGAGGAGAGCGTGGTATTTGAAGGGGATATGCAGCATTATATTTCCATGACGCCGTATTATATCCTTCCAGATATGGAAAGCCACGACATTACATCTTCACTCAGCGGAAACTATATTTTAATGCCGATCGCGCAGCCGATCACAGAACTCGAAGATGCGAGAGATACTCTGGAGATCTCCCCGATTCTGTCGACTACAGATGACGCGTATGCAAAGACAAACGTTGATAATATGGAGACGCTTGAAAAGGAAGACGGAGATACGGACGGACCGTTCAACGTAGGTGTGGCTATCACGGAAGAAGTCGGAACTGATACCGAAGAGGACACAGCCGATACTGAAGAAGAGACAGCAGATACCGCGGAAACCACGGATGAGACAACGGATACCGCAGACGAGACAGCTGAAACAGAAGAGAGCACGGAGGAAACAACAGACAGCGAGGAGACAGAGAATGAAGAGGATGAGGCAAAGCTTACAAAGCTTGTATATTATTCTTCGGGAAGTCTGCTGACAGACAGCATCGACCAGATGGTAACAGGCAGCGACTCCCAGCTGATTTCAAATTCTCTGAACTGGCTGTGCAATACATCGGAAGACAGCAGTTATGCTTCCATTCCTTCCAAGAGCCTGGAGGTAGAATATCTGACCTATACAGCGTATGATGCCAGCTTCTGGAGCATTATGGTTATCGGCGTGATTCCATGCGCGTTCCTGATTGTTGGATTCTGTATCTGGATGAAGAGGAGAAAACAGTAAATGAAGAAAGGCAGAAATTTAATCATTGCCCTCGCAGTCCTGGTTGTACTTGGAGTCGTTTATATTCTCGCAAAGCAAGGGCTGTTCGAGGAAACGGAAGAGACAGGCGAGACAGTATATGTCGCGGATTTGAATGCGGATGATATACAGGAAATTTCGCTGCAGCTCGGAGAGGAAACCGTAAAATTTATAAAGAACGATGACACATGGAAACTGGAAAGCGATGAGAACTTCCCGGTAGATGAAGATAAGCTGGGAACACTGTTGGATGCTGTGGCAGATCTGGAAGCAGTGAGAGAGCTGACCGATGCCGAGGATGTATCAGAGTATGGGCTGGACAGTCCTTCAAACACGATCACTGTCAAGAATGGGGACGGTGAGGAGATCGTTTTGCGCATTGGCGACAGCGCAAGTACAGGTGATATTTATGTGAATAACTCGGCAAAGGAAGGAACAGTATACACAGTAAGCTCCAGCTTCGAGAGCGAGTTTGACAAGGATGTATACGACTTTGCGCAGAGTACAGATTTCCCTGAGATTCTGACGGATAATATCCAGAAGATCACAGTAGAAAATGCGGGTGATACGTATGTGTTCTATCAGGAAGAGCGAGAAGCGGAAAATACCGATGAAACTGAGGACAGTACAGATACAGCTGATGAGAGTACGGATGAGGAAACTTCGGAGGAATCTGCGACTGAGATGGTATGGGTGCTTCAGAAGAATGAAGAGACTCCGGTAGACGCGGACTCCACAAAGGTTGGAACGCTGACGAGTCAGATCGCGGGAATGACCTATACAGATTATGTGAATTATAATTGTACAGATATGTCCCAGTACGGTCTGGCCGAACCGACAGCAAAGATTACTGTCGATTATACGGACAGTGATGGAGAGGAACAGACGACTGTTCTGTATGTCGGCAGCACCGATGCGGACGGAAACTATTATACCCATGTGGATGACAATACGGAAATCCATGTAGTCTCCTCAAGCGCGCTTTCCGAATTCCTGGGCATCAATGTGGATGACTATAAGGCTGCAGAGGAAACAGAAGAGACAACGGAAGATACAGCGTCAGAGGAAACAACAGAATAAAGTTCGCAGATAAAAACTGTTTTATCTGCAGTTGGAAGCAGGGCGCTGATTGGTGCCCTGCTTTTTAGTGAAGAAAACAGAACGTGGAGAGAGTAAGTGTGAAATAATGTTTCACGTGAAACATTGATGTGAAAAGGTATTAAGTTTTGTGAAATGTTGATGCGTGGAGGAAGGCTAAAGATTATAATAACAAGAAGCGCCGAGCTTTTACACTCGGCGCTTCTTGTTCAAAATAAGGTTAAAAGAAAATTCTTATCTGCTCTAACAGTTTCACGGGCTCTTCCAACTGGGGAAGGTGTGAAACCCGAGAGATAATCTCATATTCAAAAGAGGCATTCAAAGAAGTGTACAGTGCAATTGTTTCTTTGATACCTTTTTGACCTGAACCTCCAATGATGTAAACGCTGTTGTTGATTTCTTTTACTGCAAGGGCAATGTTCAGATAGATGTAATTACCCTTGATACTGGAGAGCAGATATTTTCCGTCTCCATGTCCCAGATGACACGATTCGTAATAAGCGTCCACATCATTCGCATTCAAATGGAATGGATTGAAAAGGTAATTCTCTGTAAAGAGCAGCTCTATATTAGCTCTTGCAGAGATGATATTGTAAACCAGTGTGCCGATCAGTGGCAGCTCTAAAAGGAACTTGGCAATCTTTGTGTTCTTCGTCGGAACGCGGTTCAGAACTGCGAGATCCTCAGGGTTGATCAGCATGATCTTGCCAAAGAGATTGGAATTCATCTTACATGCTCCAAGAACAAAGGAGCCGGACAATCCCGTTGCGATAACATCGCAGGGCTCTTTGACGATAGATTTGATAAAATCTGAAATCAGCTGCACATAAAGGAAATTCGTGTAAGTAATCTTTGGCTTGTCAGAACGGCCGCATCCCAGCATATCGATTGTATAGACGGTGCGGTCTTTCTTTAGCGTATCCACGATAAAATTCCACTCATAACTGCTGCTTGCCGGTGTCAGATCGTGAATCAGTAAGATAGGTTTTCCGGTACCCTCCTTTGTGTAAAAGATTTTACCAAAACGCCAGTCATAATATTGCTCTTTATCAGGATGTAATATGTTTTTCAGAGTGGCGGAGGCGTTGATAAATTTGTTGATCAGCGCAATCGCCAATGATGTAAGAGTTATCAAAATACTGATAGTGATCAGTTTGTGCTTATGCTTTTTCATAGTAAAGTCCTCCTGTATTTCTGACCAGTGAACCTAATCTTAATCTATATTATAATCCATCTGGGGGGAATATACAATGATTTTTAATTAAAAATTTGGTGAAGATCCGTATGAGGGAAGGGTATGTTTCACGTGAAACATTTCACGGAAGAGGGGATAAAAATATTTGCCGGATGCTGCGGACAGATAGAAAAGAAAGGATCATATCATATGAGGATATATGTTTCACACAGTTGACTCACAAATGTTTCACGTGAAACATTTTACTATAGAATTATAGAAGGGGAAGTGCTATAATTAACACTGACATATCGAATTTTACAGATGGAAAGAAAGGATAAGTAACGTGAGCAGAATTATTGCAATCGCCAACCAGAAGGGCGGCGTCGGAAAATCAACCACCGCAATCAACTTGTCAGCGTGCCTGGCAGAGATGGGAGAGAAGGTATTAACTATTGATATGGACCCGCAGGGAAATACGACGAGCGGGCTTGGTGTTGAAAAAAATTCTGTGGAAAATACCGTATACGAACTGCTGTTGGGAGAGTGCGGGATTGAAAATTGCATGATGCCGTTGGAGTTTGAAAACCAGACATTGATTGCCTCAAATGTAAATCTGGCAGGGGCAGAGATCGAACTGATCGGCATCGAAGGAAAAGAGTTTATTTTAAAAGAAGCGGTCGATAAAATCAGAGATGATTTCGACTTTATCATCATTGACTGTCCGCCGTCGCTGAGTATGCTGACAATCAATGCGATGACTACAGCGGATACTGTGCTTGTGCCGATTCAATGTGAATATTATGCATTGGAGGGATTGTCTCAGCTGATGCATACGATTGAACTGGTAAAAGAACGTCTGAATCCGAAACTGGAGATGGAGGGCGTAGTGTTTACTATGTACGATGCCAGGACCAATCTCTCGCTGCAGGTGGTGGAGAACGTAAAGAGCAATCTGAATCAAAATATCTATAAAACAATCATTCCGCGAAATGTACGTCTGGCCGAGGCGCCGAGCTATGGAATGCCGATCAATTACTATGATAAACGCTCTGCCGGAGCTGAGAGCTATCGGCTTCTTGCCGAGGAAGTGATTCACAGGGGGGATGAGGAATGGCAGTGAGAAGAGGCGGACTTGGCAAGGGGATTGATACTTTGATCCCGATGTCTTCCGGTATAGGTAAGAAAACGGATCAGAACGCGGGAAAACCGCAGGAAAAAGAAGTTAAGGTCGTCGAAAAGATTGTTGAAAAAATTGTAGAAAAACCTGCCGATATGTATGTGAAAATAGGCGAGATCGAACCGAACAGAGAACAGCCCCGCAAAGCTTTTGATGAAGACGCGCTGCTCGAGCTCGCGGATTCCATCCGGCAGTTTGGAGTGCTGCAGCCGCTCCTTGTCAAGAAGAGAGAGGGATACTATGAACTGATCGCAGGGGAACGCAGATGGCGGGCGGCAAAGCTGGCGGGACTCAAAGAGGTGCCGGTAGTAATCCGTGATTTTTCCAAACAGGAGGTTGTGGAGATCTCTCTGATTGAAAATATTCAGCGGGAAGATCTGAATCCGATTGAGGAAGCCGTAGCGTTTAAGCGTCTGATGGAAGAGTTTCATCTGAAGCAGGATGAAATTGCTGAGCGGGTGAGCAAGAGCCGGGCAGCTGTCACAAATTCCATGAGGCTTCTGAAACTGGATGAGAGAGTGCAGCAGATGCTGGTGGAAGAAATGATCACGACCGGTCATGCCAGAGCGCTTCTTGGCCTTGAGGATGGGGAGCAGCAGTATACAGCGGCGCTGAGGATTTTTGATGAAAAGCTGAGCGTCAGAGAGACTGAGAAGATGGTAAAACAGATTCTGGAACCAAAGGCTTCGAAGACAAAGGAGTACGATGCTGCCCAGGATGCAATCTATCAGCATCTCGAGGAGCGTATGAAATCTATTGTGGGAACCAAGGTCGCTATTAACAGAAAGAGCAAAAATAAGGGGAAAATAGAAATCGAATATTATTCGGAGGATGAGCTGGAGCGCATCATCGAGTTGTTCGAGTCAATCAGATAAGGGGAAAAAGTACATATGAGCAATATTTTCGAAAGCATAGGCATCGACGTGGGAATACCTGTTTTGCTGTTGATGGTCCTGGTTGTTATTTTGCTGATTACGGTGATGAATCTGTCCATGAAGCTGAATCGCCTGAATCAGAAATATAAGACATTTATGAAAGGAAAAGACGGACATTCTCTGGAGAGAGAGTTCAATCTGAGATTCAAGGAGATTGATAAGCTGATGAAACAGTCGGCGGTTCATCAGGAAAATATAGAGGATATCCGCAGGATGATGGATCGCTCTCCGCGCAAATACGGCATAGTGTCTTACGATGCGTTTGAAGATGTGGGCGGAAAACTGAGCTTTGCGCTGGCAATGCTCGATAAGGATAATACGGGATTCATTCTGGACGCGATACACAGCAGGGAGAATTGTTTCCTGTACATAAAAGAAGTGGTAAAAGGAGAATCCTATATCATGCTGAGTGAGGAAGAGGTGGCTGCGCTGAAAAGAGCGGTCAACTCAGATCTTGCGGAGGAATAAGAGGAAAGGCTGCGGCAGAAATGTCCGCGGCTTTTTTGATGACTGCAGAGGAAAAACAGATGAAAGAAATAAAATTTGAAACATATCGGATAGAGATATTCGGGAAAGAAACGAAAATGCGCTGCCCTGTAATATGGCTGAATGG
This sequence comes from uncultured Lachnospiraceae bacterium, assembly GCA_930989745.1. Taxonomy (GTDB): domain Bacteria; phylum Bacillota; class Clostridia; order Lachnospirales; family Lachnospiraceae; genus Egerieimonas_A; species Egerieimonas_A faecigallinarum. The sequence goes on along the minus strand of CAKNMY010000025.1, from coordinate 3,461 downwards.
TGCGGAAGGGGAGGGCAGAGAGGTATGGGAAATGACGGACAGGTCATGTGTGCTGATCTGTGTCTCAGGATTGGACTGGAACCGGGATTTGTCTCCGTGGAAGGCTGAAAAAATATTTGCGCGGGGAGAAGATTTCGCGGGAGGGGCGGAGCGGTATCTCAAGATACTGACGGAAATTATGATGCCGCGCGCGGAAAGGGAGCTGTCTTTTGCGCCGCGCCCGGCGAAGAGGGGGATCGCGGGATATTCTATGGCGGGACTCTTCGCGTGTTACGCGATGTATCATACAGATCAATTCGGGGGAATCGCAAGCATTTCCGGTTCCCTGTGGTTCGATGGCTGGGCGGAATATGCCCTGAAAAGCGCTGTAATGCCCTTAAAACCAAAGATTTATGTGTCGCTGGGGGATAAAGAGCATAAGACGAAAAACAGCCGGATGAGAAGCGTCAGAAGATGTACGGAAGATCTGTGCCGCTGCTGGGAGCGCCAAGGGACTGTGGTCTATGAGGAAAACAGAGGCGGACATTTTGAAAACTGCAGCGGACGTACGGCGCGGGGGATTATAAAACTTACGCAACTTTTGCAGGAATAGTGCCCCGGAACACTTGAAAAAAAGCCGATACTATTATATGATAAAGAAAGTTACCGGATTTACCGGAAGGAGCGCCGACGGTGCAAGTGTGGAACATTCCGGTAAAAAATACTGCGCAGAAGGCACAGAAAATATAGGAGGCAGATATGATCGATATTAAGTTTCTCCGTGAGAACCCGGAGGTTGTAAAACAGAATATCAGAAATAAATTCCAGGACAGCAAGCTGGAGCTGGTGGACAAGGTGATTGCCCTTGACAAAGAGAACAGAGAGATCAAGCAGGAAGTGGAAGCGCTGCGCGCTCAGAAGAACAAAATTTCCAAGCAGATCGGCGCGCTGATGGCACAGGGCAAGAAGGAAGAGGCAGAGGAGATCAAAGCAAAGATCGCCGCTGACGCAGCCCGCACAGAGACTCTTTCAGCCAGAGAAAAAGAAGTGGAAGAGGAAATCAAAAAGATCATGATGACGATTCCGAACATCATTGATCCGTCCGTTCCTATCGGAAAAGATGATTCCGAGAATGTTGAGGTGGAGCGCTACGGTGAACCGGTGGTTCCGGATTTTGAGATTCCGTACCACACAGATATTATGGAGCGTTTTGACGGCATTGATCTGGACAGTGCCCGCAGAGTTGCCGGAAATGGTTTCTATTACCTGATGGGCGACATCGCGAGACTGCATTCCGCAGTGATTTCCTATGCAAGAGATTTTATGATTGACAGAGGATTTACGTACTGCGTTCCGCCGTTTATGATCCGCAGCGACGTTGTGACGGGCGTTATGAGCTTCGCTGAGATGGATGCGATGATGTATAAGATTGAAGGGGAAGATTTATACCTGATCGGAACCAGCGAGCATTCCATGATCGGAAAGTTCATTGATACCATTATCCCTGAGGAAAAGCTGCCGCAGACACTGACCAGCTATTCCCCGTGCTTCCGCAAGGAAAAGGGCGCGCACGGCCTGGAGGAGAGAGGTGTGTACCGTATCCACCAGTTCGAGAAGCAGGAGATGATTGTAGTCTGCAAACCTGAGGAAAGCAAGATGTGGTTTGACAAGCTGTGGCAGAATACGGTAGACTTATTCCGCTCCCTGGATATTCCGGTTCGTACGCTGGAGTGCTGCTCCGGAGATCTGGCAGATCTGAAAGTGAAGTCTGTAGATGTGGAAGCGTGGTCTCCGAGACAGAAGAAATACTTTGAGGTAGGAAGCTGCTCAAACCTGGGAGACGCTCAGGCGAGAAGACTGAAGATCCGTGTAAACGGTGAGAGTGGAAAGTACTTCGCTCACACGCTGAATAACACAGTGGTAGCACCGCCGAGAATGCTGATTGCATTCCTTGAGAACAATCTGAATGAGGACGGAAGCGTCAACATTCCGAAAGCATTACAGCCTTACATGGGCGGAAAAGAGAAATTAATTCCGAAGAAATAACGAGAGAAGAGAGGACAGCCGCGCAGATTTACTGAACGGCTGTCCAACCAATATAGGGAATTCTGAAAGGAGGTGCACAGAATGCACAGCTATCTGAGAACAGTCGGATTTTCCAATGTGAAGGGGAAGAAAGACCTGAACGCGCTGTTAAAGGACGTAATAGAGAACTTTGACGAGAGAAATATGGTGGACAGAGGCGATCACGTCTTTGTAGAGCTTGTGAAGCTCTATGGTTATGACAACGGCATCACGGTATGCGGAGAGTACGATGAGAATAATGAATTTCAGATGGAATATTATTATCCGTTCTTCCGCGGGACAGGCATTACCTCTTATGAGGAAGTAGTGGTGGAAAAGCACGCGGGAAAGGAATCGTATGCCGGCGTATGCGATGATCTGCGCTCCGGCGTGGCGCTGATTTTTTACCTGGAAAATGCTGCGGAATACTTTAAGCGGTATAAAGAGGGTGAAATCATGGGTGCAAAGATGTCCCTGACGCTGTCGGCGCTGGCGAAAGAGGGGAAAATACTTCTGCCCCTGGCAAAGCCGAATGAAAAAAAATCTCCATCCGTGAACGCTGAGAGGAACCGTCTGATTGCTGCGGCGAGAAACGGGGATGAGGAAGCTATGGAGAGTCTCACGATGGAAGATATGGATATGTATTCCGCTGTATCCAGAAGAATACAGAATGAGGATGTATTCACAATCGTGGAGAGCTATTTTATGCCCTGCGGCGTGGAGTGTGATCAGTATAATATCATGGGCGAGATCACAGAAGTCGTGGAAGATGTCAATGAGAGTACAAAAGAAAAGATGTACCACCTGTGCCTGATCTGCAATGATATGCCTTTTGATGTCTGCATCAACCAGAAGGACCTGATGGGAGAACCGCAGGTCGGAAGACGGTTTAAAGGACCTATATGGCTGCAGGGGACAATCAATTTCTGATAATATACGAATGAACGGGGAACCGCTGTAATGCGGTTCTTTTTTTAACCAAATTTCCGGCTTTCGCTGTACTGCACCCTCCTGCCGGGCTCTGCGCTGCGGCTTCCCTGCTGTGCGGCGGCCCCGCAGCCTGGCTGGAATTGAGATGAGAAACTAATACTTTAGTTCGTAAGCGTGAGCGGAAACAATAAGGGAAAGTGATATATTAGTTGCAAGTGCGAAAATGTCGGAAAAAGCAAAAATATGGGAGATAAAAACTCGCATATATTAAAAGAGAAAAAATCTCGAAAATGTGAACGCAAATTTTTGAAATTATAGTTGTAATTTTAAAAGAAATATAGTAGAATATGTGAATGAGGGATTACGGTTCGACTCCGGTTGAGCTATAATCACATATTAGAAACGTCCATATAGCTCAGCAGGATAGAGCACTCGCCTCCTAAGGGGGGACCTGTACTGAGAACTTTTGAAAAGTACCCAGGTGTCGA
>CAKNMY010000024.1 GCA_930989745.1 uncultured Lachnospiraceae bacterium | reverse complement strand
TTCTGTTCGCTGCAAACTACTTTTAAGATGTTATCCTGTATCGCTCTGAATGAAATCTCCATGTCTGCCTCCTATTTCTCCATCAGCATTGCAAAGCCCTGCGGTTTCATGCGGCAGACGCCGTCCACGTCTTCGCCGGATACGAGATCCGTATATCTGCCAGACAGCGTAAGCTCTGCGTCCGCCTGGGTAAAGTTCGTGATATAGTAAATATTTCTTCCTTCATAAACGCGGCGGATAACCTCCACGTTTTCCGGAACCGCAAACGGAAGCTGTGATACCCCCGCCTTTTTACATATCTTCTCCAGAAGGCGGCGCATTGCCTCCGGCTCCAGTCCGGTGCCGATATAGTATGCCGTTCCCTTTTCGTACACATTCTCGCTGATAACGCCGCTTCCGGCCTTGTATGTATCCGTGTACGTCCCGATCATCTTCGCCGTGCCGGCCAAAAGGTCGCACCAGGCGCTGTCCCGGCTCGTCCACTCCTCTCCGTCAAAAGAGAGCTTTACCGAAGCGGTGTTATCCGCAAAAATCGGCTCTACCTCCTGTACGGTCACGCCGAAAAGATCCGTAAGGCCTGCCGGAAGGCTCTCGGTATAGCCCACGTTGTCGCCGTTTTTCACGCCTGTGAGGAAAGTCGCGATCAGGCAGCCTCCTCCTGCGGCGTAATCTTTCAGCTTCCTGCGGTATTTCTCCCTGATAATAAAGGCTCCCGGCAGGATCACTGCTTTATATTTTGACAGATCCGCGTCATAAGAGCATACATCCGCTCCGATTCCGGATCGCTGCAGGTGATGATAGATCTCGCCGCAGTAATGGATATAGTGATATACCGGATCGTTGACCGGTTTGATCCGCAGCGCCCAGTGCGTGTCATAATCCATGAGGATCGCCGTGTCGTTTGCAAATTCAGCCTCCTCATACGGCTCGAGCTTTTTCAGCAGCGCCGCAGTCTCCTGTATCTCAAAATAACGCCTTCTCGGCACGCCGTCCATATCCACGATCGCGTAGTTTAACTGCTCCGCTCCAAACGGAAAGGTTCGGTACTGAAAGTGAAGCATCAGATCCGCGCCGTGGGCAAAGGACTGAAAAACCGCCTGCTTTAACGCTCCCGGGTTCGGCTGCTGTCTGCCGGAGCCGCTGAAGCGGTGCCCGCCGCCGGACATGAATTCCATCACGCCGAAATGCTTTCCTCCCTTTACGCCGCGCGCAAAAGCGTAGGGAAAGCTGTCGACAGAGGCATTGCGCAGCCCCGGATAGTAGTCAAACGCGTAGGTGTCCAGTTCTTTCGTGCTCTTATAATAGTCAATGCTGTTCGTCGCAAGCCCGGTGGCGTTTGTAGTCACAAAACCTTTCGTGTGCTTTTTCAGAATATCCGACTGAATCTTCTGATATTCGATCTGACTGTCGCTCGCAAAGCGCTCAAATTCCAGGCGTACGGTGGGATTCTCGTAGAACGCCTCAATCTGCTGCTGCGCTCCGACCTCAATGGAGTTCACCGGCAGGCCGATCTGCCCGAAATGTGTGTATTCCTGTGACCAGAATATGCCGCCGCTGCGTTCGTTGAATTCCTCGATCGTATGATATTTTTTCTCAAGATAAGTGTGAAATTTCGCCTCACAGGCCGGGCAGTGGCACCGTCCCGTACCTTCCTGCGCCGGCTCATTGTCGATCTGAAAGCCCGCCACATACGGATTGGCGCCGTAATGTTTTCCGATCTCCTCTGTAATCCTCGCGGAGTATCTGCGGTACATTTCATTGTTATAGCAGTAATGGCGCCTGCCGCCGAACGGGCGGCGGATGCCGCGGTTATCCATATACAGGATGTCAGGATACTTCTCGATCATCCATGCGGGCGGGCAGGCGGTCGGGGTGCAGATGATCGTTGAGATGCCGTTCTTTCCGAACTCCTCCACGACCTGGTCCAGCCACTCAAAATGGTATTCTCCCTCCCTCGGCTCAAACCGGCACCAGGCGAACTCGCCCATGCGCACGGTATTGATCCCGGATTCTATGATACACCTGATGTCATGTTCCAGTTCCTCCGGCTTTTTGTGCTCCGGATAATACGATACGCCGTATCTCATGCTCCGTTTCCTCCCTCAAAGTCCCTTTATTCTTTTCCCGTAAAGTGAATTTCCGCTCTCTCGGCAGGCTTTACGTTTTCCGTCAGTTCCATATATACGATCGTGTCCGGCTCGTCAGGTAAATTTTCAGGCAGTTCAATCCGGATTCCCTCCGCGCTCTGCGTAAAGGCGGCCGGCTGTCCCTTGCAGGTACAGGACTTTATCGTATATGGGATCGCCGGAAGTGTCTCATGGCGGAATTTTTCCCTGTCCGTAATATGCAGATAGATGTAATTCTCTCTGTACGTCGTTCCGTATACGTGATCGACCGGCTCAATCGGGCCTCCTCTTGTCTTATAGACCGTCTCTCCGTTTTCCCTCAGCCATGCGCCGATCTCCCGCATGCGCTGCGCTACATCCGGACGCACATGGCCGTCCCTGTCCGGGCCGATGTTTAAGAGCAGGTTTCCGTCTCTTGTCACGACATCCACAAGCATGCGGATCAGCCAGTCGAAATCTGATACCGGATCGTCCGCCATCCAGCCCCAGGAGCAGCCGCTGCAGACACACATATTCTTTTCCCACGGAACCGGGATGATCTTTCCGGTGATCTCATGGGAGCCCTCGTCACAGTAGAAATTGCCCTCCCAGCCGGAACGCGGGTTCATGATCATCTTCGGATTGTACTCTCTCGCCATTTTGTTTAATTTCACAGGCTCCCAGAACCAGGCGCTGGAGGTATCGCTTCCCTTGTGCGCCAGCCATCCGCCGTCGTACCAGAGAATATCAATCTTTCCGTAATTGCTCACCAGCTCGCGCACCTGGTCGTAGCACTGCTTCTTCATCAAAAGAGCGTTCTCGGCATTCGCCGGATCTTCCTCTCCCTTCGGGTCAAAATATCCCGGGAAACGCCAGTCCATCGGTGAATAATAAAGTCCGACTCTCAGGCCTGCCTCGCGGGCGCAGTCCGTGTATTCTTTCACAAAGTCTCTGTGGGACGCCGTATCCCAGCTTGTGAAATGCTGATAGCTGCCCGGGCTGTTCCACAGCGCGAATCCGTCGTGGTGGCGTGTTACCATCACCATATAGTTCGCGCCGAACTCCTTCGCCAGGTCGGTCCACTCGTGCATGTCAAAATCCTTTGGATTGAACTGATCCGCCAGCGCCGTATACTCCTCCCACGGAATCTGCTCATTGTGACGCACCCACTCTCCTCTTCCGAGGATGGAGTACAGCCCCCAGTGTACGAACATGCCGATCTTGGCGTCGCGCCACCACTTCATATCCTCCTCCGTCAGATTCAGCTCCTCGCAGCGCACTCCGCCAAGGCTTTTAAAATTGATGGAGCTTTTCAGCATGGAATTCAGTTCCGCTCCGGTCATCTCTCTTGGTGCTTTTTTCTGTGCCATAATATCCTCCTTCTCCATCCGTCACTGCCGTGACAGTCCTGTTTTCGATACTTGGTTTCAGTATAAAGGCTTTCTCAGGCAGTTTATATAGTAAACATTCAAACTTTTTGTAATTATTTCAAGTTTTTGCAGAAATCGATGTTGCTGCATCATTGTACAATATGGCGGACTTTCAACACTGCTCCCGCCTGCTGCTGTATCAAGTCTGATTCTGCAAAGTTCTGCAGCTTGAAATGGCTATACTTTAATGGTAATATAATATAAAGTAAAGCTAAGTTACGGAGATCTTTAAATGATATTCCCCCCTGTCAGAAGGCGGGTGCCGGAAAATATCAAGAAGATAACAGAATGGAGGTGTCCGCGGGCATGAACCATGTGGAAATGTATCATGAGTTAGCGGCTCGTCATGAAAAATACAAAAGAATTTTAAAAGACCTTACTATAATGAGTGATGTATTTATGCGGAACGTATTCAAAAAGCGCGAATGTACCGAATATGTCCTGCAGGTGATTATGAATAAAAAGACCTGAAGGTTTTAGACCAGATCCTCCAGAAGGATTATAAAAATCTCCAGGGCAGATCCGCGATTCTGGACTGTGTTGTACGGGATGTGGACGGCAGACAGTTTAATGTGGAGATCCAGCAGGATACAGAGGGTGCATCACCTAAACGTGCCAGATATCACAGCGGTCTGATGGATATGAATACTTTAAGCGCCGGACAGAATTTTGATGAACTACCGGAAACCCATGTTATCTTTATCACCCGTGATGATGTTCTTGGATACGGTCTTCCAATTTATCACATCGGAAGAAAGATCGATGAGATAGGGACAGACTTTAAGGATGATTCATATATTATCTATGTAAATTCCAGCCAACAGGATAATACAGAGCTTGGGCGTCTGATGCATGATTTCCATTGTAAAAATGCGGAAGATATTCACAGTGAAGTTTTGGCAAAACGCGTTTATGAACTGAAAGAAACTCAGGAAGGAGTCGATTTTATGTGTCGTGAGATGGATGAAATTTATAATGAAGGAGCGAAACGAGGAAAAACAGAAGGACTTGCAGAAGGAATCGCTGCTGGTGAATTGAAAAAAGCCAAAGAAACAGCCTTAACTCTTGCGGAGAGAGGCATGTCTGTACCCGATATCGCTGACATTGTGAAAGTACGTGTAGAACTGGTACAGGAATGGCTGTCTGAAAGAAGGTGAGACCACGCTCAAACAAACAGTTTTTGGGGCGCTGTCAGTTAATCTCCATTTTTATAACCGACAGCGCCGCCTTTCTATCATTCCCCAATTAATACGCGTTTTCCGCAAAATGCGAATCCGTACGCCCGGATTTTTTCTCCCGGCACACCTGCCGCCTCCAGCGCTTTCGCATATCCTTTTTCCTCAATCTGAAGAAGCGCCCGCTGCACGGTATCAGAAAGCTCGGGCTCATCCTCCTTGTCCTGCACTTTAAATTCCAGTATGATCGTGTCGTCCCGCGTGTTTTTCGGCTCCATCAGGACATCATACCTGCCAAATCCGCTTTCCCGGTTCGAAGTAATCCGGTAACGGTCCGAAAGCTCCACAATCATTCCCAGGACAAATCCATGATAGAACCGCTCCGGTTCACTCTGGGCGGACGGTCTTTTCCCACTGTCGAAAAAGCTGAAGGTGGCAAGCGCTACACGGTTCATATAAACGTTCATTCCCTTCACATCTCCGGATAACAGAGCCCGGATAAAATCATTGTATCCGCTGTCATAGTCCGCAAACCAGCCGTGAATCATTCCTCCGAACATCACCTGCACTTCTCTGTTTGTCAGGGCCAGGCGGTAATGCGTCCGCCCTGTCCGCTCATCAAACATCACCTGTTCCGCCTTCAGATATCCGCTGGCAAGAAGCAGGCTCCAGATCGAACTTTCCTTCACGGAGAGCTGGTCATATACAATCTGCTCATCCAGAACCGCGTCAATGCTCTGTCCCTGGATCAGCCGTTCAAAGTCCTGCTTAATCTCTTTGCTGCCCTCGCGTATGAGCTTTCCGGCAAGACTGTTGGGACTCGTGTTGGCCCAATAGGCACGCAGTTTTCCGGTGTCAAGAAAGTTCAGGATTGACCACGGATTATATATTCCCCGGCAGCTTCCAAAAGTAAACCCGTCATACCATGTTCTGACTTCCTGCATACGTTCCTGTGTCTGATACGTCTCAAGCGCCATGCGCACTTCCTCTTCCGTAAATCCGAAGCAGTCCGCATATTCCTCCGATGTGGTTGTCACCACTTTCAGATTATTCAGATCTGAAAATATGGATTCTCTGCTGATCCTCGTGATACCGGTCATCAGTCCCCGCTCCAGGAAACTGTTTCCCTTAAAGGTGGCGTGAAATAAGTTTCGCATGAAAACGGACAGATCGTCCCAGTAGCCGTTGACATATGCCTCCTGCATCGGCGTATCGTATTCATCCAGCAGGATGATCGCCTTTCTGCCGTGCAGCCTGTACAGCCATCCCGCAAGCTGCTGAATCGCCAGGGACGCCTCATAATCCTCCATATCCGGATTCACACGCTCAAAGTCTTCTCTTTCTCTGTCATTCAGGAATCCGTCGTCCGCCAGAAACGCGTACCTCCGGTACAGAAGCTGGAGCGTCCGGCAGATTTTCCGGCGCGCCTCCCGGTAGGACGACTCCTTGATATTGGAAAAGCTCAGAAAGATCACAGGATACGTTCCCTGCAGGCCGCGGTATTTTTCATCCTCCCAGATGGAGAGCTGTTCAAACAGCGTGCTTCCCTTATGCTCCACTGAGAAAAACTGCTCCAGCATGCTAAGTGTCAGCGTCTTCCCAAAGCGCCGGGGGCGCGTAATCAGCGTAACCTTGTCCCCGCTCTCCCACCACTCTCTGATAAAGTGTGTCTTATCTACGTAGAAGACATGATTCTTTTCCTCCATGAGCACCCCCGCTTTCTGTCTATAGTTTCAGTTTCCGCTGCATATACCTCATTATATCCGTCAAAGAGGGATTACACAACCTGAACTTTCGTCTCCTGTCCCGCGCTGAGTGAAAGTTCGGTGCGGATTCCATTTACACGCACCTGTACAGCGCAGTCCTCTTTCGGCGTCAGCGTCAGGGCGGTTATCTTTCCGTCTTTCCAGGAGAAGTCGGCGCGGATGGCGCCGCGCAGGATCATGCCGCGAATTTCTCCCTCGTTCCACTGTTCGGGCAGAGCCGGGAGAAATTCCAGGTATCCGGCATGAGACTGTGCGAGACTCTCGAGCATTGCCTCCGCGATTCCGAAATTTCCGTCAATCTGAAACGGCGGGTGCGTATCCAGCATGTTGACCTTAATGCATGTGGAAAGCAGCTTTCGGATATTCTCCCACACCTTCGCGCCGTCCTTTAAGCGCGCCCAGAAGCAGGCAATCCACGCACGGCTCCAGCCCGTGTGTCCGCCGCCGTTCGCGAGCCGCGTCTCCAAAGTCTTTCTCGCCGCCGCAAAGAGCGCGGGCTGTTCCTCTGTGATTTCACAGCCGGGATGCAGCGCGAAGAGATGCGAAATATGGCGGTGGCCCGGCTCCGTCTCCTCATACTCTTCCTGCCATTCCATAATTCTGCCGTCCGAGGTGATGCCAATCGGCGGGAGCTTCGCGAGCAGCCGGCGCACCGCTTCCGCTTCGCTCTCCTGCTCTGTGAGCCCAAGAAGCTCACAGCCCTCGAGATACTCGGTAAAGAGCTGATGAAGAATCTCCATATCCATCGCCGGTCCCATGCACAGCGCGCCGACCTGTCCGACGGCGGAGCGGTATGTATTCTCCGGGGATACAGAAGGGCCTGTCACCAGGAAGCCTTCCGGATTTTCACACAGATAGTCCTCGTAAAAGCGTATCGCCTCGCGCATGATCGGAAGTGCCTCTTCTCTCAGGAACTTCCTGTCTTTCGTGTACTGGAAATGTTCGTATAGATGCAGACACAGCCATGCCGCCCCGGTGGACCATACTGGCGACGCGTCGAAGATGCCCTCCGGATCCGTATTGGCCCAGATGTTTGTGTTGTGGTGCGCGCAGAATCCCCGGCAGCCGTACAGCGCCTGCGCGGTCTTCTGTCCCCGCGGCACCATGCGCCTGATCTGTGCAAAAAGCGGCAGGTGGCACTCCGGCAGATTACACTTTTCCGCCATCCAGTAATTCATCTCTGTGTTGATGTTAATCGTAAATTCACACTGCCACGGCGGCGCGTACTCTCCGTTCCAGATCCCCTGCAGATTCGCCGGCATCAGGCAGTCATACGAGCTGGAAATCAGCAGATAGCGTGCATAGTGAAACAGTGTTTCTGCGAGCTCATTCAGATGGGTACTGTCTCCTGCCTTTATCTCCTCAAGCAGCTCATCCGACGCTTTTTCGCTGACGCCGTGCGCCCCGAGCGAGAAATCCATGCGGCTGTAAAGCGCGCCGAATTCCTCTTCATGCGCCCGAAGTATTTTCTCAAATCCAGCCTGCGCGGCGCGCTCTAATCGCTCCAGGCACAATTCCCTGTAATTTTTCCTGGCAAAATCCGTTCCGCACGCCAGATAGATATACGCCTCCCTGGCTCCCCGAACCCAGGTAAAATCCCCGATCGCCCCGATCTGTCCGCCGTCGGAGTCCAGCCGCGCGCCGGTAAAATAGCTGATGCCGCCCGGTCCGCATTCTCCGTAATTGCACACTGTATTTTCGGAGATCTTTCCCGTCTGCTCCTCGAACGGCTTGCGGCTCATATTGACGCAGAGCGTCAGGCCCTCGGGATTATCCGTCGTGATCCGGATCGCGAGTACCTGATATTTATGGCTTACGATATGTTCCCTGCGGTATTGATATCCGTTCATCCGGTATCTCACTTCTGCCAGAGCTTTTTCAAGAAAAAGTCTTCTTTCATACTCCTCTGTCTTCCCTTTGTGCCCGTAAAAACAGATCCTCAGATCGCCGGCCGGCTGGTACGGATTCATATATTTCGGCGTGGAAGTGACTGCCATTTTTGCCAGAAACTGCGCCTTCTCCACTTCTCCTGCAAAGAGCAGGCGGCGGATTTCCTCCAGATACTTTTTCGTATCCGGATTCTTTCTGTCCCTGTCCTGTCCGTACCACAGAGTCTCCTCATTGATAAAAATTGTTTCTTCATCCACTTTGCCCATAACCATGGCTCCCAGCCTGCCGTTTCCGATGGGCAGGCCGTCATCCCAGCTTCTCGCCGGCTTTTTCAGATAGACCTCATGCTTATTTTTCAGATGTTCCATAACTGATTTCCCTCTCCACAGCCGTCTTCCATGACTGTTCATAATAGTTTTTCAGCTCTTTGATCCCCATAGCCTCACTCTCCTGCGTCATCTGCTTCCAGAGGCTCTCAAACGCTTCCTGCGACTCCGCGTAGATCATATCCCAGGACAGCTCTGTGATCAGTTCCTGCAGCGCGTCGCTCTTTTTCTGCAGCGCGTCCGGAAGTCCGTCCATCATATGCACGGCAGCGTTTCCCTCCTGAATCTGTCCGTTCTGATTCAGTGATTCCGTCAGGCTCATGCCCCTCCAGTCCAGAATTTCCTGCTCTAAAATCCTGTTCTCTGTTCCGGAAGATTTCGGGCTCTCTCCCAGAGACGCCCGCGTCAGAGCGGGCATAGAAAAGACGGGATCTGAATTTCCGCTGTAGAGCAGGCTGACATTTTCCGGCTCATACAGCCAGCTGAGCAGTTCACAAACCGCCTCGGGACTGTCGCTGTTTTTATTGATTCCGTAATACCAGCCGCAGCCGACCAAAGCGTCCGCTTCTTTATAAATCTGCATATCCGCTGCCGGGACCGCGGTATAGCCGTCCGCTGCCTCCTCGTCATCCCCGGCGTAATCCCCGGTCAGCCAGGAAAAGTTCGAGAACAGGATCTGCCCCTTCGCATACTTCCGCTTCAGATTCTCAGCTGTCTGCGTCCTGGAATCCGGATCCAGCAATCCGCGCTGGTTTGCCTCATAATAAAACAGAAGCGCCCGCCGGTAAAAGCTGTCGTCTTCAGTGACCGCCCGGATCTTCCCGTCCTCTGCGGAGATCTCCATCAGCGGAGACACAAGTCCGGTATCAATCCCATAGAGAAAGGAAAGCGAGGCGGGCTGCTGCATATTCTTCTCCTCCCAGCTCCCGCAGAGGGAAAAGCCGTATACCCGCTCGCCGAGCGGCGTAGTGGGCTTTTGCTCCTGCATCTGCTCCGCGGCGTCAAGATAATCTTCCAGCGTGCTGATTTCAGGCGTTCCCGCCTTTTGGTAGGCATTCCACTGCAGCATCGGCATCCAGTAATACTCATCTTCCCCGCGTTCTCCTACAGACGCCGCAATGAAATACAGATGTTCCTCCTCGCCTCCCCACACTTCCCTGTAGTACTTAACCGCCGTATCATATTGACCGTTCTCAAAGATCCCGGGCAGCTCTTCCTCATATTCGTCCAGCGGCAGCAGCACGTCCGCGCCCAGCAGAAGCTCTGCCGACTCAAGATCCCGGAAACCCACGAGATCAGGAAGCGTTCCCGCAGCCAGATACTGCTTTAAATTTTTCTCATCACCGCTGCCGTTGGAATAAAATTCCACGCGTATTCCGGTATCCTCATACAGTTTTTCCGCCGCTTCCCCCTCCCAGGTTCCGGCTGCGTTGCTTTCAGCTCTCTGAACCAAAACGGTCAGAACAATATCCTCCTTTTCCTCCTGCCGCTCTTCAGATCCGCTCTGTGTCCCGCAGCCTGCCGCCGCAAGGCATAAGGCGGCAAACGCCGCCGCTGTCCATCTGTCCTTCGCCTTCATTTCTCTCCTCCAAAATCCTGTAATCTGTTACAGTTCTTTTCAGCTTTTATGGAACTGATCTGCGTTCCTGCGCGATTCTCAGATTGTATTTGCAATCCCCCGCTGTTATAATAAGCTTATGTGATATTATCATACCCTATCCAGGGAAAGTCCGCAAGCCGGCTTCCCCTGCCGGGCTGCAGTTCAGCCATCCGCCTTTCGGCTCCTGTCTGAACTGTGCCAATACCAGAACAAAGGAGAATCCGTCTATGCTGAAGCGCTTTAAGAACAGCTATTATTCTAAAATTATGGTCGTCTGCATCGCCGCGGTCTGCCTGATCACTGCAATCGTCCTCCCCCTGTGCAGCTCTCTGATTCACCGTCAGGAGCGCTCGGAAGATCTGAAAAATTACGATCTGACCCTGAGCAGTCTCGCCTCTTCCTTTGCCTCCCGACAGAATACGCTTGCCGTAAGCCTTACGCCGCTCTTTGCCGATGAAGATAAGTACGAATCCCTCTGCGGAATGTATCGCTCCCGATCCAAAAAGGTTCCCGCGGAATACAGCGGCGACGTGACAGATCTGCTGTCCTCTGTCTGTTTCTCAGATCCCTACTGCTGCGGAGCTCTTCTGCTCACAGTAACGGGACATCTGTATCAGTATAATTCCATCAATGAGACGCTCGTCCCCCTGAATCTGAGGGGACTGGATGAGCCCCTGACACACTATGAGCTGCAGGTATTCACTGACAGCCAGCTCGAGACGCTCAGCAACGATCTGGAGAAGCCAAGCTCCCGTCTCTACGGCATCAGCACCTCCGTCTTCGATGAGCATGACGGAACAGTGGATTATCTCGGAGCTCTCATTTTCCTGTACTCCACATCGGAATATGAAAATCTGATCGCCAGCGCGGACCTGTTTCCGGAAAGTAATTTCTCGCTTCTCGATGAGGATCACAATATTATCTTTTCCTCCGACGACTCGTATGACTCCGCGGAGAATCTTCTGCTGAACACTTCCGCGCCGGACAGTCTGGAGCAGGCATCCTTTACCGGAACGCTCTCCGGGGAGACCTACTACGCCTCCACGCTCTGCGACAGCAGATACGGCTTTTACACAGCCTATCAGATTCCATCTTCGCTGTTCACACACAGCGATATCCTCCGGATTCTCACTGTTCTGTCGGCATGCATCTGTCTTGCCGCAATTCTTCTGTATCTGATCGCATTCAGAATCTCTGACCGGAAGATTCACTCTATCCAGCAGGGCATGAACCTCGTGGGAATGAATAATCTCAGCTACCGCCTTCCCGTTCCCAAAGGGAACGACGAATTTACGCAGATCACCCGAAGCTTCAACAGGATGTGCGACGCCCTGCAGAGAAATGTGGAAAAGGCGTATCTGTATGAAATCGCTCAGCGCAAGGCAGAGCTCTATGCCATGCAGACCAGCATCAATCCGCACTTCCTGTACAATGCGCTCGAGCAGATCCGTGTGCAGATCTTAAAGGGCGGATACGGTGACGCGTCCCGGATGCTGCTTCTGCTCTCCCGGATGTACCGTAATCAGACGCGCAGGAATCTCTATATCACCGTTGCGGAAGAGTGCAGTCAGTCCGAGAATCTGATCAACTTTTATATGTACCGATACGGAGACTTTGAGTATGAATTTGATATCCACAGCTCCGTCAAGCTCTACGGCATTCCGAAGAATACGCTGCAGCCGCTGATTGAAAATTACTTTGTCCACGGCTTCATACCGGATTCCGAGGAAAATCTGCTCACGATCTCCGCGCAGCCGCTTTACAGGGAGGGAGAGCTCTGGATTTCTTTCTGTGTGGAGGATAACGGGGCTTCAATCGGAGAAAATGAGCTTAAACTTCTGAAAGAAAAGCTCGCCTCGCCGGTTATGAGCCGCAATGAGGACAACGGCTTCGCGCTCTCCAATGTCAACCATCGCCTGAAGCTGGTCTTCGGGGAAGATTCTCATCTGGACCCCGGCATTGGAAGCGACGGAAAAGGATTCGCCGTACGCTTTAAGATTCCGGCGATTCTTCCTGAAGACCTGCAGAAATCCTAGCCCTCTTCCACCAGATCCAGCAGCAGTTCATCCAGCCCGCCGTTATATCCGACCCTTCCGTCTCTTGCGAGCGATACCAGGGTAAGCGTTCCTCCTGCAGAAGAGCAGCGCTTTACAAAGGGAAGATGCGGCTTTGCTCCCGAGCTTCCGTTAAATCCATGCTTGTCATACGTATAGATCACTGTCTCGCCCGGCAGATCGGTGCTGATCGTATACGCCGCGGTGGCGTCTATATATTCCTTTCTGCAGTTGTATTCCATTCCCAGCTCATAGTTCTCATACTTCCCGTCCGCAGCTGCAAAGAACAGATCGCCGCAGGCCTTTGTCTCCACCCGAGCCTGACAGCAGGTAAACTGCGCCGCTTTTTCCGGCAGCAGCCAGACGGCGCTGCCGCCGCTTTTCAGATGCTCCTCGAGGCGCAGGATATCTTCCTCCGTTTCACTGCTCACCAGCCACAGATCAGACGCCTGGGACTCAGCTCCATAGAGAGCAAGCAGTTTCTGCGCTTCCTCGCCGAGCGCATAAACAGGACGGTTCAGCATCCTTCTGGCATACACTTCTATGCGGATTTCTTCCTGGTGAAGCACACTGTCGCCCTCAAGCAGCGCCGCCTGTACGATCACAGTGCGCCTTCTGCCCTTATTCTCAAAGTGCACAGGTATCATGCCCGCGCACCGCGCATCCGCTGCCGGAATCTGGTATGGTTCACAGTACATCTCATACGGGGCATCCGCACCTTCCTCCCAGATCTCCGCCCGGATCGTAAGATTTCTTTCCTCCCCCGTATCATTCAGCACCCACGCTTCCACAGGAACTGTCTCATCCTCATAGGCGCTGTTTCTTCCGGTATACAAATTAATCTTCAGAGGGATCAGCGCTTCCCGATATGCGAAGTACGCGGGTTTCGGCGTTCGTTCACAGTCCACGAGCGTCTTCATCCATCCTGAGGGCCATGCGTCGATCAGCAGATGAACTGCCGTCTGGTTTATCACATCTCCCCTTCTGCGGAAGGCGTCCGTCATCAGCTTTGTCGCTCTCGCCTGGTGCTTCCAGCTCTCTCTCACCCAGTCCTCCATCGTGTGCTGCTCTTTATACCAGTCGCCCTGCACGGAATGTGTCTGTGCGCGCAGGATTCTGTCAGGATACCAGTCTCCGTTCCGATCACATGATGTCCACGCAGCAGGATAGCGCCGCCTCATCAGATCTGCGGAATCAAGCCCCTCTGCTCCGTATTCGCCGCAGCCGATCATCCATCCCTCTTTTACCGGAGGCAGATAGCCTCGCATCAACCTGCCGATGGGTTCCCCGTGATTCGTGTACCACATCGTATAAGTGTGAAAGTCCGGCATTCCCTCCGCGGTAGGACCATCGTAATCGCCCTCCACGTTCTTGACCACACGGTCGGGATTCTCGGTATAAATAGCTTTGCGGGCAGCTGAGAAAAATGCTTCCAGTTCATCTCGAAGCAGATGGCGGTGTCCCTTTGCCTCGTATCTTCTGGAGAATTTATCGTTCGGGTCCTGCGTTCTGCGGATACACATCGGCTCATTGATCAGCGTCACCATCACAGTGGACACATGCTTTCTCACAAGGTGCTCCATCTCCACCACCTGGCGCACCGCTTCGGAAAACTGCGGCCTGCGCAGGAAACTGAACAGTGGAAAGTCGCACTGATGCATCATGCCGAGCATATCAAAATAATCATAGATCTCCTCCTGCACCGGGCGCTGCGTCACGCGGTAATAATTCATATTGCACAGCTTTGCGATCAGGATATCGTCTACAAGCTGTTCAAAATCGCCGTTCATCACACATTGCTGCAGATGCCCCATCTCGTTCGCCCCGCGCAGTACGGCAGGTCTTCCATTCAGATAAAACTTTCCCTTCGGTACAGAGTTTTCATCACTTTTAAATTCCTTGAATCCTACGGTCTGTACCGCTGCGCTCACGGTCTCGCCTCCGCGGCGTAAGACAGCTTTTGCTCCGTACAGCCACGGCGCATCCGGCTCCCAGATTCTGTAATTCTCCACAGGGAAGAAATACCGGTATTCATTCTTTCCCGGCCCCACCGCGGCAACACTCTTCTGAAAGCTTCCCACACACTCTCCCTCGTAATTCCTGGGCTCGAGCGTGATGGAAATATCCAGATTCTGATGCACCTCGTCCGTATAATTGATCACCCCGATCCGTGCCTCCACAGAATTTGACGACAGATCCGGCCGTATAAAGATATCATCCACATAAAGCTCAGGGCGAAGCTGAAGCCTGACTCTTCCAAAGACGCCCGCCCCGGCAGGGCAGTGGTGCCATCCCACCTCGGGATCATCCCAGCCCGGACCTGTCGCCGCATAGATCTTGTCTCCGTCCAGAAACTCTCCCTCTCCCAGAATCGGGATATCGTTTTTGCAGAGAATCACCAGCTCATTTTCTTCTCTGATATACTTTGTTACATCGAAGGCGAACGGCGCAAAGAATCCCTCATGGCTTCCGACAAAGTTTCCATTCACATAGATTTCCGCAATATAATCGACACACTGGAAAGCCAGAACCATCCGGTACCCGCTGCCGCACGCTTCCCTGAATCCCTCCGGACAGGAAAACTCTGTCCGGTAATACGCCTCCCATTTACCGTTTTCCCTTGCCGGCCCCCGGTAATCCGGGATCGTGACCTCCTCCCACTCAGATCCGGGAGCGCTGCGGTCTGTAAAGCACTCCTCTTTTCCTCTGTAGCGGAAGGAAAATGTCCGAAACTCCACTTCCCGCACCTGTGCCGGAAGCCCGGATAAGTGATTTTCCATAAACGGGCGGTAATACGCCTTCAGCTCCTCAAGCTCTCTGCGAAACGTTTTCTTCTGCTGCTCATAGTCCACTGGCTCCATGGGCGTCAGCACGGCGCGGTTCGTCTGTCTTAAAAAGTGATTCGGCAGCGCGCGCATCGGCACTTCGCGGTCTGTTGTATCGCTTGGATGCTTTGTCTTTGCTATCTCGTAAAAAAAGTCCTGTTTTCCCATCTGTTTTCCTCTCTTTCCAGAAAATCCCCCCAGCGTATCCGCCAGGGGGATTTCTATGGTTTTGCTCTTATTTGGCTGCCGCTTCCTTAAATTCTTCCTGGATTGCCTTGTAATCCGCAGAGTTTACAATGCCGTCAACGAAGTCATTCCAAGCTGCTTCATCAATCTGTCCCATTACATACTGGGTGCACATGGTATTCACATCATCGGTCAGCACGCTCCACTGATTATTGTAAGTCTCGGACTGCAGGTTCTGAATCTCATTCTTCATTCCTGTCTCTTCCAGGTTTGTATATACAAAATCTTTGATTTCCTCAGCTCTTGCAATGCTCTCATCGGAAGCTCGCTTCGCGCCGTCGCGCATAAACTTGTCCTGTACCTGATTCTGATCTGTTTTCAGGAAAATCTGGTTCCATCCGCCTACATAACCCTGTTTATTCAGTTCGCCCATCTCCGGATCAGAAGTCGTATCCTTTGTTCCGTCTTCCAGTACCGTATAGTTCACGCCCTCAACGCCGTATGCCATCAGATCGTTATATCCCGGCAGTGTCTCCTCGGTCTGATTGAACACCTCGAGAATTTTCTGGATTTTTTCCTCTGAGCAGTGAGAACTGATCGCAATACAGGAATCAATGTCTGTATAGTTCGGACTTACTGTATAAGCTTCCGGCCCTTCCACCGGCATCAGGCACCATGCCTCATATGTATCCGGGCAGCTCTTATCAAATACCTTATTGCTTACCAAGTCTGCGGACTGGTTCCAGTTATACCACTGGCACAGGTATGCCACGGAGTTTCCGGCCTTCCACTTGGAGGTATCCGCATTGCCAAGCGCGAACTCAGGGTCGATCACGCCTGCGTCATACAGATCCTTCATCCAGTTCAGAAAATCGATATATTTGTCATTAAATGCCATATACTGGAAATCGCCGTTTTCATCCACCGCCCAATCTGTCTGACCGGTAAAGGCAATCGCAAACGCCTTTACACGGTCATCCATGAAGCCGTTTCCTGCATTATCAAAGAAGTCAAGCGCGTAAATCTTCTTTCCCTCTCCTGCTGTCGCAGCATTGGAAAGTCCGATCAGCCAGTCCTTCAGCTCGTCCATAGTCTTCGGTTCCTCGGTAAAACCGTATTTTTCCATCAGGTCTTTTCTGACCTCAATACCGGAATTCTGTCCTTTCTCCGCCTTGCTTCTCGGAAGAATATAAATTCCATCGTTATATCTCGCCTGATCCCAGAACTCCTCGTCCCAGTTTTTCATAACCGCATTCGTCTCGGCAATTCCATTTCCGTTATCAAACAGATACGGTGTCAGATCCACAAATTCACCCGCATCGATTGCCTGTGTGAAAATCGGATAATAGTAACTTCCGCCCACTTTATTGATCTGGATAACGTCCGGCTGACTGCCCGCCGCGATCAGTGTATTCAGTTTCTGGTCATAATCCTGATAGCTAACCCACTCAATATCGAGAGTTACATCCAGTGCTTCTTCCCAGTACTGCTCCATCTGGCTGTCAGAGATCGGACCCGTTCCCCAGTCGATACCCATGACGGAGATCGTCATGTCATCGCCGGAAGATGTATCCTCAGCTGCATCAGAGGAGCTGCCGCCGCTCTCCGTCTGCGCGCTGTCGCCTGCGCTGCTGTCGCTTCCGCATCCGCTGAATGCTCCCGCAACCATTGCCATTGCCATACAAAGTGCCAAAACTCGTTTTTTCTTCATGTTATTTTCCTCCTTTATTTTATCTGCCGCCTGCGCGGCAGACAGTTTCACATTTACTCTGCTGTCATATCATCCCTTGACAGCCCCGACCATCATACCTGACTGGAAATACTTCTGCAGGAACGGGTAAATGACCAGAATCGGCAGTACTACGACTACTACGGCAGCCATTCTCATAACCTCCTGCGGAACCGTTGTCGCAAGATCCATAGACAGATCCACAACGTCTGATACCGTAGATGAAAGTACAACCTTCTGTACGTATACCTGAAGCGTCTGCTTCGCGGTGGATGTAATATACATTACACAGTTAAAATACATATTCCAGTAGCTTACAAACGCAAACAGTGTCATTGTAGCAAGCATTGGTTTGGACAGCGGAATTACAATCTGCGCGAAAATCCTCAGCGGTCCGCAGCCGTCAATTTTTGCCGCCTCTTCCAAATCTACTGGAAGAGACTGGAAGAACGATCTCATAACCATAATCGTCCAGGCACCGCACAAGGACGGAAGAATCATTGCAAAATAATTGTCAATCAGCCCGAGCTGTTTGATATTCATAAAGTTCGGAACCATTCCGGCGCTGAACAGCATCGTGAACATTACGTATTTATTAAAGAATCCCTTGCCGGGGATCGGTTTGGACAGCATATACGCAAGCCCTGCGTTGATGATTACGCTCAGAGGCGTCCCAATCACCGTGATAAACAGTGTAGATTTTAACGCATTTAAGAATCCGTCTCCGCTTAAAATCAGCTGATATGCTTCCGTGGACCACTTTTCCGGCCAGAGGATCAGCTTGCCTGCCTGGTATGCTGTGGAATCTGTAAAGGACAGGATCACCACATACAGGAATGGAAGAATCATGGTCAGTGCCAGCACAATCAGCAGAATCCAAAGAATGGCCTGATATATATTTTCCCTTGCCTTCATGCCCATTTTTTTTCTGTCAGCTTTTTTTCTCATTGCGACTGCATTCTGTGAAGTCATCTTTTCCATCCTCCTCTCTTACATTACGCCTTCATAACCCTTGCGGTTGGTGATCCAGTTGGTCAGCAGCACCAGGCCGGTGTTGATAACGGATTTAAAGATACCGATTGCGGTTGTGTAGGAATATTGTGTGCTTCCGCTTGCAATACTGTTATTGTAAATATAAACTTCAAATACCTCGAGCTGCTGCTTTACCATAGCGTTGTTCATCAGGAACACCTGCTCGAAGTCTACGGAGATGATCGTTCCCATTCTCAGAATCAGCATAACCATAACGGTTGGCATGATACTTGGAAGCGTGATCTTCCACATACATTGAAAGCGGTTCGCCCCGTCCATTTTAGCTGCTTCGTATAAACTCTGATCAATGCCCGCGATTGCTGCCAGATAAACGATGGATCCCCATCCTACACTTTTCCAGAGCGACTGTACCACGATGATCACATAAATCCATTTTGAACTGAACAGATATGCGGTCGGTTCATTTCCCATCATCTCAGCCACCTTGTTCACAAACCCCTGCTCTGTAGAGAGAAGGAAGAATGTGAGGCTGGCTACAATTGCCCAGGAAAGGAAGTGAGGAAGATATACGGATGTCTGAATAAATTTTTTAAATTTCGCATTTCTTACCTCATTCATAATCAGCGCCAGGATAACCGGAGCCGGGAATGTCAGCAGAGACAATCCGCTGATAATCAGCGTATTCTTCAGCATATTGTAAAATTTCGGATCCTGGAACAGCGTCTCAAAATGTTTCAGTCCGACCCACGGACTCTGCAGGATTCCAAGATGCGGGTTATAATCCTGGAATGCCATGACCAGGTTTCTCATGGGCAGATAATTCATCAGTAGCAGGATCAGAAGTCCGGGGATTCCCAGGAAGTAGATCCAGCGAAATTCATAAATCTGCTGGCGAAGCGTCTTGTTTGTGGCCTTGTACTTGACTTTATTCTTTGCCATTTACTTTTCCCTCCTATTTCGTTCACGCAGATCCTCTTTCCTCTGTTTCCGATTCCCGTCTGCGTTTCTTTAATAGAAGTATAAGAATTTTTTTAGATTTTTCATATAGTAAACATTCAAGCTTTTTGAACTAATTCTACATTTCAACTTAATTTTTTTAAAATCCTTCAGCCAGTTTTAATTCCTTCATTGATAATTTTCGCTTTTCTTCACAAATTTGTTGGCTCTTTTGAAGGGGTTCTTGACTTTTTTTACATATTTTTTTAGGATATACGTATTAAAAGGAGGCGACACCTATGTATCATGCCGTTATCGTGGATGATGAACCCTTTGTCCTGGATGGCCTGAAAGCTGCCATTGACTGGGAAGGTTCCAACTTTGAGATAGCATTTGCGGACACCAATCCGCTGAACGTTCTTTCTTATATTAAATCGCATCCGGTGGATCTTCTGATCACGGATATTTCCATGCCGGAAATGAGCGGCCTGGAGCTGATTCTGGAAGCGAAAGCAGCCAATTCCCTGCTGTCTGTACTCGTGCTGTCCGCCTATGACAACTTCGAATATGTGCGCACCGCTCTGCGCAACGGCGCAGAAAATTATCTCCTGAAGCCTCTGGATTCCAATGAACTGCTGGAATCCATCCGCTCAATCGCGGAACATCTTCGGGAGCGTACACAGCTCTCGAATACGTACGGCTCCACCATGCTGACCTTCCGAAGCCTTTTCACCGAGAACTGGGTGAAGGGTTCGCTGGGTACTGAGGACTTTCTGACAAGGGCGGAGCTGCTGGGCATTAACCTGTCTCTGAATAATTATACAGTACTTCTCTTCTCATCCACAGAAACGGATGCGCAGGGAATGGCCCGGCTGTTTGACTGGCTTCTGTCAGTCTGTATCGGGAAGTTCCAGAGCCATTTTTATTTCGAGACCCCAACCTGTCTCGTCTGTATTCTGAGCAGCATTCACGAGGTGCCGGATATGGAAGCATTTATGGAGACGCTGCGGCAGGCGCGGCCGCTGTTTCCGTTCCGCTTTTTTGTATCTGTGGGAAATACCGTGGATAATTACGAAGATGTCAGCGACAGCTACCGTAATGCACATGGCTATCTGTTCCTGCGCCACACAGGCATGCAGGATCTTCTCTGTACCACTCTGCTTCTGCCCCTGCAGATCCATACAGCCATAGAACAGAGCTTTTCTTCCCTCTCGAAAGAGGAATACATCCGGCAGCTCCTGGCTGTGTTCACACCGTCGCTGGACCTGCGTCAACGCATGGCGGTACAGTTAACAGTTCTGAATCACGGATTGTCCCAGCTGAATTTCGAGCAGAACATGCAGCCGGAACTTATGGAAAAGCTCAGGATTATCCCGCCGAATGCGCGTCATTTCAACGAAATGGTTTCCTTTCTGCAGGACTTCATCTCGATCTGTTATGCTCTTCTGGAACAGCACCAGTCCGCGCAGAGCAGCTACTTCCCCTTTGTGGACGCCGTCATCCAGGCCGTGCATGAATTTTCCAACAAGGATATCTCGTTAAAGACGCTGGCCTCCCAGCTGAATATGCATCCCTCCTACCTCGGGAATGTGTTTCACCAGCAGACAGGCTATTACTTCAACGATTATCTGAACGAGGAGCGGCTCAAGTACGCCGCAGGGCTTCTGGAGGATACAGAGCTAAAAATGAAGGAGATCGTAGATAAAGCGGGGTTTTCCAGCCAGACATACTTTAACCGCCTTTTCAAAAGAAAGTATGGTGCCTCCCCGCTTGCCTACCGCCGGGAGATGCGCTCGCGCCAGATCCCGGGCGTAAATACGGAAAAATAATATAAAAAGCAGCTTTGCATGAATCCGCGCATGTCATATACTGACTCTCTGCAAAGCTGCTTTTTTATTTTCAAAATCGAAACACTGCCGCGCTCATGCCTGAAAGATCGAACGAGATCTCCCAGCCGCCGTCTTCGCGGTTCGGCACCGGGCGGTAAGATTCGGGCTTCCAGGAACTGCTTCCTCCGAACTCGCCCCACTCGCTGTCCAGCACCAGCCGGTGCTCTGACGGCGAGGCTGTCTTCAGAATGCATCCCTTTCTCTCCACAGGGGTAAAATTAAACACAAAGAGCAGCCCGTGGTCTTTCTTTCCCGCATACCGCGCAAATGTGATAATGCTCTCTTCCCTGCGCTCCGATTCTACCCAGGCAAAGCCCTCATGTTCATAATCCAATTCATAGAGCTCTGGATTCTCCCTGTAAAACCAGAGCAGGGACTGCACATAATGGCGCATCCGGCTGTGCGGCTCTTCTTCGAGAAGCTCCCAGTCCAGGGCGCGATCCTCGCTCCACTCCCGCCTCTGCGCGAACTCCTGTCCCATAAAGAGCAGCTTCTTGCCCGGATGTCCGATCATGAACGCATAAGCGGCGCGAAGCCCCGCAAACTGCTCCGGCTCATCGCCGGGCATCTTCTCCAGCAGCGTCTTCTTGCCGTGCACGACCTCATCGTGGGAATACGGAAGGATAAACTTCTCGTCATAGGCATACACCATGCCGAACGTCATACTGTCGTGGTGATACTTCCGGTACACCGGATCCTTCTGGTAATAGAACAGCGTGTCATTCATCCAGCCCATATTCCATTTGAAGTCAAAACCCAGACCGCCGTCCTTCACATCGCCTGTGACCATTTTCCACGGCGTGGACTCCTCGGCAATCATACAGCAGCCCTGCGCGCGCTCCTTCACCACCTGGTTCAGCTCCTGCAGAAAGGAAACTGCCTCCAGGTTCTGATTCCCACCGTGAATATTCGGAACCCACTGGCCCTCTCCGCGTCCGTAGTCCAGGTACAGCATGGAGGAGACCGCATCCACCCTGAGGCCGTCCACATGGTATTCCTGCAGCCAGCACAGCGCACTGGAAATCAGAAAGTTCCGCACCTGACGCTTGCCGAAATCAAAGACTTTCGTGCCCCAGTCGGGGTGCTCGCCCTTGCGCGGATCCTCGTATTCATAGACACAGGTTCCGTCAAACAGCGCAAGCCCGTGCTCATCCCGCGGGAAATGCGCAGGCACCCAGTCCAGGATCACGCCGATACCCCTGCGGTGCATATAATTCACAAAATACATGAAGTCCTTTGGATTCCCAAACCGCGATGTGGGCGCAAAATAGCCCGTCACCTGATAGCCCCAGCTCCCGTCATAGGGATGCTCGCAGATCCCCATAAGCTCTACATGGGTGTATCCCATCTCCAGCACATAGTCCGCCAGTGCATGCGCCTGCTGTCTGTAGTTCAGAAATCCATCCTCATCTTCACCGTGCTTCCTTCTCTGAAAGGATCCCGGGTGAACCTCGAAGATTGACAGAGGAGAGGACTGCAGATCTCTCTTTCGGCGCTCCCTGCACCACGCCTCGTCCGACCACTCATATCCGGAAAGATCCGTGACCCTGGACGCAGTCCCCGGGCGAAGCTCAGATGCGGCGGCGTACGGATCGGCTTTATAACGGCGCGTTCCGTCCCACCCCTCTATACAGAACTTGTACAGATCGCCCTCAATGGCTCCCGGCACAAACCGCTCGTACACGCCCGAGCTGCCCAACGGCTCCATCACGTCCGTCTCCTCGTCCCATCCGTTGAATGTCCCAATGACGCTCACCCTGCGTGCGTGGGGCGCCCACACACTGAAGCAGACGCCCTCTTTCTCTCCGTCGCCCGCCAGATGGGCTCCCATTCTGCGGTATATCTCGTAATGCTTTCCCTCTCCAAACAGATAGCAGTCAAAATCTGACCGCATGCTGACCTCTTCCAAGCGCTTCACTCTATTGTCTCCCCCTGTGTTCCGTCATTTTTCTGCGGGCGGATATGCACCGCTCCGGCATTTAAGATCTCTTTTCTTCTGTTGTATTCCACTTCCAGGCAGCCCTTCTCCGTGATCCGGCACGCCCTGCCCGCATATTCTCTTCCGTCCCGCTCCCAGGTGATCTGCTTTCCGAGGATGATGGAGCGGCGGCGGTATTCATCCAGAATCTTCCGGTCCGCAGGATGCTCAGCCAGGCGGAAAACCTCCTCTGCGATCTGCGCGATCAGCTCATTTCGCGTGACACTGATCCCGCCGAGAGATGCCGCGCTGCCGGAGAGGTTTTCCGGAAATTCCGTGGTCGTAACATTCAGGCCGATCCCGATAATCAGATATTCCAGCATACCGCTCTCAAAGCTGCTGATCGCCTCCGTCAGGATCCCGGCAGCCTTCTTATCTCCGATCCAGATATCGTTCATCCACTTAATTCCCGGGCGATGCCCGGAAACGCGTTCAATCACCCGCGCCAGCGCCACCGCAGTCGCCGCGGTGACTGTGAGGAATTCCTCCATCCGGCGGCCTACCCGCAGAATCAAAGTCATATAGACCCCGGTATCTGCGGGAGAATAGAACGAATTGCCGTACCGTCCCCTTCCGCCGCTCTGCTCATTTGCCGCAATCAGCCCGCGGCTCACTTCTCGCTCCAGCAGAAGCCTGCGCGCCTCCAGATTCGTGGAATCCGTCCGCTCCAGCACGCGTACAATACAGTCCTCCTCCCGCAGGAAGGCGCGGATGCCCGCCTCGGAGATTCTGTCCCCGTCCTCCACCAGCCGGTAGCCGCGGTTGCGGACAGCATCAATGCGGTAGCCCTCTGCGCCCAGGCTTCGGATCGCCTTCCAGACCGCCGCCCGCGTAATCCCGAGGTTCTCCGCAAGCTCCTCGCCTGACAGATATTCCCCGGAATGCGTCTCCAGAGCATACAGAATCTTCTCCTTCGCCGTCATTCGCCTTTATTCTCCTGCAGCGGCTTCGTAAAGCAGATGATTCTGTTCGCCTCCTGGAATCCGCTCTTTAAGTGGAACTTCAGACTCGCCTCATTGCTCAGCTCACAGTCACTGGCAAACTCCCGGCAGCCTTTCTTTGCAGCCCAGTCTTCGCACGCGCGCAGAAGCTGCTCCGCGCGTCCCTTTCCCCGGTATGCCCGGAGCAGAAAAATCCCCTCCAGATAGCCTACGGGACTTGTCCGGGTGCCCTCCACATAGTCGCGGCGGAGCTGACACTGGGCAAAGCCCACGGTCTTCCCGTCCTCAATGCCCAGATAGATCACGCCCTCATCCGGAGAAATGATATCCAAAAATTCCTGTTCCAGTTCCTCCTTCGTCTGCTTCTTCCACATCTGAAGCGCAATCTCCGCAGCTTCGCCGCAATCTTCCGGTTCCACTTTCTTTATTTCCATAAGTACCTCCGATTCTCAATTATGCAAACTCATTTCTCTCATTATACTGCTTTTCGCGATTTGAGTACAGAGAATCTTTTCGAATCAATTCTTAAATTTTCATAACGGCTGACGCGGCTGCGCATGTTTCTTCCTATTATTAATGACTGTGAAAAGCACCGCTCCGACTGCAGCCACCAGCAGCTCTGTCGCCGGAAACGCGCACCACACGCCCTGAATCTTCCAGACTGCCGACAGCAGAAATGCCATTGGAATAATAACCACAAAGCCGCGCAGAAGAGAGATGACATTTGCGGGATTAGACTGCTCGGTGGATGTGAAATACATGGAAAGTATCACATTGAATCCCGCAAACGGACAGGCGAGGAAGTACAGCCGCAGTCCCTGCGTGGCAATGCTCTGCAGCATCTCATTGTTCTCACTGTTGAAAACAGCCGCGATCTGTGAGGCGCCGAAGAACACGCCCGTATAGATCAGCACGGAAAATATCAGCATTGTGATAAGCGCGTACCGGAGGGTTGCAAGAATATCCCGGAAATTTCCCGCTCCGTAATTTCGGCTGATGACCGGCTGAATTCCCTGTGCAATTCCGGTATAAACCGCGATGATCACGAGGGACAGATTCGCGATGACACCGTATGCGGCAACGCCCACATTTCCCTCCAGACGCATGATAATAGCGTTAAATACAATGATTACGACACCTGAGGATACCTCAGTGACCAATGAGGGCACTCCGCTTGAGAGAATGGCTGCTGCCAGCCTGCCCTGCATCCTGCATTTGATAAAATGAAATCCGTTTCTTCTGCGGATGACATGCGGCGACAGGACAGCCATGCTGATAATCGGAGCCAGCCCTGTGGCGAATGCCGCACCGAACATGCCCATGCCGCACGGAAAGATGAACACCCAGTCCAGCACCACGTTTGAGAGACTCCCGACAATCATCGCGGTCATCGAGCGCTGGGGCTCCCCGTCGTTGCGGACAAAACACAGAAATAAATTATTCATCAGAAATGCGGGCGCAAACAGCAGGATCACCCGCAGGTACGTTTTCGCCAGGCGGAATACGTCTCCCTCAGCACCGAACAGCGTCAGGATCGCTCCCGGCAAAAAGATCCCGGCCAGCACAAAGCATACGGCAAAACCCACGGCCAGATATACCGCATTGGTAAAGACGCGGTTCGCAGCCTCATGATTCTTCTGGCTTTTCAGGATGGAATACCTGGTTCCGCCTCCCATTCCGATCATAAGACCGCTGCCGTGAATAAAACTGTAGATGGGAATTGCCAGATTCAGCGCCGTCAGGCCGTTCGTTCCAAGACCCTGGGATACAAAGAACGTATCCGCCAGTATGTAGCACGACAGCCCGAGCATTCCCAGCACGTTCAGAGACGCGTACCTAGCAAACTCCCGAAAGCAACGTGATTTTTCCATTTTGAAACCTCCTACAATAACTCACTCCAGAAGTCAGCCCTTCCGCTCCACGGCAAAAGAAAAGCATTGGTTCCGCATCTCCTATGGCCTATCGATGCGAAATCAATGCTTTCTGGCTTACCCGGCGGCAAGCTGCTTCTGACCGTTTTAACTTATCACAGATACCGCTGTGTGTCAAGCGTGAACAATATTCTTATTCCTCTTCCTCCGAAAACATCATCTGTTCCATATAGAACCTGTTGAAATCCGGATCCCCGGACAAATTCATCTCCCCGGTGTTCCGCGCCAGCTCCACGATGCGCTCCCGCGCTCCGGGATTCAGAAGATACTGCACCGCTCCTCCAAGAGAGGTATTTCCGGCAGCCTTCGCCTTCGCTGCCAGGACCGGCGGGATCATTCCGATGGCCGCGGCTTTCTTCACATCCAGCTGGAAGCCGAAGCCTCCCGCAATATACAGCGTGTCAACCTCTTCCGCAGTGATTCCGCAGCGCATCAGCAGCGTCTCAATTCCGGCCCGCACTGCCGCTTTGGCGAGCTGGATCTCTCGGACATCCTGCTGGGTAAACACAATCTGCTTTCCGTCAGCAGTCTGCGCGAGCGGAAATCCGTCGTCAAAATATTCCTCGTCCAGAAGCCCCGTCTCGTCCACAAGTTCATTTCTCACAAGCTCCGACACAGTTTCCACCACACCGGTTCCGCAGATGCCTGTCGGCACGCCGCCTCCGATTGTTTCCACGGATACGGCGTCGCCATTGATCGCAACCCGGGAAATCGCGCCCGGAATGCTTCCGGTTCCCCAGAGGATATTTCCGCCCTCAAAGGCAGGTCCCGCTGCCGTGGAGGCGGTGAGAATGCGCTCGCGGTTCCCGGCAGCCATCTCTCCGTTCGTCCCGAGATCCACCAGCATGGAAATTTTATCACTCTGGTCCATGCCGCAGCAGAGAATACCGGAAGCAATATCGCCGCCTACATACGTGGAGATGCCCGGGAGAACTGACGCAGGCACCCTGGGAAGGCTGTTTCCCAGCAGCTCCTGCAGATTGCTCTCGATCAGGTCAATATTGACCGGAGTAAACGGGTAGACGCCGAGAGTGGAACAGTCATATCCCATCAGCAGATGGATCATCGTCGTATTTCCGGCAATCGCCGCACGCGCAACGGACTTCCATGAGATTCCCGCTTTTTGGATCAATTCTCCGATACCGCTGCTCAGGTCCTCACGGATACTTTTCTGAAGCGCGTCCCCTTTCCCGTCGCACGACGCCTGGATACGCGAGATGACGTCCGCTCCGTACCGGCGCTGGCGGTTGATGCAGGCATAGGACGCTGCGGCGGCCCCGGTTTTGAGATCAATGAGCTGCATGGCGATCGTGGTGGTGCCAATATCCACGGCAATGCCGTACGCTTCCTCTGCCGCAGCGCTGTTTTCCTCCGTCCCGGCACACGCTCCGGCTTCGCTTCCGTACTCCATCACCACCTCATACGTCTCATCACGGCCCTGAGGCAGCTCAATCGTGATATTTTCTTTGGGGTAAGCCCTGCACGAGAGTCTCCAGCCTTCCGCGAGCTCCTCCGCGGAAAATACCACCCGATCCTCCGGCGTCGTATCCAGGTGCCCTTCCAGCAGCCGCACCCTGCACTTTCCGCAGTGCCCGTTTCCTCCGCAGACCGCAGCAAAATATTCACCGGCCTGCGCGAGCGCTTCCAGAACAGACTGTCCCGGCTTCACCTCCGCCGTGCAGGCGCCCTCTTTGTCTTTTACAGTCACGCAGACTGCTTCCGTCCTTCTCAACGGGCAGTTCAGCCTCGGACATTTGCTGCAGTCGTGCTGTACGCGAAAGACCTCGGGATCCTCTGTGAGCAGGAAGATGATTCCCTGGCTCTTCACCGGGTCGAACATATATCCTGTCGAGATGCCCATGCCGAGCTCCCGCTCAGCCTGCGTCTCCTCAAAAATCAGCATCTGGCGCTCCATCGGCATATCTGCGGGCGCCTCCATGCGGCGGCTGATTCCCACGCCGCGCCGCGCGCATTCTTCCTTCAATACCTGCTGCATCGGCTCTTCCAGATGAAAGAGCATGGAGTCCGCCGCGCTGTCTGCGAGCATTCCCTTCAGACAGTCTCCCTTCTGAAACTGCTCCGTGGAATATTTTCCAAGCTTTCCGCCTACCGTACACAGCACAAAGGCAGCGCGCTCCCCGCTCTCCGGGATTTTTCCGAACCGGATCAGGACTGCAGGAGAGCACATGGCTTCCAGTTCCTCCCTTATGTCCTCA
The DNA here is from genome assembly GCA_930989745.1 of uncultured Lachnospiraceae bacterium. Classification (GTDB taxonomy): domain Bacteria; phylum Bacillota; class Clostridia; order Lachnospirales; family Lachnospiraceae; genus Egerieimonas_A; species Egerieimonas_A faecigallinarum. The sequence goes on along the minus strand of CAKNMY010000024.1, from coordinate 2,423 downwards.
TATTCTTCCAGCACTTCCTCATAGATCGGACTGTCCTCCCGCAGATCCATCATCCGCAGGATATCCGCGCGGTCTGTCCGCACGGGCAGATCCGTCAATTTTATCACCTGTTCCCGTTCCATTTCGTTACCCCCAACGATTTTCTACTGTTCTGAAAAGGGGCGCCCGGTCTTTTGCCTGACGCCCCTCTTATTCCTTTTTAAGTCCTTTTTAAGCTGTTTTCTCAGTAACTGCTTTCTTAGCCACTTCTGCTGCTGTCGCTGCATCCGGTGTATAGTAGTCTGCGCCGATCTCATCCGCAAATGACTGATTTACAGGAGCGCCTCCTACCATAACGATATATTTGTCACGCAGACCCTTTTCATTCAGACGGTCGATGACATTCTTCATGTTCGGCATTGTAGTGGTCAGCAGTGCGGACATTCCGATAATGTCTGCTCCGACTTCCTCAGCCTTCTCAATAAATGTATCCGGCTCTACATCTACACCCAGATCGTAGATCTCCAGGCCTGCACCCTTCATCATCATTACAACCAGGTTCTTTCCGATATCATGAAGGTCGCCTTTTACGGTTCCAAGTACTGCTTTTCCAATCGGTTTATTTCCGATCTCTACCAGCTTCGGCTCCAGGATTGCGATACCGGCGTTCATTGCGCGTGCCGCTACCAGAACCTCAGGTACGAATACTTCGTTTCTCTTGAACTTTCCGCCGATCACCATCATACCTGCCAGCAGACCGTCGTTTAAGATTACTTTCGGGTCAATACCCTCGTCCAGTGCCTGCTGTACCAGTGTCTTTACGTTTTTTGCGCGTCCTTTCTGTAAAAATTCAGAAATCTCTTCAATAATAGCCATTCTTTTTTCCTCCTGAAAAAATGCCCGCCTCTTCCGCTTTCGAGGCTGTATTTTGTTATCGCGGCGCGTTCCGCTGCGCCTTGCTTCGATGGTTTTATTATAGTATACCGAAGGGAAAAATTTTGGACTTTTTTTTGAAGCAAGGTATTTTTTTTAGAATTTCTGTGCTAAAATACGAGTTGAGGAGGATACGCCATGAAACCATATCTCTATACAGTCGTGGACGAGGCAAAACTGCGCGATATGCTCGAGACCTTTCACGGCTGCATGAACATACCTATTCAGGTTCTCGATGAGAACGGCCGGATCCTGCAGTCCTGCGGGAAGACCTCGGCGTTCTGCGCTCTGTTCCAGAAGCAGCTTCCCAAGGGGGACACCTGTGTGATCCAGCATGCCCGCGCGGGACAGAAAGCGATGGAGCTCGGGGAGCCGTATATTTTCGAATGCCACGCCAGCCTGAACCACATTATTTTCCCGCTGATCAACCGGCAGACGCTCTTCGGCTCCATTCTTGTGGGGCCATTCCTCATGGACGAACCGGACTCTGTACTCATCAGCGACATTGCCCGCCATTACGCAATTCCCACGGAGACGCTGCTGGAAATGTACGATGAGTCGGGAAATCTGCCCGTGGTGCCGCCCGCCAGAGTCACACATCTGAGCCATCTGCTCTATTATTTATTCTTCAGCCTGATCTCAGACGGAAAAGAGCAGCTTCTGACGAATCAGAAGATCCTGCACCAGCAGTCCCGCATCAGCGAATCTATCCAGATGTACAAGACTTCCGGCGCACCCTCGGAGAGCGCCTATCCCTACGATAAGGAGAAGGAGCTGATCACCAGGGTAAAGACCGGAAATACGGCAGAGGCCAAGGCTCTGCTGAACGATCTGCTGGGCTACGTCTTTTTCTCCGAGGGCAGCAATCTCGAGACCATCAAATCCCGCGCGATCGAGCTGTGTTCGCTGCTGTCCCGCGCGGCTATTGAGGGCGGCGCCACAAGCGACCGGATTCTGAAAATCAACAACCAGTTTCTGAAGGACCTGCAGTCCATCCGGAACCTGGATGAGCTCTGCTACAAGCTGCAGGATTCGATCGACATCTTCGCGGAGAGCATGTTCGAGTACATTCCCACGAAGAACAGCGAGCTGATGAAGAAGGCTCTCTCCTATATTTCCCGCAACTTTGCCTCCCCGATCACTCTGGAGGACGTGGCGAAGCAGGTGCACTTAAATCCGGCCTACTTCTCCTCCATTTTCAAGCAGTCCATCGGCTCCTCCTTTAAGGAGTACCTGAACATGGTCCGCATCGAGGAGAGCAAGCGGCTTCTGGCGAATACGGATTATTCCGTCATTGACATTGCGATTGCCACGGGATTTGAAGATCAGAGCTATTTTTCCAAAGTATTTAAAAAGTATACGGGGCTTACGCCGAAGCAGTACCGTTAGGAAATCATTTCTGCGTGTAATTATACGGCACCGCCTCCTGCCGCACCAATGCTCTGCCCTGCAGAATCCTCCCGGGATTCTCTTCCAGGAGAAGATATGCCGTCTCACGGCCATACTCTTCT
>CAKNMY010000023.1 GCA_930989745.1 uncultured Lachnospiraceae bacterium | reverse complement strand
AGCTGAATCAGCTGATGACGGATGAGTTCGGAGTGGACGCGTCCAAAATCACGGCTCAGAATATTTCTTCGACAATCAGCGGAGAGATGAGAAGAGACGCGGCAGCCGCAGTCATTATCGCGACGGCCTGCATGCTGATCTATATCTGGTTCCGCTTTAAGGATATCCGTTTTGCGTCCAGCGCGGTGCTCGCCCTGGTGCACGACGTGCTGGTGGTTCTGGCGTTCTACGCGGTGTCCAGGATTTCCGTGGGAAATACATTCATCGCGTGTATGCTGACGATTGTCGGTTACTCGATCAACGCCACAATCGTTATCTTTGACCGTATCCGCGAAAACCTGCGCGTGTCAAAGAAGGAAGACCTGGCGGAGGTCGTAAACAGAAGTATTACACAGACGCTTACAAGAAGTATCTATACGTCTCTGACGACATTTATCACGATCTTCGTGCTGTTTGTCATGGGTGTATCCGCGATCCGTGAGTTTGCCCTTCCGATTATGACGGGTATTGTCTGCGGAGCATATTCCTCCGTATGCATCACAGGACCGCTGTGGTATGTTATGAGGACAAAGATCGGAGCAAAAGATAAGAAAGCCGGAACATCTGTAAAGGCGAAGAAAGTAAAGAAAGCGTAAGGAGCAAAAAGGGGTATTGCACAGAGAGCGTGCAGTCCCCTTTTTCTCATATGGCGGGAGGAGAATATACATGCAGAAATGGGTAGTATCCGCAAAGAGAGCGGATTTTCAGAAAATAGCGGAGGAATTTCATATCGATCCGGTGATTGCCCGTCTGATCCGCAATCGGGATGTGGTCGGAGAGGACGCGGTCAGGGAGTATCTGACCGCCGGGCTGGAAAGCCTGCACAGTCCGTGGCTGTTGAAGGATATGGATCGGGCAGCTGAAATCCTTGGAGAAAAGATCTCCGCGGGCAGGCGTATCCGGATTATCGGCGATTATGATATTGACGGAGTGACGTCCACCTACATATTGAAGAAGGGCTTCCGGCGCCTGGGCGCGGATGTGGATGTGAAGATTCCGGACAGAATCACAGACGGTTACGGCATCAATGAGCATCTGGTAGAACAGGCGGCAGAGGATGGGACAGACACGATTGTGACGTGCGACAACGGGATTGCCGCCCTGCCCCAGATTGCGAGGGCGAAAGAACTCGGCATGACGGTTATTGTGACGGATCACCATGAGATTCCGTACGATGAGGCGGAGGACGGCACGAGAACGTATAAGCTGCCGCCTGCCGACGCGGTGATCAATCCAAAGCAGAAAGACTGTCCCTATCCCTTCAAAGGGCTCTGCGGCGCTGTGGTGGCGTTCAAACTGATGCAGGCGCTGTATGAGCGCGCGGGATTTGCTCCGGAGGAGATCTATGAGTTCCTGGAATTTGCGGCAATCGCCACAGTCGGCGATATCATGGACCTGAAGGGTGAGAACCGCGTGATTGTAAAAGAGGGATTAAAGAGGCTGCACCGCACAGAAAATCCGGGGCTTCAGGAACTGATCCGCGTACATCATATGGAGCCGGAAGATATCCAGGTGTATCATATCGGTTTCGTGCTGGGGCCGTGCCTCAATGCCAGCGGGCGGCTGGACACGGCAGTGCGGGCGCTTTCGCTGCTGGAGGCCGAAGACCGTGAGGACGCCGCGCGGCTTGCCGGGGATCTGAAGGCGCTCAATGAGAGCCGCAAGGAGATGACCGTACAGGGGACTGAGGAGGCGTTTCGCGTGATAGAAGAGAGCAGCCTGAAGAATGACAGCGTGCTCGTTGTATTCCTGCCGGACTGTCATGAGAGCCTTGCAGGCATTATCGCCGGGCGCGTGCGTGAACGGTATCACAAGCCGGCAATCGTGCTGACCCGAACGGCGGACGGAGTGAAGGGCAGCGGCAGATCGATTGAGAGCTATTCGATGTACGAAGAGCTCTGCCGATGCAGGGAGTATCTGACGAAGTTCGGCGGGCATCCGATGGCGGCCGGCATGTCGCTGGCAGAGGAGAATGTGGAGATTTTCCGCAGGAAGCTCAATGAGTATTCAACGCTGACCGAGGAGGACTTTGTGGAGAAGATCGTCATTGATGTTCCCATGCCGATCTCATATATCCGGAGGGATCTGATCGCGCAGATGGAGCTTCTTCAGCCGTTCGGAAAGGGGAATGAGAAACCCGTATTCGCTCAGAAGAATATCCGTGTGCTTGGATGCAGAATCTTTGGGAAGAATAGAAATGTGGTAAAGATGCAGGCTGCTGACGAAAACGGATATACAGTGGACGCGGTGTATTTCGGTGACGGAGACGCGTTCCTGGAGTCGGTAAAAGGGCGTGAAAGCCTTTCAATTTTGTACTATCCGACGATAAATCGCTACCAGGGCAGGGAGAATATCCAGATAACCATACAATCTTTTCTGTAACTGCGGTAAATGAATTGCGAAAATGTAAGGTAAATGTTATAATATTTTTTATCAATGTCGATTAAAGGAAGTTAGGGGAGAAATAAGAATGAAAAAGATTGAGGAATATGTGAGAAGTATTCCGGATTTTCCGGAACCGGGAATTATTTTCCGGGATGTGACAAGCATTCTCCAGGACGCGGACGGGCTTCATCTTGCAATCGATCTGATCCAGGAGAAATTAAAGGATATAGATGTAGATGTGATCGTTGGAACAGAATCCCGCGGATTTATTTTCGGAGTGCCTGTGGCATATAATCTTCATAAACCGTTTGTTCCGATCCGCAAGAAGGGCAAACTTCCGTGTGAGACCATTGAAGCGAGTTATGAGCTGGAATATGGAAGCGCGACTGTGGAGATGCACAGAGATTCCATCAGGCCGGGTCAGAAGGTTGTGATTATCGACGATCTGATCGCCACCGGCGGAACCGTTGAGGCGTGCGCGAAGATGATTGAGCAGCTCGGCGGCGAGGTTGTCAGGATTGTATTTCTGATGGAGCTGGCGGGACTGAAGGGAAGAGAGAAGCTTGCCCGCTACGATGTGGAATCAGTCATCTGTTATGAAGGCAAATAGGAAATCAGTGTAACTGTATGTATATTAGAAGAGGCAGGCGATGATACATGGGAGAAGAAGCGAAGTTAACCAATAAAAGTAAAGAGGAGAATATCCACAGGGTGGATGCCAGCGTCAAGGCGATGGAGGATTTTACGAGCCCCGAAGTGCTTTACAAGGAGCTGATTGCTTCCGTACGGCGCTATCACCCTTCCGATGATATTTCCATGATAGAAAAGGCGTACCGGATTGCCAGCGAGGCGCATAAGGATCAGAAGCGTAAATCGGGGGAACCGTATATTATTCACCCGCTCTGCGTTGCGATCATTCTGGCGGATCTGGAGCTGGATAAGGAGACCATTGTAGCCGGACTGCTCCACGACGCGGTGGAGGATACCATTATGACCAGCGAGGAGATCAGGGAGGAGTTCGGCGCGGAGGTCGAACTTCTGGTCGACGGCGTGACAAAGCTGGGACAGCTGAGTTATTCCTCAGATAAGCTGGAGGTACAGGCGGAGAATCTGCGCAAGATGTTCCTTGCCATGTCCAAGGATATTCGAGTGATCCTGATCAAGCTGGCGGACCGCCTGCACAACATGCGGACGCTCAAATATATGCCGGAGCACAAGCAGAAGGAGAAGGCGAGGGAGACGATGGATATCTATGCTCCAATCGCCCAGAGGCTCGGTATTTCCAAGATCAAAGTTGAGCTGGATGACCTTTCTCTGAAGTATCTGCAGCCGGAAGCGTACTATGATCTCGTGGAGAAGATCAATCAGAAGAAAAGCGAGAGGGAGGCATTTGTCTCCAGCATTGTCGCTCAGGTGAAGAAGCATATGGAGGAGGCCAAAATTGAGGCCCAGGTCGACGGCAGGGTAAAGCACTTTTTCAGCATTTATAAGAAGATGGTGAACCAGGATAAGACGCTGGATCAGATTTATGACCTCTTTGCCGTGCGGATCATTGTGGACACGGTGAAGGACTGCTACGCGGCGCTCGGTGTGATCCATGAGATGTATACGCCCATCCCGGGGCGCTTTAAGGACTATATCGCGATGCCGAAGCCGAACATGTATCAGTCGCTGCACACGACGCTGATCGGTCCGAACGGGCAGCCCTTTGAGATTCAGATCAGAACCTTCGAGATGCACCGCACCGCTGAGTACGGTATCGCGGCTCACTGGAAGTACAAGGAGGCGTCCGACGGCAAGAAGACCAGCGCGGAGCAGGAGGAAGAGAAGCTGAGCTGGCTGCGCCAGATCCTCGAGTGGCAGCGTGAGATGTCCGATAATAAGGAATTTTTAAGCCTGCTCAAGAGCGACCTCGACCTTTTTGCGGAAAATGTTTACTGCTTCAGCCCTGCAGGCGATGTCAAGACACTTCCGAGCGGCTCCACGCCGATTGATTTTGCCTACAGCGTGCACAGCGCCGTCGGAAATAAGATGGTGGGCGCAAGAGTCAATGGCAAGCTCGTCAATATCGACTATAAGCTGAAAAACGGCGACCGCGTGGAGATCATCACCTCCCAGAATGCCAAGGGACCGAGCCGCGACTGGCTGAAGCTGGTCAAGAGCACCCAGGCGAAGAATAAGATCAATCAGTGGTTTAAGCAGGAGCTGAAAGAGGATAATATCATCCGCGGAAAGGAGCTTCTCTCCCAGTACTCGAAGACAAAGGGCAAGTCTCTCGGAGAACTGACCAAGCCGGATTATACAGCAGCGGTTATGCGCAAGTACGGGTTCCGGGACTGGGATTCCGTGCTCGCCGCGATCGGGCACGGCGGCCTCAAGGAAGGCCAGGTGCTCAATAAGCTGATGGAGGCTTATGAGAAGGATCACAAGAAGAACATCACCGACGAGAATGTTATGGAAGTGGTGGAGCAGGCAAAGGAGAAAGCGGTTGCCAAGAAGAGCAAGAGCGGCATCGTGGTCAAGGGAATCCATGATGTGGCGGTCCGCTTTTCCAAGTGCTGCAGCCCGATTCCGGGAGATGAGATCGTGGGATTTGTTACGAGAGGACGCGGCGTGACCATTCACCGCACGGACTGCATCAATGTGCTGAATCTGAGCGAGGCGGACAGGGCGCGGCTCATTGACGCGGAGTGGCAGCCGGAAGCGGTAAGCTCGGAAGGCTATACCGTGGAGATTAATATTTATGCCCACAACCGGTTCGGGCTTCTCGTAGATATCTCCAAGGCTTTCACGGAGCGCAAGATTGATCTTACCGGAGTGAACGTGCGGACCAATAAGCAGGGTATTGCTACATTTAATATTACCTTTGATGTACACAATAAAGAAGAACTGTCTTCTCTGGTGGAGAAGCTGCGCCAGGTGGAGAGCGTCATAGATATTGAGCGAACGAGAGGTTGACGATATGAAGAATCTGAAGATAGAGAGCCTGGTGCTTGGGAATGTGCAGACCAACTGCTATTTCCTGATGAATATGCAGACGAGGGAGCTGCTGATTGTGGATCCGGCGGATGAATTTTTCCGCATTGAGCGCAAGGTCGCGGAGATGGAAGCAAAGCCTGCGGCGGTGCTTCTGACACACGGGCATTACGATCACATGACGGCTGCGGATGAGGTGCGCAGGCGATACGGGGTGGAGGTTTATGCCCATGAGCTGGAGCAGGAGGTGCTGGGCGATCCGATCAAAAATCTCTCCGGCATGTGGGCGTCTGCACATACGATGCGCGCGGATAAGACTGTAAAGGATGGTGATGTGCTGAATCTGGCAGGCTTTCAGATCCGCGTGATCCACACGCCCGGCCATACGCAGGGCAGCGTCTGTTATTATTTCCCGGAGGAGAAGACGCTCATAAGCGGAGATACACTGTTTGCGCAGTCTGTGGGCAGGACGGATTTTCCGACCTCGGACGTCCGCAAGATGCGCCAGAGCATTCGTACCCTGCTTGAGACACTTCCGGCAGATACGGCCGTATATCCGGGACATATGGAAGACACTACAATAGGATATGAAAAGAGGTACAATCCTTTTGCATAAAATAGGGATAAGATTTAACAGAAAAGATTTTGAATACGACGTTTACTCTCTGGTTAAGGCATTTTATCCAAAGAGCGAGGCGGTCAATTATTATGAGGGAGAAGAGGAGCCGCAGGACTGCGGCGGGAGGCTTCTCCTTACCTATGCCGACACGGGGATTCATCTGGAGTTCCTGTGCGGTGGTCAGTGTGCGTACACGGAAGAGATTGAGCTTGATTACTATGCGGACAGAAGAGAGACGAAGAATGCGGTGAAGCAGCTCGTCTACCGGGCGCTGCAGTCTGTAACCGGACAGAGCCTTCCGTGGGGAACGCTTACAGGTATCCGTCCCACGAAGATTCCGATGCACATGCTGGAGGAGGGAAAGAAGAATACCGAGATCGCCCAGTATATGCGCGAGACGTATTACTGCAGTCCCCAGAAGACGGCGCTTGCCATCACAATCGCGAACAGGGAACGGGAGATTCTGAAGGAAATCGACTATGAGAACGGCTACAGCCTCTATGTGGGAATTCCGTTCTGCCCGAGCATCTGCCTGTACTGTTCCTTCGGCTCCCATCCGCTGAAGGTATGGGAAAAGCGCGTGGACGACTATCTTGACGCTCTCTGCAGGGAGATCACGTTTGTGAGCCGGCAGATGGCGGGAAGAAAGCTCAACGCAATCTATGTGGGCGGAGGAACCCCCACCACGCTGAGCGCGGAACAGCTCCGCAGGCTGCTGTCGCATCTGGGCAATTCCTTTTCCTATGAGGATCTGAAGGAATTTACCGTGGAGGCCGGCAGGCCGGACAGCATTACGGAGGAGAAGCTCGCTGTGATGCGGGAATTCCCGGTAACCAGGATTTCGGTCAATCCTCAGACCATGAATCAGGAAACGCTGGATCTTATCGGCAGGAAGCATACGGTGGAGGATGTTGTGACCATTTTCCGCAGAGCGCGCGAGCTGGGCTTTGACAATATCAATATGGATCTCATCATCGGCCTTCCGGGGGAGGATGAGGCGATGATCTCCCACACGCTCTCGGAGATTGAGAAGCTCTCCCCTGAGAGCCTTACGATCCATTCTCTGGCGCTGAAACGCGCCACGCGGCTGAATCTGTTCCGGGATAAGTATGAGGAAATTTCCTTTGAGAACAGCGCCCGGATCATGGATATGACGCTTCAGTGCGCCCGGAATATGGAGATGGCGCCGTATTATCTGTACCGCCAGAAGAATATTGCGGGAAATTTTGAAAATGTGGGCTATTCAAAGGTTGACAAAGCCGGAATATACAATATACTGATTATGGAAGAAAAACAGACGATCATGGCGGTGGGGGCAGGAGCTTCCACGAAGTTCGTCTTTTCACACGGAGAGCGCATCGAGCGCGTGGAGAACGTCAAGGATGTCAGACAGTACATGGAGCGGCTGGATGAGATGCTCGAGCGCAAACAAAAGGGAATCGAGACATATCTGAAATAATAAAACGGGAGTTGAGGACGTGACTGCGAAGAAGAAATACGTCAACCGGAAACATCTGCTCACCTACAGCCTGGATGAACATTTGCTTCACGGGATGCAGGTCAGCAATCTTGCGTTTGCCATCGGACAGGAGCTTCACCTGTCCCGGCAGGAGTGCCGCGCCCTGGCAGTGGCGGGTATGCTCCATGATATTGGAAAGGTACGCTTGAGCCGCCGGATGGAGGATGTGGAAAATCCTCTGATGGTGGAGGAGATGAAGGTCGTGCGCATGCACTCCAGGGAGAGCTGTGAGATCCTTAAGGAAGAAGGGTATCCGGTGCAGATCCAGGAGATGGTGCTGCACCACCATGAGAATTACGACGGAACGGGATATCCGGATAATTTAAAGGGGGAGGAGATCCCTCTGGGCGCGCGCATTCTGCGGGTATGCGATGTGTACTGCGCGCTCACCTCGGATCGTCCGTACCGAAGCGCCTTTGACGAGGAGACGGCAATCCGCCTGATGATCGAACAGATCAAGGACTTTGATGTGCGGGTCTTCCTCGCCTTTCAGAAGGTGATCCATGAGGGAACCTGCAAGCAGGCGTCTCTGGAGAAGGATCAGGAGATCTATCCGATCTCATCATAACAAGACAGAGGAGAATACAGACATATGGCTATGAAAAAGAAGCCGGTTACCGGCATGAAGGACATACTTCCCGCGGAAATGGAAATCCGCAACTATGTGATACAGCTGATTAAGGAGACATACCGCACATTCGGGTTCTCCAATGTAGAGACACCGTGTGTGGAGCACATTGAGAATTTATCCAGCAAACAGGGCGGCGAGAATGAGAAGCTGATTTTCAAGATCCTGAAGAGAGGCGAGAAGCTCAAGCTCGAGAGCGCGTCCTGCGAGGCGGATCTGGTGGACGGCGGACTGCGCTATGACCTGACGGTGCCGCTGTCACGCTACTATGCGAATCACATGAGCGAGCTCCCCTCCCCGTTCAAGGCGCTCCAGATGGGAAATGTATGGCGCGCGGACCGTCCGCAGAGAGGGCGCTACCGTCAGTTCATGCAGTGTGATATTGACATTCTGGGCGAAGCGACCTGTCTGGCTGAGATCGAGCTGATCCTTGCCACCACAACGCTTCTGGGCAAGCTGGATTTTAAGAATTTTACGATCCGCATCAACGACCGCAGGATCTTAAAGGCAATGGCAGCGTACAGCGGATTTGCGGAGGAGAGCTATGATACCGTGTTCATCATTCTGGACAAGATGGATAAGATCGGTCTGGACGGCGTGGCGGAGGAGCTGGAAAAAGAAGGCTTTGCGAAGGAGAACATTGAAAAATATCTCTCCTTATTCCGCGAGACGACGCCTGACACCGCAGGCATCCGGTATCTGCTGGAGAAGCTGGACGGCGCGCTTGACGCGGAGTACGCGGAAAACCTGATCAATATCATTGAGAGCGTGGAGAGCGTAAAGTCCGCAGACTTCAGACTTGCGTTTGATCCGACTCTGGTGCGCGGCATGTCCTACTATACAGGACCGATTTTCGAGATCTCCATGGATGAGTTCGGAGGTTCCGTGGGCGGCGGCGGACGGTATGACGAGATGATCGGCAGATTTACCGGACAGGCGACTCCGGCGTGCGGATTTTCCATCGGCTTTGAGCGCATCGTTATGCTGCTGCTGGAGCGCGGCTATACGGTGCCGGGAGCAGGGCAGAAGGTTGCTTACCTGATCGAGAAGAACATGCCCGCCGAGAAGATGCGCGAGGTGCTCGCGAAGGCGAAGACGGAGCGCGAGAGCGGAAAGCAGGTCAATATTTCCGTTATGAAGAAGAATAAGAAATTCCAGAAGGATCAGCTCGCGGCAGAGGGCTACACTGAGATTGAGGAATTTTTTAACCGATAAATGCAGGAGGGAAAGAACATGGCAGAATCCATGAAGGGACTGAAACGGTCCCACAGATGTACAGAAGTAACGAAGGAGATGACTGGAAGCGAAGTCACCCTCATGGGATGGGTGCAGAAGAGCCGCAACAAGGGCGGCATCGTGTTTGTGGACTTAAGAGACCGTTCCGGTATCATCCAGGTGATTTTTGAGAACGGAGAGGTCAGCGACGAGGTTTTTGAAAAGGCAGGACGGCTCAGAAGCGAGTTCGTCATTGCTGTGACCGGTACCGTGGAGCTGCGTTCCGGCGCAGTGAATGAGAATCTGAAGACCGGAGAAATTGAGATCCGCGCGAACAGCCTGCGTATCCTCTCCGAGTCTGAGGTTCCGCCGTTCCCGATCGAGGAGAACAGCAAGACGAAAGAGGAACTGAGACTGAAGTACCGCTATCTGGATCTGCGCCGTCCGGATATCCAGCGCAATCTGATCATGCGCTCACAGGTCGCAATGCTCACGAGAAAATTTATGGCGGATGAGGGATTCCTTGAGATCGAGACTCCGATCCTCAACAAATCCACACCGGAAGGAGCAAGAGATTACCTTGTGCCGAGCCGCGTGCATCCGGGCAGATTCTATGCGCTTCCGCAGTCCCCGCAGCTCTTCAAGCAGCTTCTGATGTGCTCCGGCTATGACCGCTACATTCAGATCGCGAAGTGTTTCCGCGACGAGGACCTGCGCGCAGACCGTCAGCCGGAGTTTACCCAGATCGATATGGAGCTCTCATTCGTGGATGTGGATGATGTCATTGACGTAAACGAGAGACTGCTGGCGTATCTGTTCAAAGAAGTTCTGAATGTGGACGTACAGCTTCCGATTCAGAGAATGCCCTGGCAGGAGGCGATGGACCGTTTCGGTTCCGACAAGCCGGATCTGCGTTTCGGAATGGAGCTGCATGACGTTTCTGAGGTCGTAAGGGACTGTGAGTTCGCGGTATTTAAAGGCGCGCTCGAAAACGGCGGCTCCGTGCGCGGAATTAATGCCAAAGGACAGGGCGCGATGCCGAGAAAGAAGATCGACAAGCTCGTGGAGTTCGCCAAGGGATACGGCGCGAAAGGACTTGCGTATGTGGCGATTCAGGAGGATGGAAGCCTGAAGTCTTCCTTTGCGAAGTTCATGACAGAGGAGCAGATGGCGGCTCTCGTGAAAGCCATGGACGGCGAGGCGGGAGATCTGCTGTTATTTGCCGCGGATAAGAATAAGATTGTCTGGAATGTGCTGGGCGCGCTGCGTCTGGAGCTGGCAGAGCAGATGGGACTTCTGAATAAGGACGAGTACCGTTTCGTGTGGATTACCGAGTTCCCGCTTCTGGAGTGGTCTGACGAGGAGGAGCGCTTTGTGGCAATGCACCATCCGTTTACCATGCCGATGGAGGAAGACTGGGACAAGATCGATACGGATCCGGGAGCAGTCCGTGCGAAAGCTTACGATATCGTATTAAACGGTACGGAGCTTGGAGGCGGTTCCGTCCGTATCCATCAGGACGATATTCAGGAAAAGATGTTTGAAGTACTGGGCTTCACGAAAGAGCAGGCATGGGAGCAGTTCGGCTTCCTGCTGAATGCCTTCAAATACGGCGTTCCGCCGCATGCAGGACTTGCTTACGGCCTGGACCGCATGGTGATGCTTATGGCGAAGCAGGACAGTATCCGCGACGTCATTGCCTTCCCGAAGGTAAAAGACGCATCCTGCCTTATGACAGAGGCTCCCGGAACCGTAGATCCCAAGCAGCTTGACGAGCTGGGACTTCGGATTCAGGAAGAGGCGGAGAAAGAATCATAACTAAACATAAGGATGAGACAATCCGGTAAAATCCAGGCTTTTCTAAGCTCTGGATTCCCTCGGGAATGTCTCATCCTTTATTTTTTTTGCGCCAAAATTTCGTTTAATATTTGTTAAACAGCAGCCTGCTATTTCAAAATGAAAGTTAAGAGTTTTGCAGTCTTATCGGCAACATCGCTCTTGATTTTTATTACGGTTAGTGATATAGTTATTACAGTAAACGTAATAAGGAGGTGCAAATGAGAGACAACACGAAAGGCGGTGCCCTGACAGAAGTAACATTCTTTATTTTGCTGGCGCTATACACACCTAAACATGGATATGCCATTATGCAATTTATCGAGAAGGAAACGAAAGGGCGCTTACTATTGGGAGCGGGGACATTATATGGAGCTTTGAATACATTACAGGAGAAAGGCTGGATTGTTCCTTGTGGAGCGTCTGATGGACGAAAAAAAGAATATCAGATTACAGAAGATGGGAAAGCGGTTGCCAGGACAGAACTGGAACGACTTCATTCTCTGGTAATTACTGCTGAAAGGATAATTGGTGGGAAGTATGAGTAAGAAATACTATCGCTTTTTTGGCGGGCTGTTACAGAAGCAAGAAGAGTGGCTGAACAAGATGGCTGAACAAGGCTATCGGCTTATTCGCGTGGATAAAATGATGTATGAGTTTGAAGAATGTAATCCGGACCGTGCAGAATACCGAGTTGAATATATCGGTTCCAAATTCCAAAATGACAGTCAGGAATACTTTCAATTTCTCGAAGATATGGGATATAGGGTTTTTTTCAAGAACATCAATCTGAATTACTCTATTGGAAAGGTGAGATACCGCCCGTGGGCGGAAAAAGGCGGACGAATTGCCACTAACAACACAGCATTTAATAAAGAATTGTTGATTGTTGAAAAGGAAAAAGACGGGAAACCGTTTGAGCTGCATACATCTTTTGAAGATAAAATTCAGTATTACGAAAGCCTGCGGAAGCCCTATGCTATGTACTTTGTCGTTTTTCTTCTTATAGGCGTGTTGACAAAAATTCCACTGTTTTCATTACTGGGACTAATTCCATTGGTACCGGTACTTATTTATCATCATCAAGTTAGAGCGCTAAAAAAGGAAGTTATGTCAAAGGAGTGGTAAGCATGAAGGAAACTTCACAGGGGCGCGGACGAGCAACATGCAAGGCTCAAATACAAAGCTGAACATTGATATAGAAACTGATAAGGGCAGTTTGGAAATATCGCTAAAAGATACAGATGATAATATACTGTTTTCTGAAACTATCTCTGAAACAACTTCCTTTAGCGTAGATGTTCCAGAGAAAGTCACAGTATCTGTATTGGGAAAAGAACATGACGGAGGGTTTACAATTAGCTATTAAAATTGTCATATGAAACGACCCGGAGAGCAGTTTGAGGCTCTTTTGGCGATTTTTTTGATGCCCCGATTATTACTGGCCTGCTGACTGCATGGTACTCTGAATCTGCGATGAGGCAGCTCCGATATTTCCGAGGATTGCCTGCGTGGCGTCCTCGTAGAGAACCATTTTCCATCCTGTGCCGCTGTTGGCCAGCGTTACAGTCACCGGAACCGTAGCAGAATCTGTGTTGGAACTGATGCAGTCCAGGAGAATCAGATTTGCCTTCTCGAGACGTCCTGCGTTTCCATCCTGGAGGGCCTGGGAGGTCTGCGTGTAGGCCAGCGTTTCGTCCGCGTACTTTTTTAAGATTTTATTAAAGTCCAGGCTCGTAATCTCCATGGATACGGCTGCCTCCATCTCGCTTACAAATTCACAGCCAGTGATCTCATAGTCGAAATTTGCGTGGATCTGTTCTGCCAGTGCCTGGGCAATGGAATCAATATAAGATTCATCAGACATGGAAAGCCAGTCTTCAAGATGAAAATAGCGTTTCAGCTGCTCGGTCCCGAAGGTTTTAAGTGTGTCAAAATGAATTTCCACTACCTCGGAGGGCGAAAAAAGTTCGGGACTGGACGCGGCCTGAGAAAAGTATCCTGTGAGCTGTTCGTCCAGCTCGTCAGTGCGCTCAACCTGCCATTCTCCGTTTGCAAAGAATAAAGGGACTTCAGCGTCGACCTCTTTTGTCCCGTAATCCTCTGACTTCAGCAGAGAACAGAGCAGGAGATAGGAGTCTTCGGCGGAATACTCCACGCTGGAAGGATTTGCTTTGGAGCTGATCTGCTTTTCCATATACGTTTTCTCAAAATCCTTAGCGAGCTGTTCCGCATCCAGCGCAGTGACTGTGACATCCGCTGAGGCATGGGTTCCATCAGCGAGAATGCGGACCTTATGGATTTTATAATCGAAATGTTCAAAGAACAGAGGAAAAATTTCCGATATCTCCTGGGAGACGATATCCCCTGTCTGGGAATCCGGAAAGATATCTTGGTAAGAGATGTAGGAATCCATAGAATCTGCATCGAGGTGCTTCAACTGTTCAAACTCTGTACGGACTGCCCTTTTTACATCCATCTTTTCGTGAAGAGAGCTGTTGAAAAAGAATATGCCTGCCAGCAGCTCCAGGATGAGAATTGCGGGAATTCCAAACTGAAAGGATTTCTTTCGGATTTTGTGGCGAAAGATGAACATGCCCAGCAGGCAGCCCGCCGAACCTCCCAGAATGGCGAGCAGAAACAGCGTTCGCTCAGGAATCCGCCACCTTCTGCGGATCGCCCGGTATTTGTCCACGCCGAAAACGCAGAATGCCGCGAGATTAATGAAAATGAAATAATAGAAAACAGGATGCATAAAAAATACCTGCCTTTCTGTAAGTTTTGCCTCCTCTAAGTGTAATAAGAAGAGAGCGGATTGTCAACTGACAGAACTTTAAAAAAAACGTAAGGAATTTTGAGAAAACTGTATGTTATAATATCGCTATACTCCGGGATACCGGAAATATCCGCGCAGAGGCGCAAAAAGTGGAGGTCGTATGAAGAAAAAAACAGCAATTATTGCCGGAGCAGCCGCAGCAGCGGCAGTTGTCGTGGGAAGCGCGCTCTGGTATTTCCTGGGCAGGGATACGAACAACAATGCGGACAATGTGGTTTATGTAAATACTGTGGAGATGCTCACCGGACTGGGGAGCGGCAACGGAAGTGTGAACCGTTTCGCGGGAGTAGTGGAATCCCAGCAAACCTGGGAAGTTCAGCAGGATACAGAGAAGACGGTTAAGGAGATCCTTGTAGAGGTGGGACAGAATGTGGAGGTGGGAACTCCTCTTTTCACGTATGACACAGCGAAGATGGAACAGGATCTGAGCCAGGCACAGCTTGATCTGGAGAAGATGGACAATGACATTACCAATACAAAAAGTCAGATCGAGCAGCTGCAGAAGGAGAAAAAGCAGGCAGATAAGGATAATCAGCTCTCCTATACAATGGAGATCCAGACACTGGAGACGGAGATGAAGCGCAGCGAATATGAGAAGAAGAGCAAGAGCGTTGAGATTAATAAGCTTCAGGATTCCATCCAGAATGCCACGGTCACCAGTGAGATTTCCGGCGTGGTCAAGTCGATCAACAACGGAAACAGCACGAATATGTACAGCGGAGAGAGCCAGGCGTTTATGACGGTTCTGGCTCTGGGAGATTATCGCATTAAGGGCAGGATCAACGAACAGAATATGGGCAGCATCATGCAGGGCCAGCGGATGATCATTCGCTCCCGCGTGGATGAGGAGCAGACCTGGGCAGGCACGGTCACAAATGTGGATATGGAGAACCCAACGAGCGGCAATGACGGCGGTGTGGTGTATTCCGGCACCTCTGACTCCATGACGCAGACCAGCAATTATCCGTTTTATGTGGAGCTGGACTCTTCCGACGGACTGATGCTGGGGCAGCATGTGTATATGGAAGTGGATAACGGACAGCAGGAGAAGAAGGAAGGACTGTGGCTGCCGGAATACTTTATCAATGACGTGGATTCCGATCCGTATGTATGGATGGATAAGGACGGAGAACTGGTGAAGCAGTCGGTTGCGCTCGGCGAGCATGATGAGAATCTGATGGAATACCAGATCAAGGAAGGACTTACCGAAAAGGACGCGATCACCTATCCGGAAGATGGTCTGGAAGAAGGCATGAAGACAGAACTCGGAGAGTACGGTCAGATGGGACAGAGCAATCCGGAGCCTGCTGAGATGCCTGAGGACGGGGGCGAGATGATTACCGATGAGGGCATAATGACCGACGAAGGCGCGGCGACTGATGGAGGCGAAGTGCCGCCCATGGAAGATGGTACGGTGACTGACGGAAGCGAGATGCCTGCGGAGGACGGCACAGCAGCTGACGGCAGCGAAATGGCTCCGGCGGATTCGGGTGCAGACAGTACGGGAACGGAGGATGCGGCGTGATTTTAGAATTAAGAGATATCTGCAAGGATTATATTCAGGGCAAGATGACAGTTCCGGTGCTGAAGAACGTCTGCTTCGAGATGGAGGAGGGAGAATACGTTGCAATCATGGGCCCCTCCGGTTCCGGAAAGACGACTCTGATGAATATTATCGGGTGCCTCGATCAGGCGACATCCGGCACGTTTCTGCTGGACGGAGAGGATATCGGAGGATTGAATGACAACCAGATGTCAGAAATACGATTAAGAAAGATCGGATTCGTATTTCAGAGTTTTCAGCTTCTTCCGCGTCAGAGCGCCCTGGAAAATGTTATGCTCCCGCTCAGCTATGCGGGAGTTCCGAAAAAGGAGCGCCGCGAGCGCGCCGTGATGGCGCTGGAGCGCGTGGGACTGGGAGACCGCATTGATTTTAAGCCCACGCAGCTCTCCGGCGGACAGAAGCAGAGAGTGGCCATCGCCCGCGCCATGGTGAACCACCCCAAGATCCTGCTGGCAGACGAACCGACGGGAGCGCTGGACAGCAAATCGGGCGAACAGGTGATGGATTTGTTCCACAGCCTCAATGAGGAGGGGGTCTCCATATTGATGATTACACACGACGCCGATATCGCGTCCTGCGCACAGCGCCAGGTGATCATCCGTGACGGGATTCTCAGGCAGGGAGGAAGATAAGTATGAAGTTAAAGAAAGTAGTGATTCCGCTGGCGGCTGTTCTGGCGGTTGTGGGCATCGGCGTGGGTATCGGCTTTGCGGTGCGAAACGCCAACCGGGAGGAAGTGGGCGTCATAGCAGTATCCTCTGTTGCCGGCGGCTACTATGGAAACAATATGAGCATAACGGGGAATATTTCTTCGGACGTCTCTCAGGACGTTCACCTTTTGAGCGGACAGCTTGTGGATCAGGTTTTTGTAAAGGAGGGGGATACGGTAAGCGTGGGCACACCTCTGCTCTCCTATGATATGACGCTGGTGAATCTCGATCTGGAGATTGAGAAGCTGAACAGAGAGGGCATTGATCTGAAGCTGCAGGCAGCGGAAAAGGAACTGAAGAAGCTGAAAAATACAAAGCCGTCCTCGAATTCGGGGGGAGGCGCGGACATTGGCGGCGGAGGGGGAATATGGTTTCCCGACGATGGAGGAGATATGTCAGAGGAGGAGTTCTACCCGGACGCAGTGGCTTATGACCGTTTGGATTTCAACTCCGTTCCCTATGCAGGCGACGGAACCCAGGAAAATCCTTATCGCTTTCTGTGTAAGCAGAATGCCGTTGTGACAGGAAGTTTTATGAACAAGGTTGCAGGATTTTTGGATGAGGCAGGCACGCAGAAGGATGAGACGAGCGTTCCCTTCTACTGTTATCTGGAGATCCGTCAGGATGATAAACCGGGAGGAACACTTCTGCGGGCATGGTATCAGGACGGAAGTGTGCTGGAGCCATTTCCGCTGGAGTGGGAGGCCAAGCTGGTGATGGATATGCTCCCTGAGGATCCAACACCGACGCCGACGCCTGATCCGGGCGACCCGACGCCGACGCCTGATCCGGGTGAGCCGATACCGACGCCTGATCCGGGTGATCCGACACCGACGCCTGATCCGGGTGACCCGACGCCGACACCTGATCCGGGCGACCCGACGCCGACACCTGATCCGGGTGATCCGACGCCGACGCCTGATCCGGGCGATCTGACACCTGCACCGGATGTGGAAGCGATGGCATCCTCCAGTCAGAATACTCCTCTGAAAGCGCTCACCGCACAGGGAAGCTACCGTCTGCGCGTGGCAGCGACAGACAGCACTGGCGGAGTGCTGACTCCTGTGTCTCCGGACAACGTATATCAGAGTTATACAAAAGAAGAGCTGCAAAAACAGATTAAGCAGAAAGAACAGGATATCCGTGGGCTGAAGCTGGATCTGAAGCAGTCAGACCTGAAGATTAAAGCGAAGGAGGAGCAGCTTAAAGACCAGAATGTCACAAGCACGATCAATGGTGTGGTAAAGAGCGTGGGAGATCCCGCCAAGGGCGAGGTTGACGGAAAGCCATTTATTCAGGTAGTGAGCAGCGAGGGACTTTATGTTACGGGAGCGATCAGCGAGCTGATGCTTGATGATATCAAGGTAGGACAGCAGCTCTTTGGCTACTCTTATGAGAGCGGAACAAGTTTTGAGGCGGAGATCCGTGAGATTTCCCCTTATCCGGCAAGTAATAATTACTATGGAGGAATGGGGAACAGCAATGTCTCCTACTATCCGTTTACCGCATACATCGCTGAGGCAGGCGGTCTTAAAAATATGGAATACGTGGAACTGAGCCTTACCGTAGGGGAATCCGACATGTCGGCGGACAGCATCTATTTAAGCAACGCGCTGGTGCGCACGGAAAAAGGCGAGAATTATGTGATGATCCGGGGAGAAAACGGACGTCTCAGGAAGCAGCCTGTGACAATCGGAAAGACCGTGTACGGAAATATGTATGAGATTACAGAAGGACTGACCGGTGAGGATATGATTGCGTTCCCGTATGCAAAGGCAGCGAAGGAGGGAGCGAAGACCAGGGAAGTTGACCTGGAGGAGTTCTATCAATAAAAGGGAGAAACACACAATGTTGGAAAATATAAGATTATCTTTTCAGGGAATCTGGTCTCACAAGATGCGTTCTTTCCTGACGATGCTGGGAATTATCATAGGAATTGCATCCATTATTTCCATTGTCTCCACCATCAAGGGAACAAATGAGCAGATCAAAGAGAACCTGATCGGCGCGGGAAATAACAGTATACAGATTGAACTGTACCAGGGGGACAGCGCTTACTGGATGGATCAGGGCGCGCCCCAGGGCGTCTCGGCGCCGAATCAGGAAGTGCTGGAAGAAGTGCTCAAAATCCCCGAGGTGAAGAGCGCGTCCTTTTATAATAAGAGGGACTATGCGGATTCCATTTACTATAAAAATACGTCTATGGACGGCGGAAAGCTTCTGGGGATTGACCGGAATTACCTCAGCGCGGCAGGATATGATATCTGTGCGGGCAGGGGCTTTGCAGACTCAGACTATACACAGATCAAGAAAGTGGCAATTCTGGATGACAAGGCGGCATCCACGCTGTTTCAGCATGAGAATCCGCTCGGCAAAACAATTGAACTTAAGGGAGAGCCTTTTACGGTAGTCGGTGTGGCGAAAGCGTCTGAGGAGTTTGAGCCGGTCATTAATTCCTGGAATGATTATTATACCTACTATGGTGAGCAGATGGCGGGCTTCGTGCTGGTTCCGACTGCCAGCTGGCCGATTCTGTACGGCTTTGATGAGGCGCAGAATATGGTCCTGCAGGCCAACAGTACCGAGGAGATGAGCGACGCGGGAAGAAAGGCTGCGGAGGTTCTGAATACAAATCTGGTCTCGGATCAGGAGCAGTTCGGCTACAAAGCTCAGGATGCGTTGGAAAAGGCAAAGAATCTGCAGAAGCTGAGCGCGAGCACGAACAATCAGCTGCTGTGGATCGCGAGTATTTCTCTGCTTGTGGGCGGAATCGGCGTCATGAATATCATGCTGGTTTCCGTGACGGAGCGAACGAGCGAGATCGGACTGAAGAAAGCGATTGGAGCGAGAAAGCGCACGATCCTCGGACAGTTTCTGACCGAGGCCGCGGTACTTACGAGTCTGGGCGGCGTGATCGGTGTGGCAGCGGGAAATGTGCTTGCCAAGGTGATTTCCAGAATTTCGGGCACTCCGGCGGCGATCAGCATACCGGCGATCGTTGGATCCGTGGCGTTCTCGATGCTGATCGGAATTATTTTCGGACTGCTGCCGTCCATAAAGGCGGCGAATCTGAATCCGATTGACGCGCTGCGGCATGAATAAAGAGACGAATAAAAGGGGAAGGATAAAATTATGAAGGCGGTTGTGGCGATAGATT
This sequence comes from uncultured Lachnospiraceae bacterium, assembly GCA_930989745.1. Taxonomy (GTDB): domain Bacteria; phylum Bacillota; class Clostridia; order Lachnospirales; family Lachnospiraceae; genus Egerieimonas_A; species Egerieimonas_A faecigallinarum. The sequence goes on along the minus strand of CAKNMY010000023.1, from coordinate 11,432 downwards.
CATTTAAAGGGTGCCTGACGTCGCTGGAAGCCGGACAGGCGGCAAAAGAGGGGATTCTGCGCGTATATCCCGACGCGCAGGTGGCGCTTCTGCCGCTGGCGGACGGAGGCGAGGGCACTGTGGAGGCGCTGACCGGGGGCATGGGAGGCGCAGTACAGCGAATTCGTGTCACGGGTCCGCTGGGCAGTCCTGTGGAGTGCGAGTATGGGATCGTACAGGATGAGAATGGAAGCAGGACTGCGGTCATTGAGATGGCGCAGGCCGCAGGGCTCACCCTGGTGCCTGAGGAGCGAAGAGATCCCCTTCTTGCGACGACTTACGGCGTGGGCGAGGTGATCCGGGACGCCATGGAAAGGCAGTGCAGGAGATTTCTCGTGGGAATCGGAGGAAGCGCGACAAATGACGGCGGCATCGGGATGCTGCAGGCGCTCGGGTTCGAGTTCCTGGACAGGGCAGGGAATCCGGTAAGCCGGGGCGCGCGGGGACTGAAGGATCTGGCGGAGATACGGACTGAAAATGCATTGCCGGAGCTGAGAGACTGCACGTTCCGCGTTGCGTGTGATGTGACGAATCCGCTGTGCGGCGCTGAGGGGAGCAGCGCCGTCTATGGTCCGCAGAAGGGCGCCGCGGCAGACACGATAGAACAGATGGACCGCTGGCTGCGCGCGTACGCGGAGCTGACGGCACGCGTTTTCCCGCATGCCTCACCCGATTTTCCGGGCGCAGGAGCAGCCGGAGGCATGGGATTTGCTTTCCGGTCTTACCTGGGGGCAGACCTGGCGCCCGGCGCAGGGATCGTTCTTGAGGAGACTGGATTTGAGCGTGAGCTCGCGTCCGCGGATCTCGTCATCACCGGGGAAGGGCGCCTGGACGGACAGACCGCCATGGGAAAAGCTCCTATCGGAGCCGCACGGCTCGCAAAGCGGCACGGAATTCCGGTTTTTGCCTTTGCAGGCAGCGTGACGCCGGAAGCCGCGGCATGCAATGCGGCGGGAATCGATGCATACTTCCCGATCCTGCGCGGTGTCTCCAGCCTCGAAGAAGCGATGGACAGGGAGAATGCCGTAAGGAACATGGCGGATGCGGTGGAGCAGGTGATGAGAGTGTGGAAACTGCAGGAAAAAACAAAAAAATTTAAAAATTTTTGACGTTTCTCTTCCATTTTTTGGACAAGTGTGCTATACTATTGTCCATGGGGCATTAGCGCAGTTGGGAGCGCGCAACATTCGCATTGTTGAGGTCACGGGTTCGAATCCCGTATGCTCCATTATTTTTTTGCTCTATGCACATATAGAAATAAGCCGCTCATTCTGACAAATGGCGGCTTATTTTGACGTATTCACAGCGATGACAGCAGCTCCTCGATCGTCTTCCCCGAAGCCTCGACTTTTCGGAAGAGCGCCTCTTTTTTCTCGTCCTCTATGGCTTTCTCCAGCGCTTTCCTCTGTGTCCGAAGTTCTTTCAGCAGCGCTTCCTGGCGCTCGATTTCCGAAATCAGATCCGTCAGTTTTTCCTGTGAAGTACGCATGTCCTTTTTTCTTCCTCTCGGCATTTTTCCACCTCCAATTTTAGTTATTATAGTCGGTGAAATGGAAAAATATGTATGATTTTCCAAAAAAAGATATGTATGATCAGAATCCGAGTTCCTCGCCAACAAGGATGACGATGATCCTTCCGTCATGGCGCGACTTGCGAGTGATCAGTGTCTGGCAGCAGATGGAGTCAGGGCTCAAGCAGTCGGCGCAGACGCCGGTCCTGGCGCAGGGCGTAGAGGCACCTACACGGACGGCATTGGGAGGACAGGCGAATGTCTTAACGCGCGCGATGGCTGCGTCAAGATTGGCGGCAAGCTTGTTCATTCCAGCCGCAATAATTACATGGCTGGGACCGTAGGCGATGCAGGCAACACGGTTGCTGTTTCCGTCGATGTTCACAATCTCCCCGTCAAGGGTGATGGCATTGGCGCTGGTGAGAAAGTAATCCGCGCATACCATCTTCGCGTAAAGCGCGCGGCTCTCCTCGGGCGTCTTCGCCGTCGCGCGGTCAATGAGTTCGTAATTCTTCTCTCTGATCGCGTCAAATACGCCGAGCTGCGTCATGGTCTCCGTGCCGCCCCAGGTGATGGATGAGCCTTCGGGAATCAGAGAGAGAACTTTCTCCCGCGCCTCCTCCTTCGTGGCGCAGTAATAGCCGGTCATGTTGCGCTTTTCCAGATTCCGGATAACAGAAGCCGCGGTGTTTTCATAACTGAGTGATTTGTAAGACATAAGAATACCTCCTTGCTGCAATTGATGCTGTTTCGGCAGCGGCGCGCAGGAGCTCTCTGCGGCGCCGGCCTTTTGAAATAATTTTAAAGCAATCAGGAGACAATGTCCAGTTTTATGTTGAATCCGGAAGCACAGAATGATAAAATATAGACAAAGAGAAAGGTCACGGATTTGGCATAAGGAGGTAGTGTTCCCATGAATGATTTAACAAAACAGAAGATTTTGAAGAACCGTGAATTACTGAAAGCATATATCGCCGCGGACGCTGCTCCGGAGCCTACAGATCAGCAGCAGAAGCTGCCGTTCCCGCTGCCGGAAAAAGAGCCGCGCTCAGGCGAAGTGATTTCTCTCCCGACAGATTTTGAGAAGACTGCAGGAGAAAAGAGCCTCTATGAACTGATCGCCGGAAGAGAGAGCTGCAGGGAGTATGCGCCGGAGCCATTGACGCTGAATGAGCTGGCCTTCCTTCTGTGGGCAACTCAGGGAGTACGGAAGTTTGCAGGCAGATTTCAGCAGGTGACGTTTAGAAACGTGCCGTCCGCGGGCAGCCGCCATGCGTTTGAGACGTATCTGTTCATCCAAAACGTGGAGGGGCTTGCGCCGGGTATTTACCACTATCTTGCCTCCAGACATGCCCTGGAAGTATGGGAGGATCGGAAAGATTTCTCCGAAGAACTGGAGCGTGCCCTGGGCGGTCAGAATTTTGCGGTGAAAGCGCCTGTCGTCTTCGTGTGGAGCGCGATGCCCTACCGCATGGAGTGGCGCTACGGCCTGAAGTCCCATAAATATATGCTGATCGATGCCGGACATGTGTGTGAAAATCTGTATCTCGCATGCGAGGCCATAGGATGCGGAACCTGCGCCATAGGTGCATACGATCAGGAGCTACTGGACGAGCTTCTGGGATTCGGCCCCGGCCCGTCAGCGGAGAAGGATTACGAGTGCGCCGTATACGCGGCTCCGGTGGGAAAACATACAAAATAACGGAAGGAAAATAAAAGGGGGAGAATTTTAAGAAAAAAATAATAAAAAGTTCACACGGTTTTCAACAATTTTTCGTCAGATTAGCTTATAATAAAACCATCGGAGGTCACTGAGAATGGTCTCCGGGACAAAATCGGCAGTACCGAGAAGTAGAGTAAGGAGTTTGAAGATATGAATATACTGTTTTTCCTGACACCAAAGAGCGAAGTGGCTTACATTGAGGAAAACGACTCGCTGCGCCAGGCGCTGGAGAAGATGGAATATCACAAGTACACGGCGATTCCGATTCTGAACAGAAGAGGGCAATATGTGAGGACGCTTACGGAAGGAGATCTGCTCAGAGTAATTAAGAAGCAGTACTCCATGAATCTTCAGGAAGCGGAGAACTTTTCCGTTCAGAAGATCCCGTGCAGATGGCAGTACGAACCGGTGAACATCAACTGCAATATCGAAGACCTTGTGATGGTATCCATGCAGCAGAACTTTGTTCCCGTGGTTGACGATGAGGGAATTTTTATCGGGATCATCCGCAGGAAGGATATCATAGAATACTGCTACAGAAAATCATGCCAGCAGCCGAAGCGGTCAGCGGCAGATACATAAGCGGAATACGTCAGCGGGCGGAATGTTTCGAGCATTCCGCCCGCTGTTTCAGCGTCGGCATAAAAAATTCATCTATATTTTATATTGTATTTGCAGAAGGAAGTATGCTAGAATAAAGCATTGACAGAGAAATGACAAAAAGAACAGGTGGGAGAAGAGATATGAAGAAAATTATGGACCTCATCGCTGAGGAACTGACGGCAGCGTTTGAAAAAGCCGGATATGACGCGAAGTTTGCGAAAGTTACGCTGTCCAACCGTCCTGATTTATGTGAGTACCAGTGCAACGGGGCGATGGCTGCGGCCAAGGCGTACAAAAAAGCTCCGATCATGATTGCCCAGGACGTTCTCGCGGCGCTCGGGGAGAGCAGAATTCTCGGAGACGTTCAGGCGGTAAATCCCGGATTTATCAATATAAAGGTGAGTGAGGACTTCCTTGCAGGATATCTGACCGAGATGCAGAAGGATGAGAATCTCTCTGTAGAGAAGGCAGAAGAACCAAAGCGCCTGATGATTGACTACGGCGGACCGAACGTGGCGAAGCCTCTGCACGTAGGACATCTGCGCTCCGCGATCATCGGAGAGAGCATCAAGCGTATGGGAAGATTTCTCGGTCATGAGGTGATTGGAGACGTACATCTTGGTGACTGGGGCCTGCAGATGGGACTGATCATCACGGAGCTGAAGCACAGAAAGCCGGAGCTGGTATATTTCCAGGAGGACTATACAGGAGAATATCCTGAGGAAGCTCCGTTTACAATCGGAGAGCTGGAGGAGATTTATCCGACGGCGAGCGGAAAGTCCAAGGAAGATGCTGCTTATAAGGAAGAGGCGCTTCAGGCGACGTATGAACTGCAGCGCGGAAGAGCGGGCTACCGCGCGCTGTGGAAGCATATTCTGAATGTCTCCGTGAGCGATCTGAAGAAGAATTACGCGCGCCTGAATGTGGAATTCGATCTGTGGAAGGGCGAGTCCGACGCGGACGCATATATCCCGGCGATGGTGGAGAAGATGAAGAATGACGGATTTGCGTATGAGGATCAGGGCGCCCTTGTAGTGGATGTCAAGGAGGAGACGGATACGAAGGAAGTGCCTCCGTGCATGATTCTCAAGTCTGACGGAGCGGCACTTTATACCACCACGGATCTTGCGACGATTGTGGAGCGTATGGAGGATTACCAGCCGGACGAGATCTTATATGTGGTTGATAAGCGTCAGGAGATGCACTTTATCCAGGTGTTCCGCTGCGCGAGAAAGACCGGTATCGTAAAAGACGACACCAAGCTCTCTTTCCTGGGCTTCGGTACCATGAACGGCAAAGACGGAAAGCCGTTTAAGACGAGAGAGGGCGGCGTAATGCGCCTGGAGAATCTGATCAGCGAGATCAACGCGGAGATGTACCGCAAGATTATCGACAACCGCAGCGTAAAGGACACAGACGCGCAGAAGACCGCAGAGATCGTGGGACTGTCCGCAATCAAATACGGCGACCTTTCCAATCAGGCATCCAAGGACTATATTTTCGACGTGGACCGCTTTACCTCCTTTGAGGGCAACACGGGTCCGTATATTCTGTATACGATCGTCCGCATTAAGTCTATCCTGAACAGATATGTGCAGGAGGGAGGAAGCCTTGAGGAGAAGGCTGTACGTGCAGCAGTCAGCGAGAGCGAGAAAGCGCTGATGCTGGAGTGCGCGAAGTTCAACGCAGTCGTGGAGAACGCATTCGAGGAGAAGGCGCCGCACAAGATCTGTTCTTATATTTACGATCTGGCGAACGCATTTAATCGCTTCTATCACGAGACGAAGATTTTAAGCGAAGAGAATGAAGAGCAGAGACATTCCTGGATCTGCCTGCTGCTCCTGGTGCGCGATGTGCTGGAGACCTGCATTGATCTGCTGGGCTTCTCAGCGCCGGAGAGAATGTAAGAAAATACACGGACAGCCGGGTACTTTGGTATCCGGCTGTTTATAATTATTTCACTTTTCTTCCGTTGACAAAGCCAAAAGTCCGGGGGTATACTAAGAATGTAACGAGGCGACTGGTTCTATCTGCAGCGCCGCCGGCATAAATTCATTTCACAGGAAGGCTGTTCAGCCTTACAATTCCAAGAGAGATTTACAATAACAGAACAGGGAGGTGGAGAAGACAGGCATACATCTGGAAAAATACTGCCTGTTAAAGGAAATCGGCAGAGGCGGATGCGCCACAGTCTATCTGGCCGTGGACGAACGCCTGGGCCAGAAATGGGCAGTAAAGAAAATCGAGAAATCCCAGGCGGGAGAGGTTCGTGAGTGGGAAATCTTAAAGAAGCTGAATTATCCCGCATTTCCGCGGATTGTGGACGTGCTTTCGCAGGGAGATACCCTGTATCTGGTAATGGAATATGTGGAGGGAAAGAATCTTCAGGAAGAGTATAAAATGGGGATTCGTCTCTCTGAGGAGACACTTCTGGAGCTGGGACTCTGTCTGTGCGGCGCGCTGGAATATCTTCACGCATGCAGTCCGCCGGTCATCTATCGCGATCTGAAGCCTTCCAATATTATCCACTGTCCGGACGGGAGCTTTCGCATCGTGGATTTCGGGGCAGCCGCTCTGTTCCGCGGGGGCGCGCGGGAAGACCGTGAACGCTGGGGAACGAAGGGATTCTGCGCTCCGGAACAGATGCAGGGCAAGTGCTGTGCGCAGAGCGATATCTACAGTATGGGAAAGACACTGGCATACCTCGGAGGCGACACGGTAAGCAGGAAGTTTCAAAGAATCCTGAACAGATGCACGCGACAGGATCCCGGAAAGCGCTACGCGTCTGCCCGTGAGACAAAGAACAGAATCGAGAAGCTCCTCAGGGAGAAAAGGCAGAACCACAGACTGCGCCGGATAAGCATTCTGGTGCTGGCGGGCGGCGTTCTGGCAGGCATCGTTTACGGCATCTTTGAACAGGCGGAGCGCAGGCAGTATGTCTACTGGATGAATCAGGCGCGGAGCGCTGCGGCCCTCGGGGGAAGCCATGAGGCGGAGGTCAGACGGTATTACGAGACTGCAATCCGATTTGCGCCGGAGAATGACAGCGGATTTCTGGAGCTCTTGTCCTACTACGGGAAGGAGGGCGAGACGCAGAGGGGAATCTCTGTTGTGAAGGAGATTATGGCAGTGTATGCGCAGAACAGTAAAGCTTACGGAGACGTGTGGGAGGAGATTGGATTTTTGTATCTTGGAGGAAATCCGGCAGAGGAGGGGTTCTGTACATCGGACGAGAAGGCAGCGGACGCATTTTCCCACGCGGCGGACGCCGGGATCGCGATGGCAGGCAAATGGCGGCGGACAGCAGAGCTGATATCCGGGGCAGATGACCCGGAAGAGGAAGAACTGCTGAAAGAAAATTTAAATGAAATGGAACAGGAAACAGAACGGCTTCCGGAACAGGCGCGGATACGCAGAATGCTGATACTGGCACAGATCTACCGGAGGCTGGATGGAAATACAGGAGGAGAGGAAATGGAACAGGCAGTCAGGATTTTGGAGCACGCGCAGAGTATGGCGTCAGACTCAGGAGACAGAGAGACTTTTCGGAATGTGAGGCTGCAGCTTGCGCAGATGTATTACGCCTGCGGGCTCCAGAAACAGGACAGCGGAATGATGAAGAGAGCGATGCAGAATTACGAGATGCTGATACAGGAGGAAGGAATTGAGCGCCAGGAACGCCAGATTCTGTTAAAGCTTGCCTACGGCTATCGGGTAATGGAAGACTGGGAAGCGGCAGCCGCTTGGTACCGGAAGATTATTGAATTGTATCCGGAAGAGCCGGAGGGCTACAGCGGTTATGGCTGGATGCTTCTGCTGAACGGCGACGCGGAACAGGCGGAAGAGATCTGCCGAGCGGGGGAAGCTGCCGCGGATGTGGATGGCGATATCAACTTCCTGAGACTGAAGGAACGATTGGAGGTTATGAACGAATGAAAAAGAGAATGATCAGTTACTTTATCTGCACAGCGCTGCTCGCCGCCGGCCCGGGGCAGGCGGTGCTGGCAGGAGTTGTGGAAAATGGAGAGGAGCAGCAGGAGCAGGCGCATCTGCCGGAGACGACAGTGCAGGAAACGGCCGGAGACCAGAGTGCTGCCGCGAAGGACGAGACAGATCCGGCACAGAGTGAAAGCGGAGAAGATGATGGGAATGAAACGGAAGAAGGAGGTGAGAAACCTCTGGATATTGCAGAAGATCCAGACCTGCAGTCCGGGGACGCACAGGATTTTGAGGAGACCTCTGATTCGGAAGAAACCGAGCAGACAGACATTGAGAAAACGGATTCTCAAGAAACAGAACAGACAGACGCTGAGGAAATCCCGGAGATTTTGACAGAGGAAATTCCAGAAGATATCCCGGAAGAAATCTCAGAGGATATTTCAGGGGAAGATCTGGTCCCCGAAGAGGAACCGCAGAAAGAAGAGAACCGCGCAGAACCGCAGGAAGACACAGAACCGGAGGAAGACAGCGAGGTACCATCGGAAGAGGTTCCGCATATAGAGCAGGAGGAACAGAGCCCTGAGACCGTTGACCAGCCGCAGGCGGAGGAGGAAACGCAGTTTTTGGGCGAGAATTCAGAGACGGCCGACGCTGATGATTCAGAATCTGCGGCAGCCAGTATGGAGCCGCCAGTGATAACTCGTGACACGACAGCTCAGGAGACGATATATTCGCATAAGAGCGCGGATGCAGCCGTGCTTTCCGAGAACCCATTGCCCGCACGCCCGTATTTTTCATTTTCACTGTCCGCGAATTCAGCGGTCAGCCCGGATATCTTAGAAATTTCTTCCGAAAAGGCGGAGGAAAGTGAAGCCGCGGATGACAGGGCTGAAGAGAGCGTCACACACACATCTGCAGAATATTCAAATTTCCCATACATATCCCAAAACTTTTCTATAACTGATCAGAACAAAGTTGCTTCTGAAGGCGGCAGAGCGCAGCCCAAACAGGATGAAACGGAAGAGAAGCTGCCCGAAGAAAGTTCCCATCAGGCAGAACCAAAAACAGAATCGGAACTTTCGGAAGATACGGTACAGCAAAACGCTGTCCCGGAAGCAGAAATGCCGGATGCGTGCGAGGACGAAACAACCGCGGTGGGCGATATAATAATGAATGTGGATGTTTCTGATGCTGCACCGTTGTGGGAGAACGCGGCAGAGCCGAAGGAAGAGCACGCGGACTCCCGGAATATGGAAGAAGAGAAAGTGCAGGAGGAGACATCTGATACCCTGCCGCCGCTTATCATCCAGAATTTGCGAAGCTTTTCGGCAAACCGTACGGCAGTTCTCCCTTCGGTATCTGTGGCAAAGGAAGAAGAGGGAAAGAGTCTGCTGAATATCGCGCTGCAGACACCGGAAGGCAGATCTGTGCCTCTGGAGTGCATCCAGGAGGACGCCGGAGACTACATTCGCTACCAGATTCCGGAGATTACGCGTGACGGGCAATATGCCCTGAAAGTGGAAAGAGTTGACGCACAGGGAAACTCTGTGAGTGAAAAGATGGTATTCTCTGTCAATCAGCAGGGCACAAAATTTATTTACAATGAAGAGAAATCTGACATCACCGCCGGTGAACGGTATGATCCAGAGGTGTATCTGGAAAATGTGGACGAGATCGCTGTTGTTTCCTGCACGGTGAACGGACAGGAAGCCAGATATGAGATGGACGGCGCGATTCTGCGGATTCCGGAGGAGGAACTCGCGGAGGGGAACAATGAGATCGCGATTTCCGTGAGGGACGCTGCCGGAAATCTTTCCGCAATGGAACCCTGGAAAATTTTCAGAAGCAGCGCAGAGGAGATACAGGAGCAGCAAAAAGCTGATTCCGGCAGGGTTTTCAGGAGAACCGGGGCGCTGTATCCGGAGGCTCTGCGCCGCATTCTGAGGACAACATAATAAGATAACAGTTCACAGAAAAATCCAAGTGTGGTATACTGGACGAAAGTAAAGGGGCAGTCCGCTCTGCGGGCTGTCCCTGTACCACAGGAGGACAGATACATGAAAAAACCATCCAAATGGAAAGTGAACGCATTGGTGCTGCTTCTGACGGCAGTATGTATTGCACTCGCTGTGTTTGGAGTCATACAGCTGGGAAATGTACTGCAGAAGGTGGATGAGCAGAAGGCGCTGGCAGAGAGCACCCCTGTTCCGACAGCAGAACCCACTCCGGAGAGCACTCCGACGCCTGAACCAGTACGGGATGTACGCGCAGAGCTTCTGACGCAGATGGAGGAGGCATTTCAGGACAATGCTGTGGATGTTGTCTGGCAGATCATACGTTTCCGGGGAGATGATCAGACAGTTCAGCAGTACAAAAGAGAGGATGTGGCCGCGGCGCTTGTGCATCTGAAAGGAAATGACGCGGATGAGCAGGCATTTTATCAGACACTGAGCACAGCAGAGACAGCGGGCAGTCAGGAGGAGGGAGGAGAATACTTTATTCTTCCGGACTCGGATCTGTACAGGCTGACGAATACGCCGCTGCCTGAGGAGGAGGAGATCGAGGCGACCAGCATCACGCCAACGCCGGCAGGCGGGGGCAGGCTGATCGCAATAGACGCCGGACATCAGGCTCAGGGCAACAGTGATCAGGAGCCTGTAGGCCCCGGTTCCAGCCAGATGAAGGCAAAGGTGGCATCGGGAACGAGCGGAGCGGCATCCGGATTAAAGGAATATGAACTGACGCTGGCGGTTTCCCTGAAGCTGAAGGAAGAACTGCTGGGACGCGGCTATCAGGTATATATGATCCGCGAGAGCAACGATGTTGATATCAGCAATGCGGAGCGCGCGCAGGCGGCCGCGGGACAGGGAGCGGATATCCTTGTGCGTATCCATGCGAACGGCGTTGATGATTCCTCAGTGCACGGAGCGCTGACCATGGCGCCGACCCTGCAGAACCCATATGTGGGAAATATTGCCGCAGAGTGCCAGAGATTGTCCGAGGCGGTTGTTGACAGCTTCTGCGCAGCGACGGGAGCGAAGAATCTCGGCGTACAGCAGACCGATGATATGAGCGGGATTAACTGGAGTTCGATTCCGGTCACGATTGTGGAGATGGGATTTATGACGAACACGGAGGAGGATCTGCTCATGGCGTCGGAGGACTATCAGAATAAGATGGCACAGGGAATCGCAGACGGCATTGACAGCTATTTTGCACAGAGCGCAGAGGGATAATTTATGTCAGATGTAATCTTATTTGATCTGGACGGCACCCTGATGGATTCGGCGGAGGGGATCACGAAATGTGTGCAGTACGCGCTTTCCCATTTCGGGATCCGGGTCAGCGATCCGGGGGAGCTGAAATGTTTTGTGGGACCGCCCCTGAAAGAACAGTTCATGGAGTATGGAAAGTTTACGGCAGAGCAGGCGGAGCAGGCAGTGGAATATTACCGTGAGCGTTATACGACCATTGGGATTTATGAGAACCGTCCGTATGACCGTGTGGACGAGCTGCTGCAGGTGCTCAGGGAAAGCGGAAGAATCCTCGGGATCGCATCCTCGAAACCGACCGTATTCGTCGAGGACATTCTCAGGCAGTTTCATCTCAGGAAATATT
>CAKNMY010000022.1 GCA_930989745.1 uncultured Lachnospiraceae bacterium | reverse complement strand
AGGGATACTTTGGGCAATTTGAGCTGGTAAGCAGTCATGTTTTCAAATAGCACAAGGAGTTAAACTATACACATTCAAACAAATAATGGCAATAAACGGGTGATTTACTTTGCCAACTCTGTCTTGAAAATGAACGCCAAAAAAAACGCCTGAACAAAAATCTGTCCAGATTCAATCGCGTCAAATTAACTGAACCAATTATGGCATGATTGTGAGTCGATTTCTTCACAACACACATAAATACAAGCATATTTCATCTATTCATTATTCTAACCACCAATGACACGATTGATACGATAAATAGCAGTATAAGTGCCGCCAATAGCAGCTGGAAAAAATGTACCTTGGTAACAAATTGCCAATGAATCTGCTGCTTTTACTATAATTTTTTTAATACTTCGCCAATATCCCCGTCAATACAGACAGAACGATGGACAATTTCTTTTGGCGCGTAAGCTTCCCCCAGATTGACACATGCATAGACCGCCTTGGGATTTTCCGCTGTCATTCTCCAGAAGGAAAATTTCACTATCCCGGGCGTATTCATTCCCACCCCCAGCTCCAGATAGAGAACACGGGTGGCCCTGTGAAGCCTTACAAAGTCCTCATACCGCCTGGCTGCCGTATACCAGCCCGCATCCTGAACAAAGGTACTGTCTGCCCGGAGGTTCATCGTCATGGGCGCGCCGCATTCTGGACAATAGGGAACCATCCCGGCAGGAACAGCCATCTTCGGCGCGGTGCCGGCCGGCAGCTCCAGACCGTGTTCTGTCACCTGAAAGCCCTGCGCCTCCACCATCCGGCGGATCACTTCCCCGTTATCATAGTTCTTGTCGTGACATGGTTTGGAGCACTGCCACAGGCCATAATCTCCCTGCGTATAAAACAGGCGGCGTTTGTCAAATCCCGCATTTTGAAAGCAGTGATCCACATTGGTGGTGAGGACGAAATAGTCTTTCTCCCGCACCAGTTCCAGCAAAGCGGGATATACCGGCTTTGGCGGGCTGGTATAACGGTTGATAAAAATAAACCGGCTCCAATAAGCCCAGTATTCCTCCAATGTCGGAAACGGGTAAAATCCCCCGGAATACATATCGTGGAATCCATATTTTTTTTCAAAATCAGCAAAATAGCGGCGGAACCTTTCTCCCCCATACGCAAAACCGGCGGATGTGGAAAGGCCGGCGCCTGCGCCGATTACGACAGCATCCGCCTGATTCAGCGTTTCCCGTAACTCAGAAATTTTTTGTTCTGTTTGTCCTGCTTTTCTCAACATTTGGATACCCCCAGAAGATTTTGATAAATATGAAGATCCGTGTCCTTGAAAACATTAAAGATAATCCGAAGATCTCTCTGCTGTGTATTTAAAAAGGAGATCACTGTCTGAATCGCTGTTTCAGCGGCCTTTTCGTTGGGGAAGTGAAATTCTCCGGTGGAAATACAGCAAAAGGCAATGCTCCGGCAGCCATTTTCCACAGCCAGCTCCAGGCAGGAACGGTAGCAGGAAGCCAGTTCGTCGCAGTCCCGTTTTCTGACAGGCCCATGGATAATCGGTCCCACTGTATGCAGGATATATTTGCTGGGCAAATTGAACGCGGGAGTAATCTTTGCATTTCCCGTCGGTTCCTCATACCCCTGCCGCCGCATAATTTCCGCGCATGCCAGCCTGAGCTGTACTCCGGCAAAGGTGTGAATAACATTGTCGATACATCCGTGGCACGGCACAAAGCATCCCAGCATTTGACTGTTTGCCGCATTGACAATGGCGTCGCAGCGCAGAGTCGTAATATCTCCCTGCCAGATATATACCCCTTCCCGAACCGGTGTGAGTTCTTCCAGATCTGTAATGCCCCTGCGCCTTGTTTCTTCCTGCAGATACATATCCTGTACCCTGAGGAATTCCTCTCCTGCGGGATAGGGCGGACGGATATTGAACAGTGATCGGAGAAGCCGCTTTTGCTCCTGCTCGTTCTGCGGAATTTCCATATTTCTGTAATCCGGCTGTTCTTTCAGCAGTTCACAAATTAAATATATTCTTCTTTCTTCCTGTGTCATCGTATTCTCTCCTATACAGCCTTTCCAAAAAATCCCTTGCCGCAGTTTTTCATAAGCTCCCATATCTGCGGATGCATGATAAGATCCCGGCCGGTGATTCTTGACTTCATCTGTTTACAATGTTATGCTAACCCCAGACAGGCAAATTGTAAAGAGGGCACAAAATTGTGCCGTAGTTACCAAATGGTAACTATAGATACTATTATTTTGGGAGATGATAAGTAATGGAAGGTCAGACTGCAAAAAAGGTTCTGCCGGCCTGCCCGGTGGAGACGACTTTAACCCTGATCGGAGATAAATGGAAGGTTCTGATCCTGCGCGATCTGATGCCGGGAACAAAACGGTTCGGTGAATTAAAAAAGTCCATAGGAAACGTTTCACAAAAGGTCCTCACCGCTCAGCTTCGCGATATGGAAAGCAGCGGATTACTGATCCGTACCGTTTATCCTGAAGTTCCCCCAAAAGTAGAATACTCTCTCACGGAACTCGGGAGAAGCCTGAAGCCCATCCTGGATGCCATGTGGGACTGGGGGACGGAGTATAAGGCGTCGCAGCAATAGAATTTCTGTATCCTCACAATAACAATCCCCCCTTTCAGACGGACATAACAGTCTGCCTGAAAGGGGGTCACTATTACTGTGTCACTTGACTAACTCACTGATCCTGTACGGGAAAATCAGCGTCTCTCCGCTCTCTATGGTTGTAAACGACAGGCTGTGATCTGCCATTAATTCTTCCGAACTTATGCGCTGCTGTCACGCTCATACAAACCGTATGTAATCCGCCTTTCTCTCCTTCGCCTGCGGATACTCACAGTCTCTGTATCCCAGGATACAGTTTCCCACACCGATATAGTTCTCTCCAAGCCCCCATTCTCTCAGGAGCGCTTTCCCCTCCTCGGAGGCAAAAACCTCACGTGCGCGGTGAATCCAGCAGGAATCCACACCCACGGCATGAGCCGCGTTGAGCAGGTTGCCCATCACAAGGCTTCCGTCCTCCACACAGGTTCCTCTGCCGCTGTCAGCGAGCACCACTACGACTGTGGGCGCTCCGTAAAAGGGATCTGAGTCTGTTCCCATTACAGCCGCATTGAGCTTCGAGAGCTTTTGGATCATCTCTGGCTTCTGCACTACGACCATGACCGGGCTCTGCATTCCCATTCCTGTCGGAGCGTATGTTCCGGCTTCCAGAATTGTGTCGAGCTGTTCCTTTGAGATCTGCTCCGCTTTATACTTCCGCACGCTGCGGCGCGTTTTTAACGATTCCAATACTTGATTTTCCATGTAAGGTTCCTCCTTCTCTCATGTTTTCCAGGGGATGAAACTGCTGCAGATACGTTCTCACATCTTTACACCGCATAACTCCGCTCATAACACAGGCTCCCGCGGCACCGGTCTCACGGACAGTACGGATATTTCCGCTGTCAATTCCGCCGATCGCGTACACCGGGATCTGTACAGATCGAACGATACGGGAAAGAAAATCCAGCCCGCGTCCCGGCAGCCCTCTCTTGCAGTCGGTTTCAAAAATATGGCCCGCGGTAATATAAGCGCAGCCCAGTTCCTGCGCTTCCAGAGCATCCTCCTCAGAATGGCAGGACGCCCCGATTCTTCTAAATGCCGCCCTCTGTCCGGGATCCAGGCTTCGCAGAACCGGCAGCGGCAGATGGATGTTCTCCGCTCCCAGCGCAAGCGCTGTGTCAGCAAAGTTATGAAGGATGCAGGCCGTTTTGTTCTCACGGCAGATCTGCATAACAGCAAGTGCCAGACTCCGGTATTCTCTCTCCGGAAGATCCTTCTCCCGAAGCACGATTCCCGCGGGATCAAGGGCAGCAATCTCTCCGATTCTCTCCAGAAAGTCTCCTCTGCAGAGACTCCGGTTCGTAAAACACAGCAGATCAGACATACAGATAATCATTCAGGACAGGCTGGAGCCCTTCATCCGAGATATCGCGGTACATATCGGCAAAACTTCTGCCGTCGCAGATCTCAAACTGTTCGTCTCCTTCCTCTCCTGCCGACTCCTTTCCCGTATATTTGCTCTCATGATCCCCGATTCCCGTGGACACACCGGCAGAAACCTTCGTCGCTGCGATCTTCACGATGCCGTTTCGGAAATCGGCGCTCTCTCTTGAAGATACCGTGATCCCCGCAAAGGGGAGGAAGATGCGGTAAGCGCAGAGGATCTGGCAGAGCTGCCGTTCGCCCACATCCAGCGGGCTGATCTTATCATTGTTTACAATCGGGCGCAGGCGCGGGCAGGACAGTGACATCTCCGCCCAGGGATACTTTCTCTGGAGATAATAGGCATGAAGCCCCGTCGCCAGGGCATCCTTCCGAAAGTCTGCCAGACCGAGCAGCGCTGAAAACGCTACGCCGCGCATTCCACCCATGAGCGCCCGCTCCTGCGCGTCAAAGCGGTACGGCCAGACGCGCTTATGTCCCATCAGATGCAGCGTCTCATACTTATCTGTGTCGTATGTCTCCTGGAATACCGTCACATAGTCCGCGCCGCACTCATGAAGATATCGATATTCGTCGGTATTCACAGGATAAATCTCAAGTCCCACCATTCGGAAGTATTTTCTCGCCAGTCTGCACGCCTCTCCGATATATTCCACACCGCTCATCCCGCGGCTCTCTCCTGTGAGAATCAGGATTTCCTCCATGCCGCTTTCTGCAATCACCTGCATTTCATGCTCAATCTGTTCTATTGTCAGCTTCATCCGCTTAATATGATTATAACAGTTAAATCCACAGTATACACAATAATTTTCACAATAATTGGCAATATACAGCGGAGTAAACAGGTACACCGTATTGCCGAAATGTCTTCCTGTCTCCATCCGCGCTCTCTCCGCCATCTGCTCAAGAAAAGGTTCCGCTGCCGGAGACAGCAGCGCTTTAAAGTCTTCTGAGGAACAGACGCCGTGCTCCAAAGCCGCACGTACATCCCGCGCCGTATAGAGTTCAGGATTATAGCTGTTCATCTGTGCCATCACCTTTTCACAGACGTCTGAGGAGATCCTCTCCATCCCTGGAAGATATTCCATATGATTTTTCCGAAATCCGGGATCGTTTTCCAGACGGTGTTTCCTGATCAGCGCCTCCCCGGACAGCTCCCGTGAATCTATAAAAAACTGATTTTCCATATGTAACACCTCAATCTCTCAGAAATCCTGTCAGCGGATCTGATGCGCTGGCCCCGCGTGTCAGTACCCGTCCGAGACCGGACAGATACGCTTTTCGCCCTGCTTCGATCGCCAGCCGGAATGCCGATGCCATCAGCGGCAGATCTCCGGCTGTGGCAAGGGCTGTATTTGCCATGATGGCAGCAGCGCCCATCTCCATGGCTTCGCATGCCTGGGACGGTCTTCCGATTCCGGCGTCCACAATGATCGGAAGCTCAATCTCGTCAATCAGGATCTGAATAAATTCTTTCGCCACCAGGCCCTTGTTGGAGCCGATCGGCGCTGCCAGCGGCATGACGGCTGCTGCGCCGGCGTTCACCAGGTCGCGCGCCGCGTTCAGATCGGGATACATATATGGCATGACGACAAATCCCTCTTTTGCTAGGATCTCAGTCGCCCGGATGGTCTCGGCGTTGTCCGGAAGCAGATATTTCGTATCGCGCATGATCTCAATTTTCACAAAATCCCCGCATCCCAGCTCGCGTGCCAGCCTTGCAATCCGTACAGCCTCCTCGGCATTTCTCGCGCCCGAGGTGTTCGGCAGAAGAGTGACGCCTTTGGGGATGTAATCCAGAATATTCTCCTGTTCCCGCGTATTTGCCCGGCGTACGGCAAGCGTAATGATCTGCGCGCTTGCATCCTGCACCGCGGCTTCGATGAGTTTCAAAGAGTACTTTCCGGATCCCAGAATAAACCTGGATTGAAATTCATGTCCTCCTATGATGAGCGTGTCTTTAGTATCCATAACCATTTACCTCTCTTTTATGTATTCTGCATCTCTCAAACTGCGTTTTCCCCTGCCAGTATCCGCAGGACTGCGTGCGCCTGATGCGCGGCGCAGAGCATTACCCTTGACGCGAACAGACAGGAATCCGCAGAAACCTCGCTGGTCTCATCACCGCAGAGAACCAGCTTTCCGGTAATCTGCCGGGTACAGATCTCATTGGAGCTGCCAAACCCTGCCATACCTGACGCAGCAACCACAGGGCGGCCCGGAAGCCGCTCAAAGACCCCGTTTACCAGCGCGGCCTTCTCCTCTGCTCGGTCAAATGCCTCGCAGATGACATCCGCGCCCTCTAACAGTGTATCAATATTTTCGGCCGTTATCCTTTTTGTGCTGGGAATAACCTCGCCGAAAGGGGCAATCTCCTGCAGATTCTCGGCCAGCGCTTCTGTCTTATACATGCCGATCTGAGATGCTTTGTACTGCTGACGGTGCAGATTCGCCAAATCCACCCGGTCAAAATCTATGAGAATCAGCTTTCCGATCCCCATCCTCGCCAGGCAGAGGGCGAGATGTGATCCCAATCCGCCCAGTCCGCAGACAGCCACGGTGCTCCCGGCAATCTTCCTCTGCAGCTCTTCCCCATGGCGTGCGGCCAGGGCGCGGTAGATTTCTTCTTTTGTCAGAGTTCTTTCCATGTCAGCCTCCTCCCACAAAGGTGACGACTTCCAGAGAATCCCCATCCTTCAATACAGTCTGCTCATAGAGACTTTTGGGAACAATTTCCCCGTTTCGCTCAACGGCAATGCGGCGGCTGTCATACTCCGAGACTGCCAGATAACAGGCAAGCGTCTCACCGGACAACTCATATTCCTTTCCATTTATTCTTACCATAACATCCCTCCTGTTTAAACAAAAAAGCGAAGAGCAACCGATCTGGAAGCTCCCCGCATAAATACGAGTATTCTAAATAATTCCCTACGTTGGCATTATCCAAATCAGGTATAAGGGTCGAAGTTCACACCTTCCTCTCAGCCTGTCTACAAGCTCCCCTGTCTTCAATTTTCTTTTTTATTATACTCCCGAAATTCGTGTAATTCAAGAATCATTTTCAGAAATTCCAGGCAGATACCTCTTAAATTCTTCGCAATCCGCTGCCCGTTCCATGAATTCTGTCAGCTTTTTCAGATCAAACACCCTCAGATTTTCCGCCTGTTCCTCCGGCACCTGCATATACGTCTTTAATTCCGCGCAGATTCTCCGGATATCACTGTAGTCCACTTCCTCTATACCGGGATTTTCAGGAATCCTCGTGAATTCGAAGGAGAGGCTGTAGCGATTGGCAAGCCAGGTATTCATCTTGGTATAGTCGCCGTAGTAATACGATTCCGAGAAGAACTCCCGCGGCGTTACGCATAAGTTACTCTTTAGAATCCTGGCAGTGCAGATGCGCTCTTTCTTCTTCTCCTCATGACCTTCCGCGTCATAAAAGCGCACGATGTCTTCAAGAAATTCTGAGAAAAAGCGATAGTCGATGTAGAGATGAAAATAGTATCCCAGGCAGCTCTTATCTCCCAGAAGTCTCCCGTACTTTTTCAGAAATTCCGGCAGAATCGGATACTGTACAATATCTCCGTCCGTCTCTCTGCTTCGAAAATGAGAGCGCGACTTTTCTTTCACCGTATCCGGCATCAGATTTCCGGCGCGAAAGTCCGCCTTCTCCTGCTCTGTCCACGCCGATTTTCCGCTCCTTTTCTCAAGGCTTCGCAGAAAAATCTCTGCCGCTGTCAAATGTAATATGTATCCCGGCATAATACGCTCCGCTTCTCCCGTTCCCTATGCAGTCGGCTTTACTCTCCAGTACTGCGGACTGTTGATGAATTCTCCCGTATTCGGCTGCACGAACCACTGCGTATCCTCGCTGAAGCCGCTCTCCGTATCCGCCGGAGCGTCCCACCAGCCGTTCATTCCCACCGCTCCGTCAGGAGCCAGGACGTAATAACTTCCATTATAGTTGATCCACTGATCCTTCAGCATTCTTCCGTTGGAGTCCAGGTAGTAGATCTTGTTGTATTGATTGGTTGTATCCTGAATCCAGCCGCGCTGCATAGCTCCTGTCTCCAGATCCAGCCAGTACCACGCGCCGTCCTCCGGGTCCTGTACCCAGCCATACTGCATCTTTCCTGTCTCCGGATCCAGCCAGTACCACTGTCCGTCCGTATCCGCGTACCAGCCGGCGCGTCTGTGGCCGTTCGCGTCAAAGGAATACCACGCATCGTCAATCTCATACCAGCCGTTGACATACCAGGTTCCGTCCTGGTCGCGGTACATCCAGCCTTCGCTGTCCCACTCCCATCCGTTATACGGCGGAACATCAATCTCATCGTAGTTATTTGCATGGTAAATCGCTTCAATACCTCTGTCCTTCTCAGCGCTCGTTCCGAGGGATACCTGGTTCGTCTCTCCCCAGTTTGCCTCATATACGAGTCCGTCTCCCAGATAAATCGCGCTGTGTCCGGAATATTCGATCACATCTCCCGGCTGCGCCAGAGAGAGATCTGTGCCGATATCTGTAAAATCACTGGAGTCTCCCCATTTTCCGACTTCATGGCCAAAAAGATAGAAGTATACGAACTGGGCAAATCCCACGCAGGTCCAGCTGTTTTTATACGCGGAATTCATCTGGGCAGCGAGTTCAGGAAAATACTCTTCCGCGATATTTCCCATCTTACAGTTATCGCAGGTAGAACCGGAAGAGTGGCCGCACGCCTCCCCGTTCACGGAAAAGTAGGAACCGTCCGGATAGATCTCAAAGAGTTCTTCCAGCTTCTGCTCCACACCGCCGGTTTGGCTTACCTCTTCATCCGCCGGATCCGTTTCGGATGCCCAAACGGCCGGCGCTGCGGTAAATGCCATGGCTGCGGTAAGAACTCCCGCGATTCCTCTGTTTATTGCCTTCTTGATCATTTTCTTCATAATTCCTCCTAAAATGTTTTCAAGTCTGTTTTCTGCGCTGCAGGATGCACAGACCCCCTCTGTCTTCTGTGTATCCGGTGACGCGGAAAAGCCCGTCCGTATACTTCTGACCCGGACGGGCATATTTTTCACTTTTATAATACCTCGTGCAGTACGGACAGCGCATACTCAGCAAGACTGTGATCTTCCTCCGCAGTCCCTCCGCTGACGCCGAGGCCTCCGATAATCGTATCCCCGACTTTCAGCGGCACACCGCCTCCGAAAATTACAATCTTTCCGCCGTCCATCTTATCCACGCCGTAGAACGTCTGGCCTGGCTGCGCCAGAGCTGAGAGCTCCATTGTGGACATCTTGACAGCTACCGAAGTATACGCTTTCTTCACTGCCACATCAAAACTGACGAGAAAGGCTCCGTCCATCACATGAACCGCAACCGGATTTCCCTCCGGGCTGCATACCGCAATGACCGCTTTCTTGCCGCGCCTTGCGGCTTCCTCCTCGACTTTCTGTATCAGACGCTTTGCAGATTCCAGCGTAATTCTTCCCGGCATTCCCATGCGCTTTAATACCTCCTGTACCAGAGCTTCGCTCACCTGGGGCTGCGCTGCGCTTTCCGGCGCTGCTGCACCCGCTGATATTTTGACCGTCTTCTGCTCCTCTGCCGCCGCATCATCGGTGTAGCGGGCAAGTATGTACAGATAGTCCGCCAGGCGGTTCATATACTTCTTCGCCCCTGCATCCGTCCCGAACTTGACGCTCACTGCCGCAAGCGCGCGCTCTGCGCGCCGCGCGACGCAGCGCGCCACGTCGATCTGAGCGGAAAGCGGATTCTCTCCCGGGAGCACAAATCCCTGCCTGCGGGCAAACAGCCCTTCCAGCCGGTCAATCTCCTGTTCCAGTACGGATACGTTCTCTTCTTTTAATTTATATTTCTGGTTAAACGGATCTGCGACGCCTGCCATAATCGTCATCAGCGTATTCTGGATCTCTTCCAGAAATGCTCTCGTCTGCCCGTCCGCTGTCTGAGATTTAACAAGCCCGATATGGCTGTTCAGCTCATCAGCGCTTCCTACAAACCGGATGCGGTCGTCAGACTTCGGGACGTTCCTGGTATGTACCAGGCTGGTGACTCCGGCGTCCCCGTTCTTTGTATATACTTTCATAGCTGCTCATCTCCGCCTGTCACTGCCTTGAACGGCATTTTTTTGATGGCTCTCGCACTGTTAGCGCCCAGCGCCCTGCACTGCCAGAACCTTGGCTGATTCAGTTCAAATACATTCCTTCCCTCGGGGAGCGGCCGCATCTGCATGGCGATCCGGCATCCGCTGATTCCGATGCCGCTTCCCAGCATGGATTCTTCCGCGGCGCGGTGCGCAAGCGTATCCAGTTCTCCCTGTGCGGGGATCACCTGGTATAAAACGCCCTCCTCCTCGATTCCGGCACATAGTTCTCTCAGATAATCTTCATCCGCGTTGTCAGCGTAGATCAAAATCGAAGGCCTGCTTATGACCATCCGTCTCCACCGCCTTCCTGTTCCCTGCTCCCCAGATAAGAGAGCAGAAGCCCTGTCGCCACTGCGTTTCTCGGTCCCTCGCTTCCCCGGATATTTCCGCGTCCGCAGACGATCCTGTACTCTGCCAGCGCCTCCATGAGCATCTCGGGAATCTCAAAATCTTCCGCCGATCCGCCCACGAGCACGACATTCGGAATCCGGCGCAGATCATGATCCGGCGCCACTTTCCTCAGAGCCCGCAGGGCATTTCTGACAAAGACCTTGCGCTTTGCTTCTCGTCGGACATCCATGATCTTCTCCATCGGTATGTCCTCCTCGATCTTCAGAAGCTCACCCGGCGCGAGGAGCACCACATGACCGTAATACCTCGGATCTATGGATTCCGCGAAGAACTGCATCGCGCCGTTCTCCAGCCGCATATGGAACAGGCTCTCCACTTTGCCCAGCGGATACTTCTTGATCTGCTCCGCCGTCACGCGGCTTCCCAGCCCCAGTTCCGTCTGGATCAGCATGGATACCAGCTCGCCCGCGCCTGCCTGATGCGTCGTTGTCACGCGGCCGTCTTCATCCAGAAGCGCGGCATCTGTGGAGCCGCCTCCCATATCCAAAATAGCGAGCGGAAGCTGTGTCCCCGGCGTTGTGAGCGCTCCAAGCGATGCCATCACCGCCTCCACGCCCGCCACATGGGCCCGCACTCCGAGTTCTGCGGTCAGCGCTCCTGCGATCTGCCGCATAGGCAGCGCCTGTGTCCTGACCATCGCAGCGATTCCCACAGCCTTCTCCATGCATGTCTCTCCGGCAAGCGAACCGGAGATCTCGACAGGTGCAAGCGTGTCCACTGCGAGCAGATCCGTAATCCGGATGTCTCCGCTCTCATCTGAGGCAACGCGCCGCATCTGGCTGCGGATGTTCTGGAGCATATTTCCAACATTCGTATTCTGCTGCCCGTCGATATTTCTGATCTCCCCGGCAGCTTCCAGTGCTGACATTATTTTATCAGCTCCTGCGTCAATGTCAATAGCTTCCTCGGTATCACCGTGAAAATACAGCTCTCCGGCAGGAAGCACATTTTCCCGGATATTTCCATGAGGCGTTCGGATCACCACCGCGCTGCGCTTTCCGATCAGGCTCTTCGCGATGGGTGTCACCGCCCGTGTCTCATCGGCATTCAGCCCCAGAAGCGTGGCAATTCCATAGGGATTTGAGAGCATCCGCACACTGGTTCCCGGAAGCGCCACCTCGATAGCGGCAAGCTTTCCCTCCGGGATCTGGGCAATGCGGCGCACCTCGTCCACAATGGGGATATCCACCTGCAGGCGGTTTTCCACAAGCACTGCTTCGTCTGCCTGCAGAATCACGCCCACGATCATCAGTTCCGGGATATAACGGTTCAGCCATGCCGCCGCCTCCTCATAGGAGAACTTGCTCGACACTGCCACAATATACGGGACGCCCGGCTTGCCGGTGCTGATATTTTCCAGAAACAGCAGCGTACCCACTGCCTGTCCCGCGCCCGCCGGAGTGGACGGATTATGCCCGATCATCGAGGATTCCGTAATGATCGTCTCTGTGATCGTCTCCATTGCCGTATCCCCGATAACCGGAGCCGCCTCATTCAGGCGGATCAAAGACAGGTCGGATACCGGACGGCCGATGGAATCCATCGCCTCCGCCAGGGCGGCCTTGACACCCATAACGTTCGCCAGCGTGCCCTTCGTTCCCGTAGTCATGCGGGATGCGCCCGCCAGGAAACCGATCGTTCCGTCCCGGCGCTCCTCGCCGATACATACTTCAGTTGTAGAATTTCCGATATCAACGCCTGCAATTAATTTCACAGAAGTATTCCCCTTCTCTCATACGTCTCAGCAGCTTCCAGCACCAGCTTCGCGCAGTGCGGCGCATGGTACTTCTCCAGAAGCTCCTTTGCCATCTCCAACAGCTCCGTCTTTGTGGAGCGGTTTGGCCTCAGCTTATTATACATCTTCAGAATCACGTCGTCCGGGACATCCACAAGCTCTGCCGCGCGCTCAAAATTTCCTGCCATTGCCGGATTGTCATTCTCTGCTGCCACCTGGCCCTGGCGTCTTAACATTTCCTTGGAAATCTTGATATCGTCCGCCTGCACATTGCCCTTCTTCACTTCCTCAAGGGTAATCTCAGAGAGCTTCTTCCCTGTCCTGGAAGTGATGGAATCGGATTCATACTGTCCTAACGGATATCTGCTCATCTTACTGCCTCCCACTCAATCATTCCCATCTCCGGATCCAGCTGCTCTGTCTCAACGATGTGCATCAGAGCTGCCTTCACCTGAAACTTGGCGCGCACCATAGGATCGTTCGTACACTCGATCGGAGTTACCTTCTCGCCCTTTACATATTTGGCTGCGTTTCTTCCGATGTCGCGGTAAGTCTCCAGCGTCATCAGCGGCGCCTGCGGGAACAGTTCCAGATTAGACAGCGGATACAGATCCTTCTGATGAATGACCGTCGTTCCCTTGGACTGAATGCCGATGCCGATGCCGGAGCCCGAAAACTTCGCGCACTCCAGCGCCATGAAGCATACGTCAGAGGTGTCCAGCACTTTTACGACTCTGGAATGCATGCCCTCCTCCTCGATGCCGGCCCGGACATTTTTGATTACCTCGGAAAGAGGAATTCCGGTGATCGTGGAGCGGATCTCCTCCTGGAACGCAGCTCCCACACCGATGACGATCTCCTTGGGATCTGTGCTCTTAACTGCCTTCGGATATCCCGCATAGGAATGCTTCGGACGCATCCGCGTTCTTCCCTGGAGAGGAATCTCTCCGCTCGGAGTGCTGTCCTGACGCTTTAACTGTTCTAAGACCGCCTTTGTGACCGCCTGAATTAATTGTTCATTTATCTCCATACCGACAGCCTCCTAAAACTCATTTACATTGATTCTGTGCGGGATCGCCTTGATCTCCTCCCAGCGCTTTCCGTCCACCCGGTAGCCGGTGCCCGGACCCATGTAGTCGTTCGGCGTATTTACGCCGGACATCACCTGGAAGTTCTCATCGAGAATAGCGGCAGTGTGCATATAGTCTCCGATCACACGCTGCTTGAGCATATTTAAAATGCTCTCCGCCAGCTCCTCATATCCGCTTTCCGCGAGCGCCTTCACCACATCGATGCCCGTGATGCCGCGCTTCATTAAGTCGTCCGCTGCCATCAGGTCTGAGGCAACGTCCCTCTTTAACGTATCTTTGCTTCCATGCGCATACGTCACGGCCTCCACCTGCTCGTCCGTCACTTCGGTAAGTCCCAGGTACTTGAACACTGCCTGAACTGCCTTTCCCGCCGTACGGCGCACGCGGATAACTTCCTCCTCCGTCACCGGACGGAGGCCGCCGTCCACCTGCATATCTCTCTGAAGCACATTGTAGTCGTCGAAATCCTCGGCGTCAAAATTGGAGCCCGCAAACATGTTGTCGTAGTTCGGTTCCGCCGCATAGCCGGAGAAGATAAAATCTGTTCCCGGCATGAACTGCAGCATTGTCCTCGCCGTGCGGCGCATGTCGGAATTGGAAAAGCTCTGGTCATTGGAAGACGCGCATTCCAGTCCCAGAAGCGCTGCCACAAGGTTCTCTCCCATGACCTCACGGATACCGGAAGGCACGCTCGCCGTCACGCCGATACAGCTGACGGATCCGTTCTGGATTCCCTGAGATCCTGCGCCCTTTGTCACATACAGGCACCTGCACTCCAGATACAGCATGGACTTCTGTTCGCTGCTTCCCATCAGCACCTCAGAACCTGATCCGGAGGTAAAACGCACCTTCAGTCCCCTGGATGCGTAGGCGGAATTCAGAAATGCCTTGGAATACGGCGTATCATCTCCATCGATAAAGACCTTCTCTGTTCCGTATACGGACAGTGTCTCCGCGTAAGTCGTAAGTCCGCGGATTCCCAGCTCCAGCTCTGTGGCTTCCTCCACGGCGCACTGAGTGAGAACACCTTTTCTTCCCACCTGAGAGCCAATCAGAAGAGCGATTGCATTAAACGGAGCATACCTCGCAACACCTGTGGTCGTCTCCTCCTCGCTGAAGCCTCTCAGAGCTCCCTCCGCAGCGTCCGCAGCGATCTGTACCGGGTCATCCTTCAGGTTCGTGATATGCGCCTGGTTGCCCGGCACTTTGCGTGCGCGCATCTTCTGCATACCCATCATCATCTCCACGACATTCAGGTAATTGATGACCTCCGCCATCTTAGCCGGAGTGATTCCGGATACGACTTCCAGGACTTCCTTCCGGGAGACATGGATATCTACGATCATCCGCGCAATCTCCAGAGAGGGAACCGCCATGGAAGCTTCCGCACGATCTGTGCGGATCGCATAATCGGCGATAAACTGATCGATGAAATCAAAATCCGCTCTCGCCTTGCCGTCCAGCTCGGTGATCACGCCGTCTTCCACCTTTACGGAAGGCTTCGGGTCATACGGGCTCTTCATCGCCACAAACCCCATCTCAGGCCACTCGTCGATGAATCCGTCCAGGTTTACGGGGCGTTTGTCCAAACTTTCAATTCGTTTTGACCTATTCATACTTTTATTTTCCTTTATGTTCTATGTCATTCGATCCGGTAACCGGATTTTTGCAAAAAGAGGCACGGTATTCTCCCGGGCCTCTTTTTGCGCCTTCCTGTCAGAAGGACCACAGCTTGGTGTAAATCTTAATGATATCCTCTTTGGAAGGCACCCGGGGATTCGTTGCCGTGCAGGCATCTGCCAGCGCGGCGTCCGCCATCTTATCGATCGCCGCGAAATATGCGTCGGGAGTGATGGTTCCGATTTCCTGAATAGTCAGCGGAATGTTCATCTCCTTCTGCATGAACTGAATCCAGTTTACCAGAGAGCGCACGCTCATGACCTTATTATAGTTGCTCAGCCCCAGAATATGGGAAATATTCGAATATCTCTTCACGGACGGCAGATATTCCTTCTGGCTCTTGCTGTGCTTGTTGATATTTGCGTTAAACTCCACAATATGCGGCAGCAGCATCGCGTTCGCACGTCCGTGCGGGATATGGAACATCGCTCCGAGCTGATGCGCCATACTGTGTGTAATTCCGAGTCCCGCAGTGTTGAATGCCAGTCCTGCAAGGCAGGATGCCACATGCATCTTCTGCCGCGCGTGCATATCATTGCCGTCCAGATACGCGCGAAGCAGAAATACGCCGCAGATCTCAATCGCCTTCTCGGAAAGCGCGGAGGAAAATTCATTGTGATCAATGCTCACATAGGATTCCAGCGCATGGGTAAACACGTCCATTCCCGTATCCGCTGTGATGGACGGCGGAACGCTCTTTACCAGCTCCGCGTCCAGAATCGCCTCGTCTGCGGTCAGGGAATCGGATACCAGCGGGTACTTCACCTTTGCCGCGGTGTCGTTGACTACCGCGAAAGAAGTTACCTCGGAACCCGTTCCGCTGGTAGTCGGTATCGCGATCAGTCCGACCTTTCCATAGTTGTTGATATTCATGGCAAATTCACGGATTGCCTTGGAGGAGTCAATCGCTGAACCTCCGCCTACCGCCACGACTGCTTCCGGCTGATATTCCAGGAATTTCTTCACGCCCACCGCGATCTTCTCTACCGGGGCGTCCGGAACCACATCGCAGAATACTTCATATTCAGTCCCGCCCTTTGTAAGGGGAGCCGTAATCAGATCCACCATCTTGCTCTCCACCACAAACGGATCCGTGATGATCAGAACTCTCTTGTACGGAAGCTGCGCCAGCCGCTCCAGAGCGTTTTCGCCGAAGTGGATTACGGGTTTCATCTCAAAGGTTTTCATATTTTATCTGTCTCCTTTTACGGATAATAACACTTTACTCCGCACTCTTCAAAATAATCCAGCCAGTGCTGTGAGGGCTTGGCGTCCGTCACCACCGTATCTACCATACGGATATCAGCCAGCTTTGAAAAGGCCGTTGTGTCAAACTTGCTGCTGTCCACCGCCAGGATTCTCTGCCTGGAAGAATTCAGCATTGCCTGCTTCGCCGCAGAAAAAAGTTCCACGGAATCCATGATTCCCTTCTCGGTATCCAGCGCCTTGCACGAAACGATCGCCTTGTCCACATAGTAGGAGCTGATCGCCGCTTCCGTCTTCGGACCGACAAGCGCCAGATATCCTTCCTTTAAGCTGCCGCCGGTGGATATGATATTCCAGTCGGATACGTCCGAAAGCTCAATGATGATCTCAATGGAGTTCGTGATGACCGTCATCCGTTCCCTGCTCTTGATCGCTTTTGCCACGAATACCGCCGTTGTGCTGGCATCCAGGAAAATATGTTCTCCGTCCTGAACCATGGAAGCTACGATCTCCGCGATCTTCTGCTTTCCGACCACGTTGCGGTTCTTCCGCACGTTAAAGGGCATGTCAATATTGATGTTTTCATTGATTACAGCGCCTCCGTAACTCTTCGTCGCAAGGCCGTCCTTTTCGAGCTTCTCCAGGTCGCGCCGGATGGTCTCCTCAGACACGTCATAGAGCTGGCTCAGCTCGCTGACCACTACGCGCTTCTCCTCCTGCAGCTTTTCCAGGATCCGGTTTCGTCTCTCTAGTGCAAGCATCTTCCAACATCCCCCTTTGCTTCTTTCTGCCGAAGTTACAGAAAAACCGCACAGCACAGATTCCCGTTCTCTTCCGGGCTCCTTGCCAGTGCTGTACGGCTCATATCTTACAGAATGGAATCAATCATTCGTTTGTCCGGATGGGCAATGACAGAGGAATCCAGATACATGCCGTTTTCCCGAATCTTCTTCTTTGCCTTCTCGATTGCCGCCTCCACAGCAGAAACCTCACCGGTCAGCAGCATATAAGATTTTCCGCACATGCCCTTTGCGATGCGCACCTCAATCAGGTCCACGATAGCCGTCTTGGCAGCCTCATCCGCTGCTACGATAATGGAAGCTGCGTCATACGTCTCAAAAATTCCCAGAGCGCTCACCTTCTCGATGTTCGTCGCGCCGTAAATTGCAGGGAAAATGGATTCATGCGGATTTCCCAGAACAAAGCTGTCAATGCACTGTGACTCGTACTGTGTGGTAGCGGCATCAACCGCCGCTTTCACCGCACTCAGATCGCCTGTGATAATCGCAATGTATTTTCCAGGACATACGGTCTGCGCCTCGACAATCTCAACCTCTGCTGTTTTTACCATGGCATCCGCTGCCGTGATTCCAGTTGCTGTCGTTTTAAACTCAACCATTCCGATTGCTCTACTCATTTTGTGCACGTCCTTTCTACTTTCTTACGATTACGATCTGGCGGTCTGTGACTGCTGTCACCGTGCCGTCGATGCTCGCGTGGATACCCACGCTCAGTCCCTGTGCCGGAGCTGCGATCATCTGTCCCGCCGTCACCTTGTCGCCAACCTTTACGATCGCCTGCGCAGGCGCTCCGATGTGCTGGCTTAACGGAATCGTAACCTTGCTCATGGGCACTACGTTATCGTCAAGAGGTGCATCCTTATCGTATCTTGTGAGCGCAAGCCTTGCCATCAGACGCTCTTCCGGAACCTTGCGGTATTCTCTGGACTCCTCAACCGGAGCCGGCTGCACACCCTGCGGAGGACGTACGCCGTTCTTTCTCAGTCCCGCCTTCATATCGGCAAGCAGAGTTCTCGGCGCCAGGCTCTGCGGACAGGAATACATCTCGCAGACGCCGCAGGAACTGCAGAATGCCGCGTTGATGTATGGATTCATATCCTGAAAATCCTGATTGGACGCCGCTCTCATAAACAGCGCCGGATCGATCGGATGGCCCAGATTATTTCTCGGGCACAGATCCGTACACGTACGGCACTGGCAGCAGATGGATGCTGCGCGCTTCAGATCTATGGATGCTTTTCTTCTCTTCTTTGTCACGATGGTATGGTCCTGCGGCAGTACCAGAATCGCGTTCGTCGTCTTTGTCACGGGCTCGGAACCGCTTCCGATCCTTCCCATCATGGGGCCTCCGACAAAGTAAACCGGATCCTTCACGGTCATCTCGCCCGCAAGCGCCACCACCTCGTCCAGAGTACATCCCAGCGGCACGCGCACGGTCACCGGATGGGATACCTCCGCGACTACGGACACCAGTTTGTCCGTAACCGGCTTCTTATGTTCCACTGCGTTGTATATGTTATAAATCGTCTCTACGTTGAACACCGCTACGCCCTGCTCGATCGGCAGTCCGCCCGGTCTTACGACTCTTCCGGTCGCCTCGTAGATCAATACGACTTCATCTCCCATCGGATATACTTCCTCAAGAAGCGCGATCCGCATATTGGGGAATTCGTCAATGTGCTTTCTCAAAGCGTTTACTGTCTGTACATATGATTTCTTGATACCGATGATCGCTTCATTGGCTCCGACTGTCTCGGCAACCATGTGGAAGGTCTTCATGATCTCATATGCGTGTTTCTCCAGAAGCTGTCTGTGTAATTTCAGTAAAGGCTCGCATTCCGCACAGTTCATGAGAATGGTGTTTGCGCGCTCATCGAGCTTCGCGTACGTTGGAAATCCGGCTCCGCCGGCTCCTACGACACCGCTCTCCTGTATAATTTTCTGTAATTCTTTGATATCCATGCCATTACTCCAATCCCGCACCGTCATCAATAATGCCGACTATCGCCGCATCCACCGGTGCTGTTTCTAAGCCGCAGCCGATCCTCGCCGCACTTCCCTGTACGACCAGTACAAATTCGCCGATACCGGCTCCGATATTATCAATGGCAACAAGCTGGCTGCCGCCGGAGCTCATGCGGTGCAGCGGCTCCACAATCATGAACTTATTGCCAATCAGTGCCTCGGATTTTCTTGTAGAAACGACACTTCCTACTACCTTGCCTACAATCATGTCTTCCTCCTGTGCTGCTTGCAGTCTCCTGCCCTATTTGATGATCGTCACGGTATCGCCTGACGCGATCTTCGACGCGTTCGCCTCATCCGTATCGATATGCATCTCAAGGGTAAAGCTCTCATCCACGCGGATCTTTACATGATTGAAAATGGTTCCTCTCTCATTATCCGCCTTCACGGATACGATCTGTCCGTCGCTCACGCCGGCTGCCTGGGCATCCTTCGGAGACATGTGAATATGTCTCATCGCGATGATGCATCCCTCGTTCAGATACAGGGCGCCCTTCGGTCCCACAATCGCGATCGGAGCGCTGCCTGCGATATTTCCGGACTCGCGGATCGGAGCCTTGATTCCCAGCTTGATAGCATCCGTAGCGGAAATCTCCACCTGAGAAGCCTTTCTGACCGGTCCGAGAATTCTCACATTCTCAATCGCGCGCAACTTCAGTCCCACAATAGTGACAGTCTCATTGGAGGCAAACTGGCCTCCCATCAGTTCCTTTTTCTTTGTAAGATGATATCCCGGACCAAAAAGTGCTTCCACATGCTCCTGGGTAAGATGAATGTGTCTTGCTGAAACGCCAATCGGCACCACAAAGCCATTTCCCTTGTCTTCGCTCTTGTTAATGGCTTCAATGACCATCTTTGTAATTAATTCGATATTCTTCGTTTCCAAGCGTACACCTTCTTTCCGCAGAGGCTGCCAGAGCGCACGCGCCCCGGCAGCCCCGCCGTGTTCTCAACTATTATTTGATGTGCGGAAGGATCTGCTCTACGTCTGTATGCGGTCTCGGAATTACATGAGTAGCTACCAGCTCGCCCAGTCTGGATGCTGCGCTGCTTCCACTCTCAACTGCTGCGTTGACAGCTCCGACATCTCCGCGAACCATAACGGTTACCAGTCCGGAACCGATTCTCTCTGTTCCGATCAGAGTAACGTTTGCTGCCTTGCACATTGCATCTGCTGCCTCAACTGCAGCTACTAAACCTCTGGTTTCGATCATTCCTAATGCTTCCTGACTCATTCTCTTTTCCTCCTTGTGGATATTCGCAGTCTCTGTCTTCTCCGGTGCCGCCTTTACCGGCGCCTTCTCCTCGACCGCCTCATTTTCAACTGTTATGTTCTCTGCATTTACTTCAGCCTCAGCCGCCTGCGCTGCTTTTGCTGCCGTCTTTGACGCAGGCTTTGCAGCTGCCTTTGTGCCCGCAGCCTTCTTCGGGGCAGGTGCCTTAGCCGTTGTTTTCTTAATCTCTGCCATACTTGTTCTCCCCTATCTGCTTCAGTCTGATGCCTCGTCCTTCTTGAACCTGCTGGCGCTCAGTCTGACGATTCTTTCGATTTCCTCATGGGGACGAGCTATGACCGCATAAGCCACCGGCTTCTTTATCGCCTTGTGTGCCGCTGCTTCAACCGCCTGGGTAACTGCCGAGACATCGCCCTGGATCACAAGTGTGACCAGACGCCCGCCCAGCTTGCGCTCCCATGTGGCAAGTTTCACTTCGGCAGTCTTGCACATGATGTCCAGCGCATCCAGAGCGGCAACCACACCTGTAATTTCAACAAAGCCATATGATTTTCCCATGGTCGAACTCCTTTGACTTTTTTCGGGTTAGATACGCGGCAGGATCTTCTCCACGTCCTCGTGCGGTCTCGGGATCACATGAGTAGCCACCAGCTCACCCAGTCTGGATGCCGCTGTGCTTCCGCTCTCAACTGCTGCCTTAACAGCTCCCACGTCGCCGCGTACCATTACGGTTACCAGTCCGGAACCGATCTTCTCTGTTCCCACCAGAGAGACCTCTGCCGCTTTTGTCATAGCATCTGCTGCCTCGATCGCTGCAGTCAGTCCTCTTGTCTCAATCATTCCTAAAGCTTCCTGTGCCATAATTACATCCTCCCGGGTTGTCTTAACCCAAATATTTTTTTCATTATACCATAGATCAGTCTTTATCCAAAGCACTGATTTTCAGCATCTTCTGCGCATCCGGCGTCGGATTCGCGATCACGTGATGCTGGACCACTCCGGTCAGCCCCTCGGCAGCCCGGATACCTGCTTCCATAGCGGCGTTCACGGCTGCGACGCTTCCGCGGAACTTAATGGTTACCAGCAGCGGAACCGGCAGGCTGTCCGCATTGGCAGGCTTGTTCTTATCAAAAATTTCCAGATGGACGTCCGCTGCCTTGCATCCCGCGTCAGCCGCAACGAATGCGCAGACCAGTCCAAACACTTCCAAAATTCCTACAGCTTCTGCCATGGTTTCTCTCCTTTACGGCGTTATGCCTGTCTTATCTGTTCTTGCTGTCGTTCACAATCGCGATCTTTAAGCCCTTCATCTCAAGATTGGTCTTAAGAGCCTCGTTGATGTCCTCCAGCGCGAATCTGTGCGTGATCAGCTTCTCCATTGGAAGTCCGATGCCCTTTGCTCTCTTTAAGAAATCGAAAGTAGTAGCGTAATCTCTCAGAGTGTATACCCAGGAGCCGACTGTCGTAATCTCCTTGGAGCAGATATCAAAGTGCGGGTTGATCGTTGCGTCTCCGCCGTTGATGAAGAATCCAAGCTCGCATAAGCCGCCGCCGTTGCGGATGAACTTATAGATATTGGAGTGAGCCACCGGAGATCCTGTACACTGGAACGCGAAATCAGCAAGATGTCCGCCGAAGCTGTCCTTCACTGCTCCCGCAAGGGCCTCGATGCCCTGATGCTGTGTGAAGTTTACAGTCTCTGTAGCGCCCATCTCTTTTGCGAAGTTCAGGCGCATCTCATTTCCGTCAACTGCTGTGATGTTCTCAACACCCATGGTGCGCAGAACAGCGATGCAGATCAGACCGATCGGTCCGCAGCCCTGAACGACTACTCTGCTGTTGAAGCGCAGGATATTCGTGGTCTTCGCTCTCTCAACCGCGTGTACAAGAACCGCGCACGGCTCGATCAGGATACGGGAATCCAGATCCAGATCGCTTACGTTGAATACGGTGGAGCCTTTTCTGATCAGAATATAATCAGAGAACCATCCGTTCAGATGAATGTCGTCATCCGGAAGCAGTCCGTATACGTCAGCGCCGCCCACGTTCTGCTTGTTCAGGTCGAACATTGTGATGTCCGGGTCGTCCTTGAAGATCATGCAGGTTACGACTTTATCGCCGAGCTTTAATTCCTTGCCTGCGCTGTCCTTCTTCACGTTCTTGCCCATCTTCACGATCTCGCCGGTTCCCTCATGTCCCAGGGCAACCGGGATCAGTCCGAACGGGTCTCTCTTGAACTCATGAGCGTCGGTTCCGCAGACTCCGCATCCCTCGACTCTCACCAGGATATCGTCATCCCCAACTTCCGGCATCGGGAACTCTTTGACATCAAAGTGCTCCAGTCCGGTCAGCATTGCCACATGTGCAACCTTCGGAATCTCGCCGCCAGCTGCCGGTGCGGATGCTGCAGCCGGTGCTGCGGATGCGGAATTTCCCGCCATGCCGGAGAGAACCTGTTTTACTATCTCTTCAATATTGATTGAATTCATGTCCATTTGCTATTCCTCCTAATCAGCGGATACAGAGACTGTCTGTCATAACGCAGCGTCTTCTCTTCGTAAAGGTGCTCGCGCTCGTCAGACCTTCGCCTGTTCTGCTCGCGATTGTGAAGGTGCAGTATCCCTCTCCTCCAAAGCCAAGCGCTGAGTAAGAAGGTCCGTTCTTCACAAGAATCGCTGTATCGATCGCTTTCGCGTATTTTGTGATATTATCAATATTCTTTGAATGAATATGTGCGGAATGGCGGTTGCCGTGTTCCAGCCATACGGCCTGCTCTACGGCATCGTCGAAATCCTTGGCTCTCACAACGCCGAGAATCGGCATCATAAGCTCTGTGGTGATCAGCGGGTGCTCCTTGGGTCCCTCAAAGACGATGCAGCGGATATTATCCGGTACGTTCACCCCGATCATGCCCAGCAGTACTTTCGCGCTTCTTCCCACACACTTGCGGTTCAGCTTGCCGCCTGCAAGAACTACTTCCGTGAGCTTGTCCTGCTCCTCCTTGGAAGCCAGATAGCAGTCGTTCTCGCTGATCAGGTAGTGCATCAGTTCATCCGCGATGGATGCCACAGCCACAATCTCCTTCTCCGCGATACACGGAAGATTATTGTCGAACGTACATCCGTTCACAATATCTCTCGCAGCTTTGCGCACATCCGCGGTCTCGTCCACCAGAGCCGGGGGATTGCCCGCTCCTGCTCCGATTCCGCGCTTACCGGATGAGAGCACTGCCGTCACTACGCCGGGGCCTCCCGTCGCGGCGATCAGCGGAATATCCTTGTGCTTCATCATAATATTGCTGGTCTCCAGCGTCGGATTCTCAACGGTAACAGCGATATTCGCCGGACCGCCCGCTTCCAGAGACGCCTCATTCAGAAGATTGATAGCGAATACGGAAGTCTTGATTGCTGCCGGATGCGGGTTGAACACTACGGTGTTGCCGCCGGCCAGCATTCCGATGGTATTACATAAAATCGTCTCACTCGGGTTCGTACACGGAGTGATCGCGCCGATTACGCCGAACGGTCCCATCTCGATCAGAGTCAGTCCTCTGTCTCCGGACCATGCGGTGGTGGTGATATCCTCCGTTCCCGGTGTCTTGTCAGCCACAAGATGATGCTTTAATATCTTGTCGCCGACATTGCCCATGCCTGTCTCGTCCACACCCATGCGCGCGAGCATCTCCGCGTTCTCATGGATCTTCTTGCGGATACAGGTAATGATCTTTTCCCTCTGGTCCATGGACATCGTTCTTACGGTCTTCTGAGCCTCTTTTGCAGCTTCAATCGCCTCGTTCATCTCTTTGAACACGCCCAGCTTGCCGCTGTTGTCGGAAGCGATCTGCATCTTCGCCATCACTTCCTGCACAATATCCTGTACCATGCTTTCACTAATCGGCATGAGAATTACCTCCCTTTCCTGAACCGTTCAGGAATTATTTATTCAGGCCGAGCTGAGCCATAACCTGCTTTGTGATCTGTGCTACCAGCTCTGCGTCATCGCTCTCTGTCTTTGTTCCGCAGGAGCATGAGCCGCTGCATGCATGGCATCCGTGTCCCTCGCCGTTAAGCTCTTTGCAGAGGTTTGCCGGATGTTTGCCCGGAAGGCCCATCTTTCTTCTGATCTCATAGAGCTTCGCGATCTGCTCCTTATCGAACTCCTTCGGTCCGCCCAGCATCTTGGATTTGTACAGAAGCTCTGCGTAGAACTCTACAGACTCCATCTTCATGTATGCAGCCAGCAGATCTGTGGACCAGGTCAGCGCTCCGTGATTCTCCAGAAGGACCGCGTCATAATACGGTAAATACTTCTCAACAGCATCCGGAATCTCTGTGGTGGACGGTGTGCCGTACTCAGCGATCGGAACGCATCCCAGAGCGATAACTGCCTCCGGCATGATCGGCTGTGTCAGCGGAATACCTGCGATTGCAAAGCTGGTCGCGAAGGTCGGATGTGCGTGTACAACAGCTCCTACATCCGGTCTCTTCTCGTATACTCTCATGTGCATCTTGATCTCAGAGGAAGGTCTGAATCCGGAATTTGCCTGAATGACATTTCCCTTCGCGTCTACCTTGCAGATGAATTCCGGTGTCATGAATCCTTTGGACACGCCTGTCGGTGTGCAGAGGAACTCATTGTCATTGAGCTTTACGGAAATATTTCCGTCGTTTGCAGCTACCATGTTGCGGTTGTAGATTCTTCTTCCAATCTCGCAAATCTGTTTTTTGATTTCATACTCGTTTACCATGCTTCCTTTTCCTCCTTAGATTAAGCATTGTGTATTAACAACCCGGTTCTGCCATGATAAATCCGAAAACCGGATGGTTGTTCTGATTGTGTCTGATTTGTTCTGACCTTTTGACATTATACGCCTGTCCACAGGAATAGTCAACAGTAAGGTGTTGATTTCTGTTGGTTTTCCGGGATCTTTGATGTTGTTTTTATTGTTTTTTGAAGCAGCCTCCAGAATTGCCATCTCCACGGAAGCTTTCTTCTGCCATGCGGTCTTACCTGCATTATACTCCATTTTCTCTCCGGCGTCAACAAAAAACAACATTACTTAATGTTGGTTTTTTGTGGTTTTATCTGGTATTTTTTATACAAAATGTGGTTTTTCCAATTTCACAGCCTTGCTTATGTGGGATTTGTTGGTTTTGGCATTTTCTCTTCTTGACATGCAGCTGTTTTTGTAGCATACTTTTAGTAAGAATTTCCGAGAATTTCTGAAAAAACCGAAAGGAGGCCCGAATTTTATGTATGTTTCGGATATGCACACGCACTCCATTGCCAGCGGCCACGGGACTTCGGATACGATCGCGAAAATGGCAAAAGCGGCAAAAGCACGCGGGATGCGGCTTCTCGGCATCACAGATCACGGCCCTGCGACAATGGGATCTGCCAGGGAGGCATATTTTAAGAGCCTTACGCTGGCGCCGCGATGGCGCTGCGGCATAGAAATTCTCTACGGAACAGAGCTGAATATCCTGGATCTGAACGGAAGTCTGGATCTGCCCCGGGAGATCCTTTCACAGCTTGACTACGCAGTCGCAAGTATGCACTCACAAAACCTCACGCACGGGGATATCTGTGAAAACACGACGGGATATTTAAATGTGATGAAAAATCCCAAAGTAAAGATTTTAGGCCATATAGACACGCCGAATTTTCCGGCAGACATTGAAGAGCTCGTCGGATGCGCCCCGGAGCATCACGTCCTTATCGAGCTCAATGAGGCTTCCCTCGCACCCGGCGGCATACGCACCCCCAATCCGGAAGGCAGCGTGCGCATCGTACTCGCGGCAAAAAAGTACCGCACTCCCCTTCTGCTCTCCAGCGACAGCCACGGAGCAGCGCATGTCGGGGACTTTACATACTGCATAAAACTGCTGCGTGCCCTGGAATTTCCGGAACACCTTATTATAAACAATCAGACGGAACGGCTGAAGTCTTTTCTGAAGGAAGCTCTGTAACAAAACGCGGACAGGCATATCCCCATTCGCGCGATATGCCTGTCCGCAATATTTATTTCGTTATTGTTCCGTCCAGATCCCACAGATCTTCCCATCCTTTTGCGCCTTTCCACAGGAATACCTGTCCTTTGATCAGGCGGCAGTTTTTATCTGCGCGGCGGATGCGCTCCATCTCCTCGTCAGTCAGAGGATCTTCCGCAGCGCACTGCAGATTGCTGATGTACTGAGGTTCTTTTACGGAGAAGGGAATCGGAATCTGTCCCCTCTGCACTGCCCACTTCAGGCAGACCACCGCCGGATGGACGCCGTGCGCCTTGGCGATTTCCACAATCTCCGGCATCTCGGTGTCAGCCACATCCTCCGCCGTGCGGTCGCGTTCCGGACGGGATGGGGATCCGATCGGGCAGTAACCGATCGGCTGAATCCCATGCTCTACAGCGTAATCAAACAGCTCCGGCTGCTGGAAGGACGGATGCAGCTCCATCTCAAGCGCCGCGGGCTGGATCTCGCACAGAGGAAGCACTGCCTCCAGCTTCGGAATCGTCATATTTGACATACCGATCTGCTTAACAAGCCCCATGCGCACCAGCTCCTCGCACTGTCTCCAGGTTGCCATAAACTCATCCAGGGAAAACGGTTTGGAATCCGGATTTCTGGAATCTCCGTCGCAGCCCGGAGCATGGTAATTCGGGAACGGCCAGTGAACAAAATACAGGTCAATACAGGAAAGTCCCAGATCCTTCAGGCTCTGGCGGCAGGATTCCAGCACTTTGCCCTCCCCGTGCATATCATTCCACACCTTGCTGGTGATAAACAGCTCCTCTCTCTTCACAACGCCGTCGTCAAAGAGCTTTTTCAGAACTTCTCCGATCTGCGCCTCATTCTGATAGACGGACGCGCAATCAATCAGACGGTAACCGCACTGCACCGCGCCGTATACCGCATTCGCAACCTGATCGGCAGAATACTTGTCAGACCCAAACGTTCCAAGTCCCACCGCGGGCATTTCCGCACCGGTGTACAGTCTTCTTTTCGGGATTCTCCCGGGATCTACCCCTTTACACATGACGCAGTCCCTCCTTTTATCTCTCGTCCTGATCGCCGAATACCACTGCGACCTTGCCGCATTTTCCGCTCGCCATGAGCTGATATGCCTCTCCTGCCTTCTCGATCGGGAATTCGTCCGTGATCAGATCCTCCGGATGAATGTTCCAGCGCACCAGACGCTCCACGAGCTCTTCCATGCGCCACAGGCTTGTCACCCATGAGCCGTAGATGGTCTTCTGTCCGTGGATGATATCAGGGCTCGGATTAAACGTACATGTTCCGCCCTCACCGACAAACACAATCTTGCCCCACTCGCGGGTCGCGCGGATGGCAAGCTGCCGTCCGGAATCATTGGCGCTCGCATCAACAGCGCGTTCCACGCCCTTCCCTCCGGTAACTTCCATAATCTTCTCCAGCGTATCTTCACCCGGTTTAAACACATGGTCAACCAGACCAAGCTTTTTCGCCAGCTCAATTCTGTAATCGTTCATCTCCACGCCGATCAGCTTATTTGCGCCCATTGCCTTTGCCAGCATCAGCGCAGCAAGTCCGACCGGTCCCAGTCCGGTCACGAGAACCGCATCGTTTCCGCAGACTCCGATCTTCTCGAGTCCCTCGTAAACGGTTCCGAATCCGCATGCCACCTGAGCGCCGTCCTTATACGTCAGCTCATCCGGAAGCGCAATCAGATCCTTCTCCTCCGCCAGGATATACGGAGCCATACCGCCGTTTCTCTGCCAGCCGTACGCGCGGCGGTACTTGCTCTTACAGGAAATGTAATATCCCCTGCGGCAATCGTTGCACACGCCGCATCCGGAGATGTGGTATACGATCACGCGGTCGCCTTTCTTAAATCTTCTCAGGCCTTCGCCTTCCTCCACGATCACGCCGCAGGGTTCATGTCCCGCCACAAGGCCGGGAATGTATCCTTCCGGTCCCTTGCCCACATGCTCGCGGTAAATGCAGCGGATATCGCTTCCGCAGATTGTCGTCGCCTTCGTCTGGATCAGCACCTCGCCATGTCCCGGTTTGGGGATCTCAAATTCTTTCATTTCCACGGAGCTGTTGCCTGGAAGGGTTGCTCCTACCATTGTCTTTGGAATCATTTTCACAGCCATAGATCATTCTCCTCCTACTGTTGTTCACACTCGTTTTGATATTCCCATTATAAATCCCTTTTCCGCAAAACTTTAGAGAATCTTGCGACAAAACCATCTGTTTTCTGTCGTGTCAGCGCAGGTTTTGTGGTATACTTTTCACAGGATTTCACA
Source organism: uncultured Lachnospiraceae bacterium (assembly GCA_930989745.1). Lineage (GTDB taxonomy): Bacteria > Bacillota > Clostridia > Lachnospirales > Lachnospiraceae > Egerieimonas_A > Egerieimonas_A faecigallinarum. The sequence continues at coordinate 2,452 of CAKNMY010000022.1, read as the reverse complement.
AATACAGGAGGGATATTATGACGCAGCAGCCTATCGGAAAATTTTATGACAGCCTGGATATTTCCTTTCTTGTCGGGAGCGTGCGCTGCCGGGCGCTCAAGCTCTCCTTTGAGCAGTGCCAGCGCGCGTTTCCCAGCCACAGCCACAGCCGCAACAGTTGGGAGCTGCACTATATCGTCTGCGGCAGAGGACAGATCACGCTGAACCGGAAGCCGTATGAGATTATGGCCAATACATTTTTTATCACAGGCCCCCATGTGGAGCATTCCCAGGTGCCGGACCCCGCAGACCCGGTGACGGAATACTGTATCTATCTGAAGTTCGAGCCAGGAAACGCCTCTCTGAAATCCGGTGAAAATCCCGACTTTCTGAACCGCTTCTTCGACACGCCCGTCTTTATCGGGCAGGATACGCAGAATATCCGAGGCCTGATGCAGACTCTGTTCTATGAACTGGATGCGCGCAACACCGGATATCTGACCGTAGCGCGCACGCTTCTGGCCCAGCTTCTCGTACTCAGCGCAAGGAATTTCGAGGGAGTCCCTCATCCGAAGGGCGCTGCCGCAACGTCCTCCCTCTCGGACCGGAATTATCTGATCATCGAGGAGTCCTTTCTCTATGATTACCAGGAACTGACACTGGAATCGCTCGCCCTGCGGCTGGGTCTGGGAACACGCCAGACAGAACGGCTGCTGCGGGAGCATTACGGGAAAACATTTCTCCAGAAGAAGACGGAATCCAAGATGTCCGCGGCGCTGATCCTGCTCAAGGATCCTTCCCGGAGCATTACGGAAATCTCCTCTGCCCTGGGGTATTCCTCAGTGGAACATTTTTCCAGCGCGTTCAGAAAGTATTACGGCATCTCGCCGCGCGCCTGGAAAAAAGAAAATGGATGGAGCCGCTGACATGGTTCCATCCATTTTTATCTTTTTGCTTATGCCTCTTTCAGGAAAGCTTCGTATCCCTTCTTCGCCTCATAGACATCCGCCTTGCTCGTCACTTCCCACGGCGCGTGCATGCTCAGCACAGCCACACCGCTGTCAATGACCTCCATACCGTAGAGCGCTGCAATATACGCGATGGTTCCGCCGCCTCCGACGTCTACCTTGCCCAGCTCAGCCGTCTGGAACGCCACCTGATTATCGTCAAAGATTTTGCGCAGGCGTCCTATGTACTCGGCATTGGCGTCATTGGAACCGCTCTTTCCGCGGGCTCCTGTAAACTTGTTGATTACCATTCCTCTTCCAAGGTATGCGGAGTTCTTCTTCTCGTACACGTCTGCGTACAGCGGATCATAAGCCGCGCTCACATCAGAGGAGAGCATTCTGCAGTTTCTCAGAGTTCTGCGCAGCTTCATGTCAGAATATTCTCCCATGGCATCGAGAAGCTCTGCCACAGAATTTTCGAAGAATCTGGACTGCATGCCGGTCGCGCCCACGCTTCCGATCTCCTCTTTGTCCACCAGCAGGCAGCAGGCTGTCTTCTTCGGGTTCTGCACATCCGCCATTGCCAGGAAAGAGGTATACGCGCACACTCTGTCGTCCTGTCCGTATGCCGCGATCATGCTGCGGTCAAGTCCGCACTCGCGCGCCTTGCCTGCCGGAACAACCTCCAGCTCTGCGGAAAGGAAGTCTTCCTCCTCAACGCCATACTTCTCCTTTAATACGCTGAGCACCTGCTCTTTGACTGCGTCTTTCTCCGTATCTTTCAGCGGGCGGCTTCCAATCAGAATATCCAGACCCTCTCCGCGGATTACGTCTCCAGCCTTCTCCTGCATCTGCTTGCCTCCCAGATGCGGCAGCAGATCTGTAATGTACAGAACCGGATCGTTCTCATCTTCACCGATCACCACGTTCACTGACGTTCCGTCCTTCTTCACGATCACGCCGTGCATCGCAAGCGGCATAGCCACCCACTGGTACTTCTTGATGCCGCCGTAATAGTGCGTATCCAGGTATGCCAGCTCAGTATCCTCATACAGCGGGTTCTGCTTGATATCCAGACGCGGGGAATCGATATGCGCGCACAGGATATTCATGCCGCTCTCCATATCTTCCTCTCCCACCTGGAACAGTACGATCGCCTTATTCATCTCCACCGCATAGACTTTGTCGCCCTTTGCGATCTTCTTTCCTTCTTTCTTATAATCATCCAGGGAACGGTAGCCCGCTGCCTCTGCCTCTTTTACAATCTGCGCAACGCATTCCCTCTCTGTCTTGCCATTGTCCAGAAAGCTGCGGTAGGACGCCGCGACAGCCTCCAGCTTCTCCTCTTCCTGGGCATCATAAGATTTCCATACGTTTTCTCTGTCCATGTTCCTTTTTGCCTCCTTAATCTAAGTTCCGATGCCAGGCTGTATGCCCGACACTGTCAGTATAGCACAACTGCGGAAAATTGCGAGCCTGTTTTGATAAATTCTTTGTATGATACCAGGGTCAAAAGGTCGAGAATC
>CAKNMY010000021.1 GCA_930989745.1 uncultured Lachnospiraceae bacterium | reverse complement strand
GCCCAAGTATGACGAAGAGTCCATGAAGGACGATGAGGTGGAAGTTGCCGTACAGATCAACGGCAAGACCCGTGCCGTAGTAGCCATCCCGGCTGACGCTTCCAAGGAAGAGGCTCTTGCGGCAGGCAAGGCTGCAGTGGCGGATAAGCTGACCGGAACTCTCGTAAAAGAGATCTATGTGCCGGGAAGAATCATCAACCTGGTTCAGAAATAAGATAATAAATACAACAAAGGCGGGAAAGTTCCAAAATGGCTTTCCCGCCTTTGCTGCTGTAAAAAATAATTATTCCGCCAGTTCTTCCCACTGCTCATACAGTGTCTCCAGCTCCTGCGCGATTTCCGCTTTTTCTTTGGAAAGTTCGATACAGCGCGCCGCGTTGGTAGCCACCTCCGGCTGCGCCATTTCCTCATCGATCGCGCTGTCGCGCTCCTCAAGCTCCGTAATCCGGTTTTCCACGCGCTTCAGATCGTTTTCGCGCTTTCTCTGGCGCGCCTGTTCCTCTTTCTTCTGCTGCCAGGAGAGCTTATTCTCGGAAACCGCTTCTTTTTCCGGAGCCGTTTCCAGTTCGGGGGCATAAACTCTGGTGAGTTCTTCTTTCTTCTCCAGATAATAGTCGTAATTGCCGATATAGTTTACCATCGCCTGGTTTGTCAGTTCCAGAATACGCGTGGCAGTCTGATTGATAAAATATCGGTCATGGGAGACATAGAGCACGGTTCCCGTATACTGATTGAGCGCCTGCTCCAGAATTTCCTTGGATACGATATCCAGGTGGTTTGTAGGCTCATCCAGGATCAGGAAATTTGCCTCGGAGAGCATAAGCTTTGCCAGCGAGATTCTTCCGCGCTCCCCGCCGCTGGTGAGCTTGATCTGCTTAAACACCTCATCCCCGGTAAAGAGGAATGCGGCCAGCACGTTGCGGATCTCCGTATTCGTCAGCGTCGGGTAGGCGTCGGAGATCTCCTCAAAAATGGTCTTCTCCATATTCAGCACATGGTGTTCCTGGTCATAATAGCCGATCTGAACCTTGCTTCCCAGCGTACAGACCCCCTCGTCCGCATCCAGGACGTGATTCAGGATCTTTAAAATGGTCGTCTTTCCCGTGCCGTTTGCGCCGATGATCGCCACACGCTCGCCGCGCTTGATCTCAAAATTCAGATCGTGAAACAGCGGCTGCCCCGGAAAAGATTTGCTCAGATGCTCGACAGTCAGTACGTCGTTTCCGCTGATAATCCGCGGTTCCAGCGTGATACGCATGTCTGCGCGCACCTCTGAGGGCTTGTCGAGCACTTCTATTTTCTCCAGCATCTTCTCGCGGCTCTCGGCTCGGCGGATGGATTTCTCACGGTTAAAAGATTTGAGCTTTGCGATGACTTCCTCCTGATGCTTGATTTCCTGCTGCTGCTTCAGATACGCGTTCATCTGTGCGGCGCGCAGCATTGCCTTCTTCTGAGAATAGTCTGAGTAGTTTCCAGCGAACACCGAGACATTTCCGTTGTCGATCTCAATGATCTTTGTCACAATGCGGTCAAGGAAATAGCGGTCATGCGAGACGATCAGCACTGCTCCCGGATAGTTGAGCAGATACGTCTCCAGCCAGCGGATAGAGTCGAGATCCAGATGGTTCGTAGGCTCATCCAGAAGAATGATATCCGGCTTTGTGAGCAGAAGTTTTCCGAGCGCCACACGTGTTTTCTGACCTCCCGAGAGCTTTGAGACATCCTTGCTGAATTCCTCTTCCTCAAATCCCAGGCCTTTGAGTACGCCGGTAATCTCGCTTCTGTAAGCGTAGCCGTCCGCGCGCTCAAACGCGTGGGTCAGATTGGTATAGGATGAGAGCAGCTGGGAGAGCTCGTCTCCGGAGAGCTTCTTCATCTCCTCCTCCATGGAGCGCATCTTTTCCTCCATAGCGATCAATTCCTTCTTGGAATCCATCATTTCCTCATAGATAGAGCGGCTGCTCTGCAGATCCTGATGCTGAGCGAGATATCCCAGCGTCTTGCCGCGGGAGAGTACCGCCTCTCCTTCATCCGGAGCGAGTTCTCCGATAATCATGCGCAAAAGCGTCGTCTTGCCTGCGCCGTTGATGCCGATCAGAGCGGCTTTCTCGTGGTCCTCAATATGAAAGGACGCTTTCCTGATGATCTCATTTTCACCAAATGATTTTTTTATATTACTGCATGACAGAATCATAACAATCCTCCAGATTAATTCTCTTATGTAACGGCAGTAACAAAAGTTACCCAAAATACTATTATAATAAGAAAGTTCGGGTTTGACAACCGTTTCCAGACAGAATTCTTCAAGAGTGCATAACAGTTCATCCTTGCTGAACCGCCGCGGCATCGTCCACATAAATCTGGCATGCTGCTTTATAACTTATTGCCAGCTCCCCCTGGGGGGTATTCAGAATCAGCGGACCCTCATATGGCTCTGCTTTTTTGAGCTGTATTTCCATTCCAATACAGATGCCCAGTGCCTGGAGATAGTCCAGAAGTTCGCGTTCTTCCGTCACGCGGCAGATCCGCGAAGTCTCACCGGGGCACAGTGCGCTTAAAAGCCTGTCCGGCCGCTGCTGAACGGTCCCGTCCTCATCGGGAATTATGGAGCCGTGCGGACAGCAGGAAGGATGGCTTAAAAACTCATCCAGCTTCCGGGCCAGCTTCATGGAGGTGTGATGCTCCAGGCGATGCGCTTCTTCATGAGCATCGCTCCAGCTGTATCCAAGGCGTTCGGTCAGGAATACTTCCCAGAGCCGGTGAACGCGCATGATTTTGAGTGCCTCCTGCCGTCCGAGCTCTGTCAGACGGCTGCCTCTGTACGCGGTATATTCGATATATCCCTCTCTCTGCAGCTTCACAATCATCTCACTGACAGAGGGCGGCGAGATGGAAAGTTCGTCCGCCAGGTCCTTGTTTGTCACTGTAGTATGTATCTCGCCCAAACGGTAGAGCGCTTTTAAATAGTCTTCTTTTCCGGATGTCATGGTATATCCTCCTTTGCTCTCTATCATAAGCTACAGGGAGAATCAGGTCAAGGAAATCAAAAGGTTTTTATTGTCTTATTTACAGAAGTATAATATAATAAAATCAAAGTTAGTCAACCCTAATTTCTACAGAACGAAAGGGGACAGTAAGCTCTATGTATCACAGAAAAGTATTCAGACAAAAGCTTCCCGTATTGATTGCATCGATGGCGGTGCTGGCATATGATTGGATCTGCGCCCTGGCTGGATGTTAAAATGCTGGACTGTCACTAAAATACTGATGTATAATATAAGCAGATCAGACGGCGATAGACAACAAAATCTGAAAGTGGTGGGAACGAACATTGAAACGAAAGAATAGGAAGGGATGGTGAGAATGTGGCAGAAAAAGACATCACAGAAAAAGTCCTTGAATCTTATAACGATGTGTTTTCTGATATTGTAAACGTTCTTTTATTTGATGGGAAAACAGTCATAAAAGCCGATGAACTTGAAGACCAGGCACCGCGTGCATATTATAAGGCAGATGGCAAAATCCGGGAAATAGAGAGAGATGTGGCAAAGCGCTGGAAGAAAGGGAATATCAGGGTTGCATGTATCGGTCTGGAAAATCAGACCCATCCCGATCCGGATATGCCGCTGCGCGTAATCGGATATGACGGCGCAGAGTATAGAGCGCAGCTGAATGATAAAAGCCATTATCCTGTGATAACACTTGTTTTGTATTTTGGATATGAAAAACATTGGGGACAGCCGCTCAGCCTAAAAGCATGCATGGAAATACCGCCTGAATTTGACAGATATGTAAATGACTATAAAGTGAACTTATTTGAGATTGCGTACTTGCCAAAAGAAAAGGCAGAGATGTTCCAAAGTGATTTTCGGATCGTGGCAGATTACTTTATACAGAAGCGGGAACATGGAGATTATATTCCAAGTCCCCAGAACATCCAACATGTGCAGGAAACCCTGCAGCTGCTTAGCGTGATGACCAGGGATCATCGGTTTGAGGAAGTGTGTAATCAGGAAGCCAAAGGAGGTATCCGTAACATGTGTGACGTATTGGATAGAATTGAATTAAAAGGGCGTCAGGAAGGACGCCGGGAAGGGCGCCAAGAAGGACGCCAAGAAGGACTGCAGGAAGGGCAAAAAATAGCAAAAAGGGAGATGGCGGTTTCTTTAGCATCCATGGGCTTCCCGATGGAAAAAATCGCGGAAGCTGCCAAAGTGGATGTGGAAATCATTAAACAGTGGATTGCTGAAGAACAATAGAGGAGAATACTATGACAAAAGCTTTGCAAGAGCCTCAGGAACTATTGCTTCTGGAGGATTTTGGGGGCGTAGAGGAAGAGAATTTAAAACCTCTCGACTATGTCGGGGGCTTTCCTGTACGCCCTGGTTTTTATGAGATCAACGGAGCCAGCGCGCTCCCCGACGGCGTCAATTTTACTGTCATTTCGCATTCGGCAAAATCCTGCGAACTTCTCCTGTTTCATCGCAGAGAGCAGACGCCGTATGCTGTCATTCCATTTCCGCCCAATTACCGCGTGGGCAATGTATATTCCATGTTTGTATTCGGACTGAAGATCCACGAATTTGAATACGCCTACCGCATGGATGGTCCCTGGAAGCCGAAGGAGGGACTCATCTTTGACAGAACGAAATATCTGCTGGATCCCTACGCAAAGGCGGTAACCGGGCAGAGCGAATGGGGCAGGCAGCTGTCAAACGGCGCGTTTTACAAGGCGCGGGTCGTTCACAATAACTTTGACTGGCAGGAGGAAAGCCGCATGACTGCCATTCCCTTAAAGGACAGCATTATTTACGAGATGCACGTCCGCGGCTTTACGAAGAGCGACACGTCTGGCGTAGAGCACCCGGGAACATTTGCCGGAATTATGGAAAAGATTCCGTACCTTAAGGAGCTGGGAGTCAATGTTCTGGAGCTGATGCCGGTCTTCGAATTTGATGAGACAAGGGGAAGCCGCGAGGTTAACGGCAGAAAGCTTCTGGATTACTGGGGCTATAACCCGGTCTGTTTCTTTGCTCCAAATACCAGCTATGCCTCAGAGGTGGAGTATAACCGTGAGGGAAAAGAGCTGAAGACTCTGATCCGGGAGCTGCACAAAAATGGTATGGAAGTCATTCTCGATGTGGTGTTCAACCACACGGCGGAAGGCAATGAACAGGGACCGTATTTTTCCTTCAAAGGCCTGGACAACAATATTTACTATATGCTGACTCCGGATGGCTCATATTACAATTTCAGCGGGTGTGGAAACACTCTGAACTGCAACCATCCCATGGTGCGGGATCTGATCCTGAACTGCCTGCGCTACTGGGTGATCACTTACCATGTGGACGGGTTCCGGTTTGATCTTGCCTCTATCCTGGGAAGAAGCGAGGACGCAACTCCCATGAACAAGCCTCCGCTTCTGGAGAGCCTTGCATATGATCCGATTCTCTACAGCGCGGATCTCATCGCAGAGGCCTGGGACGCGGGCGGACTCTACCAGGTGGGCAGTTTTCCCTCCTGGAACCGCTGGGCGGAGTGGAATGGGAAGTACCGGGATGATCTGAGAAGTTTTCTGAAAGGAGACGACGGGATGGCATCCGCGGCGGCGATGCGCATCATCGGTTCGCCCGATCTGTATCCGCCAAAAGTGCGCGGTGAGAATGCTTCCGTGAATTTCCTCACATGCCACGACGGCTTTACGCTGTGGGATCTCTATTCGTACAATCACAAGCACAATGAGGACAACGGCTGGAACAATACCGACGGTGCGGACGATAACCGGAGCTGGAACTGCGGCGCGGAGGGAGAGACTTCGGATGAAGCTGTCCTTGCGCTGCGCATGAAAATGGTCAAAAATGCCTGCGCCGTACTCATGTGCAGCCGCGGAACCCCGATGTTTCTCGCCGGAGATGAGTTTGGGAATTCGCAGTTTGGGAACAATAACGCTTATTGCCAGGACAATGAGATTTCCTGGCTTGACTGGACGCTCGCCGAAAAGAACCGGGAACTGCTGGAATTCTTCCAATATATGATCCGTTTCCGCAAGAGCCATCCCATCCTGCGGGGCAGTACGCCGCTGTGTTCCCTGGGATTTCCGGGTGTGAGCCTTCACGGGGTTCGCCCGTGGGAAGGGGAGTATACCTGGGAGACAAAGGTAATCGGAGTCATGTATGCGGGAGTAAAGGAGCAGAAGGATGACGTGATCTATCTCGGGCTGAACGCCTACTGGGAGTCCATAACCATCACTCTGCCCGAACTGCCTCAGGGCTTCTGCTGGGTGCCGTCTGTGGATACTTCCCGCGGAGCGCATGCGGTGATCAGCACAGAAGAATATCTGAAGGAACGGACTTATGTAATGAATCCGCGCACCGCGGCGATATTTCAGGCAGTAAAAATCTGACGTTATTTGACATTCTGCAAAAAAAGACTTATACTTTCGTCAGATATTCCGCCGTCTCTCCGGCATTTGGTTGTGTGAGGACGGCGGACACAGGAAAGGAGAAGAGCAGGATATGCAGACAAAATTTACTCACGCATCCGCACTGGAGCTTTTGATGAAGTATAATAAGGAACCGTTTCACATTTTGCACGGCCTTACCGTGGAAGGATGCATGCGCTGGTTTGCCGCCGAATACGGATATGGAGACGACGCTGATTTCTGGGGCGTGTGCGGACTGCTGCACGATATCGATTTTGAGCTTTATCCCGAAGAACACTGCCAGAAGGCGCCCGGGATGCTGGAGGAAGCAGGCGCGGAACCGGAGCTGATTCACGCTGTATGCAGCCATGGATACGGCATCTGCAGCGATGTGGAACCGGAACACGAGATGGAGAAAATTCTCTTTGCCGCGGATGAGCTGACCGGTCTGATCTGGGCAGCGGCTAAGATGCGCCCATCAAAGAGTGTGATGGATATGGAGCTGAAGAGCCTGAAGAAAAAATATAAGGACAAGCGGTTCGCAGCCGGATGTTCCCGTGAGATCATCAGCACCGGTGCGGAGCGGCTGGGCTGGTCCCTCGACGAACTGATGGATCGGACACTTGCCGCAATGCGCTCCTGCGAGGAGAGCGTGCGCCGGGAGATGGACGAGCTGGGGCTGGAATAGTCCCTCTGAGAGAATGAGGAGGCGAGAAGAAAATGGAGATACTGGATATTGTGGATGAGCGCGGCGTTCCCACCGGTGAGACGGTTGAGCGTGAGACTGCTCATGCCAGAGGCATCCGCCACAGAACGTCTCATGTCTGGATTCTGCGCAGAAGGAATCAGGCTGTGGAGGTTCTGCTGCAGAAGCGCAGTCTGCAGAAGGATTCGCATCCCGGATGTTATGATATCTCAAGCGCAGGACATATCCCTGCCGGGATGGGATTTGTGGAATCTGCCATCCGGGAGCTGAAGGAGGAGCTCGGCATCTGCGCCGAAAGCAGCGATCTGGTATACTGCGGACAGCGAATGATCCAGTCGGACAGCGTATTTCACGGAAAGCCCTTTCATGACTGCCAGGTGAGCAATGTCTACTGCCTGTGGCTCGATGTGAACCCGGAAGAGCTTACTCTGCAGGAGGAAGAAGTTTCCGGTGTGCTCTGGATCCGGCTTTCTGAATGTATCCGTCTGGTGAGGGAAAACGGATTCCCCAACTGTATTGTCCCGGAGGAGCTTCTGATGCTGCCTCAGGCATAAAAAATATTACGAGAGAAAGCAGGAATTTTGATTATGGAGGATACAAAACATGCGCCGAAAGCGGCGGCGTATAACGCGATTACGGACGGTGTAATCTGGAAACAGCTTCTGCTGTTCGCCGCCCCCTTACTGGTGGGAAATCTGTTCCAACAGCTTTACAATACCGCGGATTCCATTATTGTGGGGAATTACGTTGGAAAGAATGCCCTGGCAGCTGTGGGATCGAGTTCCGTTATCATTAACATGATCATCGGATTCTTTATGGGCCTTGCCACCGGCGCCGGTGTTCTGGTATCTCAGTATTTTGGCGCTAACGATGAAAAGAGTGTGCATGACACCGTACATACGGGTATGATGGCGATGGTTTTCAGCGGTTTGTTTCTGACTGTTCTCGGTATTCTGCTGACGCCTGCGATCATACGTCTGATCGGAACACCAGAGGAAGTTCAGAGTTCTTCGATCCTCTACCTTCGGGTGTTTTTTATCGGGATTACCTTCCTGATGGTCTATAATATGGGCGCGGGCATCCTGCGCGCTGTCGGCGATGCCAGACGTCCGCTCTATTATCTTATCGCGGCAAGCCTGACAAATATTGTTCTGGATTTTGTGTTTGTGTTGTTCCTGGATCTGGGCGTACTGGGCGTCGCACTCGGAACCATCCTGTCAGAGCTGCTCTCCGCAGTCCTGACCGTTCGCGCCCTGATGAGAGAAACGGATGTGTATCGGCTGGTTCTGAAAGATCTGCGGGTTCAAAAGCGATATCTGCTTCAAATTGTCAGGGTTGGACTTCCTGCCGGAATCCAGCAGTCGGTAATCGCTTTTTCCAACGTCATTGTCCAGTCTCATATCAACAGCTTCGGCTCGGCGGCTATGGCAGGATGCGGCGCATATACAAAAGTGGATGCCTTTGTCACGCTCCCATTCATGAGCATCAGCCTTGCCAGCACGACCTTTGTGGGACAGAATATCGGCGCGCAGAAATGGGACAGAGTGAAGAAATCGGCACGCACCAGTTTCTTTATTTCCACTCTGATCACGATCGTGATCTCCGCGCTGATCTATGTGTTTGGAAGCCAGATTCTGAGCGTGTTTACGTCCGATGAGGAAGTAATTCGCTTTGGAACCATGCAGCTGCAGTGGATGGCGCCTTTTTATGTGCTGTGCGGCTTTTCGAATGTCTGCAGCGGAGTGATCCGCGGCTCCGGAGAGACGACAATCCCAATGCTCATCATGGTATTCAACTTCTGTGTGCTGAGGGTTATCTGGCTGAGTGTGATGCCTATGTTTATCCATGACATCACGATTGTATTTCTGAGCTATATTGTGACATGGACCACCTGCGCGGTGATGATGATGATTTACTACAAAAAGGGCAAATGGCTGACGAGATACTCTGCAGGATCCTGACGTCAATCCATTTTGTGTTGTGCAGCGGCAGGGGGAGGAAGATTAAAGACATTTGTATTACAGGAAAAGGAAAAAATTATGTACCATGGAAAAAGCACGCCTCTGCGCATCGCAGTGCTGTCTGACACCCATGACATTCTGCGCCCGCAGGTGAAGGAAATCCTCAGAAGCTGTGATGCCGCGATTCATGCCGGTGATGTCACGACCGAGGAAGTGATGGATGAGATGCGAAAACTGACGAACATTTACGTCGTGAGAGGAAATAATGATTATCATCTGAGCTATCTGCGCCAGACCTTAAGCTGTTCGATCGCAGGCATCTCATTTTTGGCAGTGCATGACCGCAGAAATGCGGGAAGGAATCTGGACAACGCACAGGTTGTGATCTTCGGACACACTCACAGATATTCCCAGGAAGTCATCGGCGGCAGGCTGTGGCTGAATCCCGGGAGCTGCGGCAGACGAAGATTTTCCGGTGAACTTACCATGGCTGTACTGACGGCAGAAGAGGGAAAAATCCTGAATCTGGAGAAAATTGAGATCAGTGAGGATGAGCTATGAAGATCTGGATGCCCCCGCAAAAGGCAAAAAATCGTTTTGCAGTTCATACCCTGGCAGGAATCGCGGCAATTCTGGCGCTGGCGTTTCTGATGATCGCCGTGTCCGCGCTTCTCACCATATCCGCGGGGGAAAACGGAAAGGTGCTTTCCCTGTTTCTGTGCCTGCTCACCACAGCGGTAATCGTCCTTCTTGCACTGCAGCTTGGACGGATACTGAGGAGGGAAGCGACACTGTTCTGCCAGGACGACAGCGGGCGTCTCTATATCCTGGATGTCCGCCGGCTGGTACGGTATCGGCGGGGCTTCATTGGAATGATACAGACATCATCAGAGGTTCAGAAGCTGATCCCCGCAGTCCGAAGGCAGATAGAGCAGGAAGGAATGGCTCCGACTGCGGCATCGGAGATTTTGGGTGTGGAGCGCATCACTGAGCGCTCCGGTTCATACTACGTGGTCTGCCGTATACACCATCCAAACGGCCATACAGGAAGATATACCTGTGTGCTTGTCAAAGGATATGAACAGGAAGATTTACTCCTGTATATGCTGGAACGCAAACGCTTATGGAGATCCTCCATTGAGCCGAAGAAAAACCGGAATTTCATCGGAATTCTCATAAGCCTGATTTTTGTGATTCTCTGCAGCGCAGTTTGCATTTTCAGCCATCCGAATGTCGGTGTGCTGCCGCGGTCTGTCTATTTTCCATGCCTTGGCATCGATATGACGGCTGTTTACAGCATGATCTATTTTATTGTCCGGCATCGAAGAGGGGAATAGAAGAAAACAGAAAACCGCAATTTAAAGGGAGCGCTGCAACAGCGCTCCCTGTTTTACATGGTGTATATGTATTACTTCATAAACCGGAAGACTCCGACGACCTTTCCGACAATCTGGAGATTCTCCCGCACAATAATCGGATCCATATAATCATTCTCCGGCTGCAGCCGTACATGATCGTCCTCCCTGTAGTAGGTCTTGACTGTGGCGGAATCGTCAATCATCGCCACCACAATCTCTCCGTTCTCCGCTGTGGGCTTCTTCTCCACAAGAATATGGTCTCCGTTAAAAATTCCGGCATTCACCATACTGTCTCCCTTGACCTGCAGAAGGAATGTCTCGCCCTTCGGAACATGCTCAGACGGAAGAGGGAAGTAGGAGTCAATATTCTCAACTGCCAGAATCGGTTCTCCTGCCGCAACGCGTCCCACCTCCGGAACGTATACGATCTCCCGGCGCGCGAGATTGAAATTATCGTCCACAATCTCTATCGCGCGCGGCTTCGTCGGGTCCCGGCGGATATATCCATTCTTCTCGAGCGTCTCCAGATGGGAATGTACGGAGGAGGTGGACTTCAGATTCACCGCCTCGCAGATTTCACGCACAGCGGGAGGAAATCCACGGTTCGCAATCTCAGTCTTTATGTAGTCCAGAATCTCTGCCTGCTTATTTGTGATCTTTCCGTATGCCATAGGTATAATCCTCCCTGATTTTGTGTTTATCATACCACAGACGGATGGAAAATGCAAACAAATATTCGGAATGTTTGTTCGAAGTAATCCAACGGGTTTGGAATATTTGTTCAAGGAAATATGACAAAAAATTATAAAATTTCCATAAATATATTGACTATTCTGTGTAAAAGTTTTAAAATAAAGACAATTAAAGAGAAACTATAAAGCAAGGAGGTTGAAGCATATGTTAGAACTGATTCGTAATATTCTGATTTTAGCATGTATTCTCGTTATCGGTTTCTATCTTCTGATGAGAGCATATACCGGTAACAGCAGCGGGCTGATTCACAGAGCGGGGAACCTCCTTTTCCATGCATATTTGAAAGTCTGTATGGGCATCGGATACGGATGGAATTATATGAGGTCGAAGCTGGAATATATTTTCGGCAGCTATCATCCCGACCAGGGCGAAGCACCGCACAGGACGCACGGTAATCAGCTCAGGAACAGACACGATATTTTCGAGAAGGGATATGGGCAGAAGAAAACATACAATCTTAAGATATTAAAATAATTTTTAGCATAGCATCATTTCATCGGGAAGCGGGCGGTATGTACAGCGTATCGCCCGCTTCCTTTATTATGTAAAATTCTTTTTCCGCGCAGCATGTGAAAATCCATGTTGACAAACATATGTTCGAACACTATAATAAAACTACAGGAAGCAAACAAATGTTCGGTAATTTCATGGAGGTGCAGTCTATGACGCAGGCAACATACGGAAGCAGGAAAAAGAAAAAATATTATCCCAAAAGAATTGCGGCAGCAGTCCTGATCATCGGTTTTTTGATTATCCTTGTCACCGCAGAGCCTGCAAACGCAGATGGGACCTATGAAGGAGCCAGATATAAGTACTACACAAGTGTCTACGTGGAACAGGGAGACAGCCTGTGGAGCATTGCCGAGGAACACTGGACAAAAGAGTATTCCGATATCTGCGTATATATCCAGGAGATCAAACAGCTGAATCAGATCACTTCGGATACGATACAGTCGGGGACATATCTCTGTATTCCTTATTATTCCGGACAGCTGCAGAAGTAAGAATCTTTCTTTCTGTGGCTGCCTGCAGCTGCAGAGGACAGGCAGAGGATCTCCAGGAATGGGGTTTTTGGAATAGATCTCTTTTCAAACAGATCGCGGAACCCCTGGCTTCAGGATATGGTGATCTGAAAGATCCAGCATAAAGATATCCGGTGGCCGGATAAATAAACGGCCGGATAAATAAACGAATCCCCGACAATGTGATTGTGATTACGATTATATATAATGCAAACGTTTTTACAGCTGAATGCATGCATACAAATAACTAATAGAATCCGCTATGCCGGCGAATCAAATTCTCAGCCTCAAGAACCGGCTGCTTATCGGACAGCTCAGGCATCAGGATATTTTTTGCGCGGCATAACAACAGAAGTATAAAAACAAACCCATAAAACGTATAAAAAGCATAATCTGTAAAAAAGACGAAAATACCGAAAATCGAAGGATTTGATTGAAATGCGGGGTGCTCTGTGGTAAAATATAGATATCTATTCGAAAAACATGTGTTTGGCGAATAGATTGATCAGGCATACTATCCAGGTCTGAAGCCCTGTTTTGATGTCTGATTATCTGTTCCAAACATTCTTTACTTTTAGTTATGAAAGGAATTTTTATCATGGACAAACGCACCACTTATCACGAACAGACTGACATGGAAAATATCCTGAAGCTCCGCGAGGTTCTGAAAACCCTTCCGGTATTTGCCCGCGATTATTTTCGTGCCATTGAAGCAACCACAACGACGAAAACAAGAATTTCTTATGCCTATGACATTCGTATTTTCTTCCAGTTCCTGATCGATGAAAATCCACTGTTTAAGGATTACTCCATGGATCAGTTTACTGTCGATGTCCTCGATCAGCTCAAATCCGTGGATATCGAGGAATATATGGAATATCTGAAGCTCTATACAGATTCCGACAACCAGGTGGTCACGAACGGCGAACGCGGTCTCAAGCGCAAGCTTTCCGCGCTGCGCAGCTTTTATTCCTACTTTTTCAAGCGGGAAGCCATCCGGACGAATCCTACGGTGCTGATTGATATGCCAAAGATCCACGATAAGGCGATTATCCGTCTCGATGTTGACGAGGTTGCTCTGCTGCTGGACTATATGGAAAACTGCGGAGAACGCTTGACTGGTCAACGAAAAGTATATTATGAAAAGAACAAAGAACGTGATATCGCCATCGTCACCCTGCTGCTCGGAACGGGAATTCGTGTGTCGGAATGCGTGGGACTTGATGTGGAGGACGTGGATTTTAAAAACAACGGCATCAAAGTGACGCGAAAAGGCGGAAATGAAATGATCATCTATTTTGGTCCTGAAGTTGAACGGGCGCTCAGGAATTATCTGGAAGTGCGCGATACCATCACTCCGGTCACAGGCCATGAACACGCCCTCTTCTATTCTGCTCAGAGAAAGCGCATCGGTGTCAAGGCCGTCGAGAACCTGGTCAAAAAGTACTCCAGGGAGGTCACAACCACGAAGAAAATCACGCCGCATAAGCTGCGCAGTACATATGGTACGGCGCTCTATCACGAGACGGGTGATATCTATCTTGTGGCGGATGTGCTGGGACATAAGGATGTCAATACCACAAAGAAGCACTATGCAGCCATGGATGACGCCAGGCGAAGAATGGCCGCGTCTGCAGTAAAGCTGCGGGAGGAGCCGCCTGCGGAGACGGAAAAGAAGTAACCCCTCTTCTCTCCCTCCTTACAAAAATGTAAGAGACTTCCAGAAAACTGTAAGGAAAATCCCATAGAAGAAAAAGGTCGGATCATATATACTTGGTATCGTAGACAACAGGACAACACATATGCCCCCGACCCAAAGTCCGGGCGGCAAACGCAAAAGAAAAGGATGGTAAAGTATGCGAGTAATAAAACGTCTGGCTGCCTGTCTTCTGCTGCTTTTCACGCTGACTGGAGGATTTGTGCTCTATAAAGGTTATGAGGGATATAAAGATGCGCTGGAAGTTATGAGCGTGGAGGAAATGGGTGAGAGGATTCAGTCGCAGGAGCACTATACCACACTGGATGAACTGCCCGATATTTATATTGACGCGGTTCTTTCTGTGGAGGACAAGCGATTTTACAGACATTGGGGGATTGACCCAATTGCTATCGGGCGGGCGCTGATCAATGATATCCATACGATGTCCTTTGCCGAAGGCGGAAGCACGATTACGCAGCAGCTTGCCAAGAACCAGTTCTTCACTCAGGATAAGAATCTGTTCCGAAAGGTATCTGAGATGTTTATGGCTTTCGATATCGAAAAGGCCTACGATAAAGATACGATCCTGGAGCTGTATCTGAACTCCATTTATTTCGGCAACGGATATTACTGTGTCTGGGATGCCAGCTACGGATACTTTGGGAAACCGCCCGCCGACATGACAGACGATGAGGCGACGCTTCTCGCGGGAGTTCCCAACGCTCCATCCTTATATAATCCGATCGTTAATCCTGAGCTTGCCAGAGAACGCCAGCAGCAGGTCATCCGGAAAATGCAGAAGGCAGGATTCCTAGACGCGGATTGAGAGTTTATCTCCGATCACCAGCGCCCTGGAATCACTTCCGTGTCCGATCTGTGCGGTCTTCGCAATCGGCAGGTCTGCTCTGCCGGCTGCCATGCGGGCGAGTTCTTCCACGGGCGGATTCCCCTGAATGGATTCGTATTCGGTGAATGTTCCGAGCAGAAGCCCTGAGATTTCCGCAAGGACTCCCATCTGCCGCAGCTGACAGAAGAACGCGCGTATCAGCGGTTCTCTTCCGCTTCTGCTCTCCAGAAACAGAATCTTTCCGCGGGTGTCCGGAAAGTACTGCGTTCCGGCAAGCTTCAGAAAGCAGCGGATATTTCCGCCCACAACAATTCCTTCCATACAATTTCCCTGAATAAAATCCCATTTTGTATCGTACAGCTTTCTGCCGTCTCCGAGCACGGTATCCCGGAAAGCTTCTGTCTGGCGCCTGGCGTCTGCCGAGATCAGATTTCGGATCTGATAGAGACATCCTGCATTTCCGGTTTTTGCATAGACTGCGTTTAAGATAACGGTAAGATCACTGTATCCCCAGAACGGCTTGGGATGATCTTTTATCACAGAAAAATCGAGATATTCCAGAACTTCATTGCTCAGATCACCGCCGGAAATATCGAAAATTGCCCGGACCCGGTCGTCCCTGTAAAGCTTCATAAGTTCTTCTGCTCTTTCCCGGCCTGTCGGATGCGCACCAAAGACACATTCGCCCACCATGGGCGTCAGTCCCAGACCGCGCAGCCTGTCAAGCAGATCCGGAAGTTTTTTCAAGGCTCCCTCCCCCAAAGGATTGGAGCAGGCGGTAATTGCCGCCATGTCATTACAGCAAAGTCTCATCGGTCGTAGCCCTCCTTATGATTCATACAAAGCTTTTTCCATCAGATCACCTGATGATTCAGCCACTTCCGGCTGCGGAATCTCAGGAAAAAGATTACCGCCCTCACCGTCCAGTCCGCGAACATTCCAATCCACACAGCGATCGGTCCAAAGCCCATCACCCGCGCCAGGAAAATAGCAAGGCTGACACGGCACAGCCACATCGAAGCCGCAGATACGATCATCGTAAATTTCACATCACCTGCCGCACGAAGTCCGTACGCCGGAATGAAGGAAAGTGTCCATACAAGCGGCTTAACGATCGTAATACAGGTTACCATAAAAATACACATTTTTGCGCTTTCCGGCTCCATACCGCCGAAATATGTAATCGGATGTACCAGAATGAAAATAACAAGGCAGCTTGCCGCCAGAACTGCCTCCGCGATCCAGCTCAGCTTCCTGATATAGTAGACCGCCTCATCTTTCCTTCCGGCTCCCAGGCACTCTCCCACCACCGTCATAGAACCGATGCCGATTCCTATAGCGAGAATTCCATTCAGATTTTCCAGTGTATTTGTCATGCCCTGCGCCGCGATCGCAGCCGTTCCCATCATCGAGACGGTGGACTGCAGAGCAAGCTTTCCAAACTGGAACATACTGTTCTCAATACCGGACGGAATACCCAGATACAGAATCTTCTTAATCTGCCCCCAGTCCGGACGGATATTCAGATAATGTTCCAGGGAAATCGCCCACCTGGGAGAACGCAGTTTTACAAGTACAAAAACGGTGGAGAATGCGCGCGCCGCCAGCGTCGCCAGCGCAGATCCCATGACTCCGAGATGAAGCCCCCAGACAAACAGAAAATTCAGCGCCAGGTTAATCAGATTGGAATACAGAGAAATCTGCATGGGCAGTCTGCTGTTCTCCTGTGCCCGAAATATGGATGCCCCGTCATCATATAATGCAATAAACGGATACGATATAGCGGAAATGAGAAAATATTGCTGCGCATAATCCATGACCTGCTGCTCCACCTCACCGAATATCAATCGGAGCAGAGGACCGTTAAAAGCTATACACAGCGCCGCCATTATGACAGACAGTGCAAACGTGATAAAAATCAGCTGTTTCGCCGCTTTTTTGGCATGCATGCGGTCAGAACACCCCAGGTAATGGGAACAGATAACCGTTCCGCCGGCTGCCAGCGCGTAAAATGCCTGAACAATAAGGATATTGATTGAGTCTACGAGACTGACCGCAGAGATGGCGGCCGATCCGAGATTACTGACCACCAGCGTTCCCACAGTTCCCATCATGGTATTTAAAAGCTGATCAATCGCGAGGGGAATCAGAAGTTTTTTCAGATCTCTGTTTGAGAACATATGCTGTACAGGGGATGCCTGTACCACTGTTTTGCGCATAATTTTTTCCTCCGTACAAATGTAAGTATTGACAAAACAGTTATATTATACCTCTTTGCCGCAAAAAGAAAAGACCCAAATGAAAAAAGAAGCCTTCAAAAACGGGAGATTCCCGGACAGCCATTCTCCGAAAAATCTCCCGATCTCTGCTCATATGATCCGTATCTGATACTTCTTTATCCAGTAATTTACCTGTAGCATATACGCGAGCATCTGCGGACCTGCCATAAGCTGGCCATACCATGGCCTGCCGTAATCCGAAGGACTCTTAAGAAAAGCGCGCACTTTTTGTTCGTCCACCAGGTCCCGTATGGGGGCGTTCCTGTCGGAAAGTTCCTCCAGCAGCATTTTCCCGAGCGTTTTTTCATATTCGGGATGGTAGGTCTTGGGATAAGGACTCTTTCTTCGCCAGAGAATCTCACTGGGAAGCCACCCCTCTGCGGCATGCCGCAGCAGCCCTTTGACTGTTCCGTCCGGACACTTCATGCTCCAGGGTACATTCCAGACATATTCTACGATCCGGTGATCCGCCAGGGGTACCCGGGCCTCCAGTCCGGAATACATACTTGTGCGGTCCATACGGTCCAGAAGCGTGACCATGAACCACCGCAGATTCAGCCACGCGATTTCCCGGCGGCGTTTTTCTTCAGGCGTATCACCCGGAAATGATGGGGTTTCGCGGATCGTCTTCTCATATGCCGCTCTGGCATACGCTTCCATCGGAAGCTCTTCAATCAGTTCCCGGGACAGCAGCGCCTGCCGCGGCTCCATGGACTGCGACCAGGGAAATGCGTCTGTATCAAAGGCTTCCTTCTTATGAAACCACGGATAGCCGCCGAAAATCTCATCCGCGCATTCTCCGGTCAGCGCTACCTTGTCGTACTCCGCTACCCTGGAACAGAAATACAGCATAGAGGACTCCACATCCGCCATGCACGGAAGGTCACGGGCATCTACGGCGCGAAACAGACAGGATATCATGTCCTCATTGCCGCATTCCAGAAAGCGGTGATTCGTACTGCAGAACTGAACCATCTGCTCCACATAGGGGCGGTCCTGGCTGGGCTGAAAAGCGTTTGCTTTGAAATACTCCCTGTTCCCTTCAAAGTCAAAGGAAAACGTATCCAGTACCTTTCCCTGTTTTCTCAGCTCCCTGGCGCAGATCGCAGTGACGATACTGCTGTCCACACCGCCCGACAAAAATGTACTGATGGGTGTGTCGGAGATCATCTGCAGCTTTACCGCATCTTCCACGAGCCAGGAAGTTTTCTCCACCGTCTCGGCAAAGGTGTCCTCGTGCGGACGGCTTTCGAGCTTCCAGTAACAGACATCCCGCGTTCCCTGACGGGAAAGCGCCAGATAGTGTCCCGGAAGGACCTCATACATTCCTTTCAGCACGCCCTTCCCGTAAGATTTTGCCGGACCGAGCGCAAAAATCTCACACAGCCCTTCCCTGTCCAGTACGGCTTCCACACCGGGATAAGCCAGCAGGCCTTTCAACTCTGAGGCAAAAATAAGAGTCTCTCCCTGCCGCGTATAAAACAGGGGTTTGATCCCCAGGCGGTCGCGGATCAGATACAGAGTGTCGCAGGCGGAATCCCACAGCGCCATGGAGAAGATTCCGTTCAGTTTCTCCAGGTAGGAAATTCCGTGCAGCATGTAGCCGTTCAGCACAATCTCCGTATCACTCGCTGTTTGAAAGACAGCTCCCTCGTTCTCCAGTTCTTTTCTGAGTGACACCATGTTGTAAATTTCTCCGTTGAGCACCAGCGTACAGGTACGCCCCGCCTGGGTACGCGTCATGGGCTGATGCCCGGTCACCGGATCAATGATCGAGAGACGCACATGCCCGAGGCCGCAGTGTTCACCCAGCCAGATTCCCTCATCATCCGGTCCTCTGCGTTTCTGGGAGCGGTTCATTTCCTCCAGGCAGCGCTTCCATTTCCTGGATTCTTTGTCAAAGCCGCCGTCGAGACGGCAGAATCCGCAGATTCCACACATAAGCATTCCTCCTTACTGAATAACCGGCTGGTACTGCCTGCCGTTGAGCGCCGCCACGACAGACGGGAGCAGCAGGTCAGTCCTGGCGATCATGGAATTTGGCTTCTTTTCCGGGTTATCCTGTCCGAATGGGACGAAATAAATATTTTTCGTGTTCATCAGCAGCCCGATATTCTTCATATTCATACCCAGGGCATCATTGGTGGATACAGACAGCAGCAGCGGTTTCTCATTGCGAAGATGCGCCTTTGCGGCCATGAGTACCGGAGAATCTGTGATTCCGTTCGCCAGCTTGGCAATCGTATTGCCCGTACACGGCAGGATGACCAGCAGATCCAGGCAGCCGCTTGGGCCGATAGGCTCCGCGCCGGAAATCGTCAGAATCGGAGGCCGGCCCGTAATCCGTTCAGCCTCCGCAAGAAAGTCGGCCGCTTTCCCGAAACGGCTGTCTATTGTCTGCGCCGCGTCGGAGAAAATTGTCTGGATCTGAGCGTCCGTCTGCGCAAGCCGCCTGAGCTGCTCAAATGCTTTCGTATATGTGCAGAAAGAGCCTGTAAAGGCGATGCCGATGGTTTTTCCTTTCAGGCACATAAGAAATCCCTCCTTATTTTATAATCAGTCAGCGGGCGCTCCCGCAGGCGCGCTGTGACCCCCGGCATATGCCGGACAGTCCCGCTCGGAGAGTATTTTAAGCACTGCGCCGGCAAGGATTTCGGCTGACGAGGCAGGGGAATATTTTCCCGGCAGCCCCGGGCAGAAGACCGTCCGGATACCGCATTCCTCCGCCGCCGCGCAATCCACGCCTCCGGGCGCTGACGCCAGATCCACAATCAGAGCGTCTGGAGAAATATGCTTTACCATATGGCGGTTCAATATTTCACATGGGATCGTATTAAAAATGATTTCGGAACGCTTCAGCGCGCGATAGAGATTTCTGAAGTCCATGACCTCATCTGCGCATACGGAAGCCTTTGCCCTGGCGAGCGGGCTTCTGGCACACACTGTAATTTTGCGGGAAATTCCCTTCAGAAGGGAAGCGAGCGCCGCGCCGCACCGTCCGTAGCCGAGAATCAGGCAGCGGCTCCCGCTCAGATTATAGGGACTGTGAATCAGTGCTTCGGCGATCGCGCCTTCCGCTGTGGCAATGCTGTTGCGCACGGCGACGGTTTCCTCCAGCATCAGATCAAAACTGAACGTTCCATTCCGGTGCAGGCTTTCCCGGACATCCGCCGGAATGCAGCCCGCGAACAGCAGTTTTCCCGCACAGTCTTCACCAAAGAATACTTCCCGGTTCATCCTGACATCCGGATTCTGACAAAATACCTGCCCTCCCTTAAAAAAGGGCGTAGGACACAGAAAGATATCGGAGGCCTCCGCAGCCTCTGCAAATGTTTCAGCTTTTGTTGTCATCCGCCCGTGAACTGCTTCCACAGGCGCACACAAGCCGTATACCGTCACGGTGTGGCCCTGCAGCGCCAGAGTTTTCGCGAGATACACCTGGCGCAGATCTCCTCCAAAGACGGAAAATCTATAACAATCTGTTTTCACATGCACTGACATCCATTTACTGTAATCTCCTAATTACTATATGCGCTTCCCGCAGAAATGGAAACAGGTGAGCCAAAGCCCTGCATGCCGCTTATTCTCTTTGTTTCTTCAGCCGGATCATATTCCAGCTGTGCTCTTCAAGACTGGCTGATAACTGCCCGCCTTCTATCCGCACCTGCTCCAGAGCTGCCGGAGCCACAGTATCCGGCGCCGCCTCCGTATTGACCGCCTTCAGATCCGGATGATTCAGCTCAATGCACGTATCAGGTGCATATCCCTCAAACTGGCGCAGGTCACAGGAAAGCTCCAGACGCTCCGTAAGGCTTCGGTTCACCGCGAATACGGTCAGTGTCTCCTGCTCTGCGTCCTCGACAACGACCGCATCGAGATACGGCGTCTCGCCATAACTCGGGCTGTCATAGACCGGGCTGTCCACAAGTGTGTTCAGCACCGTGCCCCTGCCATAGAGGCTGGTATACAGATAGGGATAATAAATCGTCTGCTTCCAGGCACCCGTATCCGAAGTCATGATCGGCGCGATTACATTGACAAGCTGTGCCAGACACGCGACCTTTACGCGGTCCGCATGGCGCAGCAGTGTGATCAGCATACTTCCGACCAGTACCGCGTCTTCCAGATTATAGACGTCCTCGAGCTGATGCGGCGCTGTTCCCCATTTCTCCAGCTTCGCGTCGGCATCGTGGGAGTGATACCAGACATTCCATTCGTCAAACGAAAGATGAATCCGCTTTCTGCTTCTCTTTTTCGCGCGCACACAATCCGCAATGGATACCACAGAAGAAATGAACTCATCCATTCCGACTGTGCTTGCAAAAAAGTCCGCGGAGTCATCCTTCGGATTCGCGTAATACTGGTGCAGAGACAGGTAGTCCACCTGATCATAGCACTCTGAGAGCACGCCCTCCTCCCACTCGCCGAACGTACTCATATTCAGATTGGAACTTCCGCACACTACCGTCTCGATCGAGGGATCGAGGAGCTTCATCGCATATCCTGTCCGCGCGGCGATCCTTCCGTATTCAGCAGCGTTCCTGTGGCCGATCTGCCAGGGACCGTCCATCTCATTCCCCAGACACCACAGCTTAATATTATGCGGCGTCTCATATCCATGGCTGCGGCGCAGGTCACTGTAATACGTACCTTTTTCAAAGTTGCAGTATTCCAGCAGAGCGAGCGCCGCGTCGGTATCGCGGGTTCCCAGGTTTACCGCCATCATAATCTCGGTATCCGCCTTCTTCGCCCAGTCGGCAAATTCATTGAGTCCGAACTGATTCGTCTCCAAAACGCCCCAGGCAAGTTCCGGGCGGCAGGGGCGCTGCTCCTTTGGTCCCACGCCGTCCTCCCAGCGGTAATTGGATACAAAGTTTCCGCCCGGATAGCGGACAATCGGAACCCGCAGCTCCTTTACCAGAGAAAGCACATCCCTGCGAAATCCCTGCTCATCCGCGAACGGACTGTCCGGCTGGTAAATGCCCTCGTAGACAGCTCTTCCCAGATGCTCCAGAAAGGAGCCAAAAATACGTTTGTCTGTATCCGCCACAATAAAATGTCTGTCTATTGTCAGTTTTGCTTTCATAGAAAATCCCCCTGTACTGATCACTTTTGCCCGTAGTACGCATTTGCTCCGTGCTTGCGGTAATAATGCTTATCCTGCAGTTCCTGCGGAGCCGGGCACACCTGCGGATTAATCCGTTCACACCGAAGCGCCATCTTCGCCACTTCTTCCAGAACAACGGCATTGTGAACCGCCTCGTGCGCGTCCTTTCCCCAGGCAAACGGTCCGTGATTTTTACAGAGCACTGCCGGAACCGCGATATGGTCCCTGTCCCTGAAATACTCCGCAATAAGCACGCCCGTATTCTTCTCGTAATCTTCCTCGATCTCCTCTTTTGTCAGATTCCGCACACACGGTATCTCCCCATAGAAATAATCGGCATGCGTAGTCCCGTAGCAGGGGATCGCCCGGCCCGCCTGCGCCCAGCTCGTTGCCCAGGACGAGTGTGTGTGGACGATACCTCCGATATCGGAAAACGCCTTATAGAGCTCTGCGTGGGTCGCGGTATCGGAGGAAGGACGGAAGCTGCCCTCCACTACATTTCCCTCCAGATCCACCACGACCATACTCTCAGGAGCTAGATCCTCATACGCGACGCCGCTCGGCTTAATAACAAAAAGTCCTGCCGATCGGTCGATCCCGCTTACATTTCCCCAGGTAAACGTAACAAGACCGTATCTGGGAAGCATCATATTTGCCTCATATACCTGTTGTTTTAACTGTTCCAGCATTGTAATTTTTCCTCCGTGTATATAAAATTCAGTTAAGAGCCTCTGCGGCTGCCTTCTCCGCGGGAAGCGCGCTGCGGTATCGTTCCATAAAGGATAAGAATCCTGCTGTTCCCTCTGGATCCGGCAGCTCTGTGGAGCCGTTCTGTCCAGAAAATACGCGCTCATTCAGATATGTATCCAGTGTTTCCCCATCTTTGCGGTCTTTCCGGAATGCCGCCAGCAGCGCGATGCCCCAGGCGCCGCCTTCCCCTGCCGTCTCCATGACACTCACCGGGACTTCCATGGCATCCGCCATAATCTTCTGCCCCACCTTCGGGGTTTTGAAAAATCCTCCGTGTCCCATCAGACGGTCGAGCGAAGCATGCTCCTCCTTCAGCAGAATATCCATTCCGATCTTCAGAGCGCCCAGCGCGGAATACAGGTGCGTGCGCATGAAATTGCCCAGTGTAAACCGGCTGTCAGGCATACGCACGAACATCGGCCTTCCGTCCTCCACCCTGGTGATATTCTCACCTGACAGATAACAGTAAGACAGCAGCTTTCCGCAGTCTGCCTCTCCCTCCAGAGCCTTCTCAAACAGATATGTAAATAAACGGTCTGCGGAGAGCTCCAGGTTCATATCGCGGGCGAATTCGCCGAACAGTCCCGCCCAGGCATTGATATCCGAAGTACAGTTGTTGGCGTGAACCATAGCCACCAGATCTCCTGCCGGCGTGGTCACCAGATCCAGCTCCGGATATACTTTTGAGAGTTCCTTTTCCAGCACCAGCATCGCAAAGATCGAGGTTCCCGCGGAAACATTTCCCGTACGCACGGCAACACTGTTGGTGGCGGTCATGCCCGTTCCGGCATCGCCCTCCGGCGCGCACATCGGAGCTCCCGGAGCAAGTGTTCCGGTGGGATCCAAAAGCAGGGCTCCCTCTGCCGTCAGCGTCCCGGCATCCTCCCCTGCCGTCAGCACTTCGGGAAGCAGCTCTTTGACCTTCCATGGATAGTGCTTTTCTTCGACAAGACGGTCAAACTGCTCCAGCATCTGGGCGTGATAGTCCTTTCTCTCCGTATCAATCGGAAACATGCCGGACGCATCCCCGATGCCCAGCACTCTGCGTCCGGTGAGCTTCCAGTGAATATATCCGCTCAGCGTGGTCAGAAAATCAATATCCGCAACGTGCGGTTCCTCATTTAAAATCGCCTGATATAAATGCGCGATGCTCCAGCGCTGCGGAATGTTGTACTGGAAGAGCTCTGTGAGCTTCTCTGCCGCCTCCCCGGTAATACTGTTGCGCCAGGTGCGGAACGGCACCAGCAGACTGCCGCTTTTGTCAAACGCGAGATAGCCGTGCATCATCGCGCTTATGCCCATCGCGCCCACGCGCCTGAGCGCAACACCGTACTGCCGCTCCACATCCTGCGCCAGGTCACGGTAACACGCCTGCAGCCCGCTTATCACTTCCTCCAGTGAATACGTCCAAATATGATCCACATAGCTGTTCTCCCATGCATGGCTTCCCGATGCGATCGGCGTGTGCGTACTGTCAATAAGGACTGCCTTGATCCGCGTAGACCCCAGCTCAATACCCAGGGCAGTCTCACCTTTTTCGATTTTGTCTCTGATTTCTGCAATTCCCATTATTACTTCTCCTTCTGTTCTCTGCGGAAACTCTGTTTTTATTCATAGTTTACCATAGAGTTAGGAGAAATCACATATATAAATTTCACTTATTTCATGGAATTTTTACAACTTTTCATCATTTCTTTTCACAGCTCATATTCTGCCGAATAATCTGTGGATATTCGGAGCCATGTTCTGTTTGATGAACTTTTGATGATTGATTATACGGAGCGAATGGTATACTGGAACGGGCATGAAATACCTCTCTTGAAAAAAGAGTTTGATATTCTTGAGGTGCTTTCACAGAATCCGGGACGGATTTTTGACAAAGAGCGCCTTTATGAGGCTGCATGGGGCTTAGACAGCCCTGGAAATAATTCTGTTGTTGCAGAACATATCAGAAAAATCCGGGCGAAATTTGCAGCCGCCGGCGCGAAGCAATATATAGAAACGGTTTGGGGGGTAGGCTATAAATGGATAAAATCAGGCGCAAATTGAATAACCTGTCCATTCCTTCGACATTTGTCCTGCTTGCAGGTGCCTTTCTGCTCATTGCCATGCTGCTTGTGGAGATTGAAAAAACTCTGCTTATGAACGCACAGCAGGAAATTGCCTTTCAGTATTCTGAAATTGTTGAGGGATTTAATTCGGAAAAGGTGTGGGGAAATCAGTCTGTCTTCCGGCTGTCAGGCCATGACGGAAACATGATGTATCTGTATGAAATGCTTTCCTGGCTATTGCCGCCCCTTACTTATCTCATCTGTTTTATTTCAGCAGGTCTGGTTTTCTACAGAGTAAAAATCAAAAAGCCGCTTTCTCTTTTATCCGCAGCCTCCAGGCGGATTGCAGACCATGATCTGAACTTTTCGGTTTCATATGATAAGGACGATGAAATGGGCGCGCTCTGCAGTGCATTTGAAAAAATGCGCTCAGCCCTGGAAGACAATAATCGTGGAATGTGGCGGCAAATGAATGAGCGAAAACGGTTGAATGCCGCTTTTTCACATGATTTGCGGACTCCGCTTACCGTCCTGGAAGGACATTTGGGTATTCTGCAGAAATACGCACCGGAAGGGAAATTAAGCGCAGATGATATCATGGAAGCTTATGCGGTAATGGCCGGACAGATCTCGCGGCTGAAAAATTATGTTTCTTCCATGAACACGCTGCAGCGGCTTGAAGATATGCCCATCGAGAGAAAAGCCATGCCTGCGGCGGATCTTATCATGATGCTGAACGATACCGCTTCCATCTATTGCAAAGGAAAACAGCTCCTATTTTTAAATAAAGTTACCGCGGCTGAACTTACGGTCGATCCGGATATTGTCGCGCAGGTCTTTGAAAATCTGTTATCCAATGCGGTTCAGTATGCCGAGAATGTGATATCCATACAGTATACTTCCGATAATGATGCTTTTTCGATAATCGTAACGGATGACGGAAAGGGATTTGACGACAGCGCATTAAAATCAGCCACCACCCCGTTTTATACTGCGGAGAAAAAAACGGACGATGTCCATTTGGGTCTTGGATTAAATATCTGCAAAGTTCTCTGCGAGCGTCACAATGGCAGCATTATATTATCAAACAGCACGGCAGGGCGCGGTGCATCCGTAAATGTCCGATTTGGAAAATCAAAATTCAGCTCAGAGGAAGGAGATCATTATGCTAAAGATTGAAAACGTATCCAAAACATATCATTCCAAAGGTACCGACTACCCCGTTTTAAAGAAAATCTCTGCTGTGATCCATAATGGCGAATTTGTTGCGGTTATGGGACCGTCCGGTTCCGGGAAAACAACGCTGCTCAATGTTATTTCCGGCTTTATCAGCGCAGATGAGGGAAAAGTCCTGCTTGACGGAAACGATTTCTTAACAGAAGAGGAAAGCAGGCTTTCAGAAATCCGTCAGCATAAGCTGGGCTTTGTTTTTCAGGATTTTATGCTATTGAACGGGCTGACTATCCGGGAGAATATCTTTCTGCCGCAGATCATTGCAGGGCGAGAACAAAGTCAGATGGAACGCAATACGCAAAATCTGTTAACTGTTTTTGGAATTGAAGAAATTGCGGAAAAATATCCTGCCGAGGTGTCCGGAGGCCAGAAGCAGCGGACTTCCATAGCAAGAGCGCTCTCCAATAACCCCTCAATCGTCTTGGCGGATGAACCTACCGGAAATCTGGATTCCAAATTATCTGTGCCGCTTGCCTATTTCTGCTGGTCGTTCCTGAATTTATTTTTGGAAACGCAGGAAACCGCATTCAGCATTGGGTGGCAGGGGCTGTGTATCGCTTTCATCTTTTCGGTATTAAACTGGCTGATACTGCGTGCAGTCAACTGCAGCTACATCAAAAAATTGGATATTCTGAAAATCCTGAAAACTTCTGATGAAAACGAAAAAGCCGCAGACGGAAATCTGCCCAAATTGATTCTGGGCGCTTTACTTGTTCCAGGCGGTATCGCCGCGTTTTTCACCCTGCAGAATATCGGCGGCCTGCTTAATACCCTGCTGGCTTATGTGAGTTTGGCGACCGCTGTTTTAGGCGTCTATATCCTGATTATTCAATGTTCGTCCATAGGTGATATTCTAAAAAAGTATAATATCAGGGCATATTACAGAAACATTGTTTTTTACAATCTGCTGAAGCAGAAAATCCGTCAATATACCCGTTCGATATTTGCCGCAACACTCCTTATTACTTTTACCACTTTCGGAATTGGCTTTATTGCCGCGGGATTTATTGATGGTTACAATACAGCATTGAATGAACCGTATGATTACACCATTCATACAACATATGAACACCCCATGACCGAACAGCGCATCTGTGAAATTGCAGAAGAAAGCAATACTTCTATAACAGAAACGGCGCGCATAGACAGCCTTTTAGTCGGTGTGCAGAACACGTACAAAACCGGCGAAACGGATTGGAGCTCCCGTATAGTTGTCAGTGAGAGCAGTTTCAATTCTTTATCCGGAGAAGATATAAAAAAGTTTATTCTATAACCCGACAACCAGACAGGAGTTTTCATTAGTCCAGAACGAACCTGTCTGCCGGAATGGACTGTTCAATACGCGGTCAATTTTTTCTTCCTTTCTGATCTTGAATGATGAAGATTACAGCCTGCTTTCAGATCTTCTTGAAAATCAATACAAGACCGTTTCTTACATGATAAATGTAACAGACTGGAGAAGTACATCTGATTTTCAAAACAATATACTGCAGGCCATAGTTTCCGACAACAATGGAGAGATCTTCACAAACTGGCATAATAGTGCGGCATTCTCAAAAACGGGCGGCCATGCCGAGTATCTGCCCTATGAGGGAAACGAAACACGCGTTGCACGGATATGGTCACTTTATCCGCAGTCCAAACTGAGCAGTACAACGACACAATTTGAAGCGTTTGCCACATACCTCATGCTTATGCTGTTTATTGCTGTTATAGCTTTTGTATCCGCAGTCATGATCATCGGGCTAAAACTTATCAGCACCATATGGGATGACTCGGAAGTATATGGCGATCTGCGAAGATTGGGAATGAAACGGAAAAATATAACAGCTCTTATCACTGAGCAGATGCTGTTCGTCTATTTTATTCCTGCTGTTCTCGGCTGCGTCATTGGAGGATTTACAACTTACCGTATTATGCTGGTGTCCGGGATTATCTATATTGATGAAACAATGCGGTTCGTCGGCTGTGTATGTGGCTTTGTACTGATCCTGCAGCTTGTGATTTTCCTTCTGCTGCGGTCGCGAATTCTGCGCAGTCTCTCAATCCGCAAGTCTCTATAGATATTGCCCTGTAATACTTTCTTTGCTGTTCCTGATTTCTTCAGGCGTCCCGCAGGCGACAACTCTTCCGCCGTCCTCGCCGCCGCCTGGCCCCATGTCAATGACATAGTCTGCGTTTCGAATCACGTCCAGATCGTGTTCTATTACAACTACCGTTGCGCCGTTGCCGATCAGTGTCTCAAAGACGCCCAGGAGGGTCTGTACATCCAACGGGTGAAGCCCGATGGTAGGTTCATCAAAGACGAAAATGGAATCTGACTGCATCCGCCCCATTTCGCTTGCCAGTTTAAGCCGCTGGGCTTCGCCGCCGGAGAGACCGGGTGTCTCCTCTCCCAGGGTGAGATACCCCAACCCAAGATTTTGCAGCGCCTGCAGTTTGGGAGCAACATTTTTCATGTCCTTACAGAAGGTGATGGCGGTATTTATATCCATGTCCATAAGCTCCGGCAGGGAACGGGCCTGCCCCTCTTTGTTGGTGTACCTGACTCCATAAGCCGCCTTCGCGTATCGGGAAGCCCGGCATTCCGGGCAAGTGATATTTACATCCGGAAGAAACTGCACATCCAGGCTGATGGATCCAGTCCCATCACAGACCGGGCACCGAAGGCTGCCTGTATTGTAGGAGAAATCCCCTGCTTTGTATCCCAGCCTCTTTGCGTCCTGCGTCCGGGCGTAGAGTTTACGCAGCTCATCATGCACATTTGCATAAGTAGCTACCGTAGACCGGACATTGATGCCAATAGGCGTGGCATCAATCAGTTTGATGTGTGAGATACCGGGAGCATCGACGGCACGGATGTACTCCGGCAGTTTCTTTCCCTGAATAACCGCCTCCACAGCGGGAATAAGACTCTCCAGCACCATAGTTGTCTTTCCTGAACCGGACACGCCGGTGACAACGGTCAGTCTGCCTTTTGGCAGCTTCACTTCCAGAGGCTTGACCGTATGAATCTGCTCCGTAGAAAGAGTGATCGCTCCCTCTGAAAATAATTTAGATGTTTCCATATGGTTCTCTCTGACAATATCTGCTCTGCCAGCCAAAAACTTACCAATTTGGGACCTTTCATTCCGCTCAATCTCAGCAACCGTCCCCTCAGCGATGACCCGGCCGCCATCTGCACCAGCCCGGGGACCCATCTCAATCAACCAGTCGGATTCTCTCAGGATCTGAGTATCGTGATCCACAAGTATCACCGTATTTCCATCTGCAATCAGATCATGAATGACGCCGTTCAGGCCGACAATGTTGGATGGATGCAGTCCTATGGATGGCTCGTCAAGCACATATAACACACCGGTAGTCCTGTTTCTCACCGCCCGGGCCAGCTGCATTCGCTGCCGTTCTCCTGTGGAAAGAGTGGCGGAGGCTCTGTCCAGCGAGAGATAAGACAGCCCCAGATCCATCAGCCGCTTGGCAGGTGTTAGGAATGATTCACAGATACTCACCGCCATAGGGCGCATTTCTTCCGGCAGGGAAGACGGCACCGCTTTGACCCATTCGATCAGCTCTTTTAAAGTCATTTTACAGGCTTCATCAAGTGAGATACCCTGGAGCTTTGGCTTTCGCGCCGCCTGAGAAAGTCTTGAGCCGCCGCATTCCGGGCAGATATCCTCTTTCAAAAACTTCTCTACCCGCTTCATGCCCTTTTCGTCCTTAACCTTGCTGAGTGCGTTGAGCACTGTGGCCGTGGCGCTGTAATAGGTAAAATCCAGCTCCCCGGCGTTGGCGCTTTCACTGTTCTTCGGCTTGTAAAAGATATGTTTTTTCACCATAGGACCATCATAGACGATCTCTTTTTCTTTCTCCGTAAGATCCCGAAAAGGCACATCCGTCCGAACACCCATGGCCCGGCAGACATCGGTCATCAGCGACCACATCAGACTGTTCCACGGGGCAACTGCACCGTCATCAATAGACAGACTTTCGTCAGGTATCAGAGTGGAGCGGTCTACCGTGCGCACTATTCCAGTGCCGCCGCAGCACGCACAGGCTCCCTGGCTGTTAAAGGCCAGCTGCTCTGCTGAAGGCGCATAGAAATGTACGCCGCATTCCGGACAGATCAGTTCCTGCTCCGCTGCGACGGCAAGGGTAGGGGAAAGATAATGTCCGTTCGGGCAGCAATGGCTGGCAAGTCTGGAGTACATCAGACGAAGGCTGTTTAAAAGTTCCGTACCCGTCCCGAAAGTAGATCGGATGCCTCCCGCGCCGGGTCTCTGATGCAAAGCCAGGGCAGCGGGAACATACAGCACCTCATCCACATCTGCCTTTGCCGTCTGGGTCATCCTGCGCCGTGTATATGTGGAAAGAGCGTCCAGGTAGCGCCTGGAGCCCTCGGCATACAGAACACCAAGTGCAAGAGAGGACTTGCCGGAGCCGGACACCCCTGCAATGCCCACAATCTTATTTAAAGGGATATCTACATCGATGTTTTTCAAATTATGTACCCTTGCACCCCGAATGCGTATTTTTTTTGGTCCTTCATTTTGCTGCTGCATAGATGGAACTCCTTCCTTCCAAACTATTTTATTTGAGCATAAAATCCGCCCATGTGCCTTGATAATCACATAGATGTTCGTTCCAGTATAGTACCTTTTCGATATATTCCTGCTTTCGTTGTTCTACTGCGTCTTTGCAGTTTTCAATTCCATATTTATATATAATTGCAGTAAGGTCATAGATCGGATAGCCTATTGCATGTCCGGCAGTATGCACTACTGCACAGGCCTGTCCTATGGAATGACAAATTGCAATATCTTCTTTATCTTCAATTTCTTTCGCAAATGCATGACAATCTAATATTTTTCGTTGTGCTAATCGCATTTTGATTTTTCCAGATGCCCAGTCTTTGGCTGCTTCCAGTGCCTCTCGCGGGCGCTTTTCTTCCGGATATTTTTCTTCGAGTTTTGCGATAGATTCAGATGCGAACTCAAATGCCCACAGTGCCATGACCCGATGGCTTTGAGTTTCAAA
>CAKNMY010000020.1 GCA_930989745.1 uncultured Lachnospiraceae bacterium | reverse complement strand
TCCCGCCCCGCGACAGCTTCCATATAATACCACGTGGTTTTCGATCCGTCAACCCCTTTTTATAAATTTTTCTAACTTTCGGAATTTTCTTGTTTATCTGTCTTTTAGATATTTTTAATGTCTCTCGAAAAATCCCCCAGATATACTGCTGCCGCGGCAGCAATGACGGGTACGCCAGCGCTCCCACGGCAGCGGTATATATCTGGGGTTTTACACTTTCTTCTTATTCATCCTGAGGATGTTCC
The DNA here is from genome assembly GCA_930989745.1 of uncultured Lachnospiraceae bacterium. Lineage (GTDB taxonomy): Bacteria > Bacillota > Clostridia > Lachnospirales > Lachnospiraceae > Egerieimonas_A > Egerieimonas_A faecigallinarum. The sequence continues at coordinate 32,532 of CAKNMY010000020.1, read as the reverse complement.
GCCGGAATAAAGACTCTTGTCTCCTCACTTTCCTCCGGAACCTTCGCTCTCTCCTGCGCTTCTCTGCAGAAGTAGTCCTGAGAGTTCAAGGCTTCCTTTCCTCTTCTGTCCTCTTTTTTATAGCTTCCATCCGTCTGCAGAATGTGCGCTTTTATGTTATCTCTGAGTTGAATGTCAAGAATGTGAATCACTTCTTCCTTCAGCACCTCATCCTCCACCGGGAAGATAATCTCCACACGTTTGTCCAGGTTTCTCGGCATCCAGTCGGCGCTTCCCATGTAGATCTCTTCGCTTCCGTTCGCGTAGAAATAGAAGATCCTGCTGTGTTCCAGGAAATTTCCTACAATAGAACGCACTGTGATATTCTCACTGATTCCCGGAATTCCGGTCTTTAAGCAGCAGATTCCGCGGACAATCAGATCGATCTTCACTCCTGCTGCGGACGCCTTATAGAGCGCCGCGATAATCTCTCTATCACACAGAGAGTTCATCTTCGCGATTATGCGTGCCTTGTTCCCTTTCTTCGCATTCTCCTCCTCCATGGAAATCAGATGCAGGAAGCGGTCGCGAAGCCAGATCGGAGCAACTGCCAGTTTATTCCAGGAATCCGGCTCCGAATATCCGGAGAGCATATTGAAGACCGCAGTCGCATCCTGTCCGATGCGTTCGTCGCAGGTCAGAAGGCCGCAGTCCGTGTACATCTTTGCTGTGGAATCGTTATAATTTCCGGTTCCCAGATGCACATATCTGCGGATTCCGCTGTCCTCCTTGCGCACCACCAGCGTAATTTTGCTGTGCGTCTTCAGTCCCAGAAGTCCGTAAATTACATGGCAGCCTGCTTTCTCAAGCATCTTCGCCCACACAATATTATTTTCCTCATCAAAACGCGCTTTCAGCTCCACAAGCACGCATACCTGCTTTCCATTTTCCGCTGCCTGAGCGAGAGCCGCAATGATCGGAGAATTTCCGCTGACGCGGTACAGCGTCTGCTTAATTGCGAGCACATCGGGATCCTTTGCTGCCTGACGCACAAAATCCACTACCGGATCAAACGTCATATACGGATGGTGAAGCAAAATATCTCCTCTCCGGATATTTTCAAAAATACTTCTTCCGTTCATCAGCGCAGGAACCTGTGCAGGAACATGCTTCGGAACTTTATATTTCTCAAAACCGTCTATGCCGTACAGCTTCATCAGAAATGTCAGGTCGATCGGACCGTTCACAGCAAATGTGTCCTCGTCGCGGATATCAAACTCCGTCTTCAGGAACTTCTGCAGGCGCTTATCCATCTTCTCATTAAACTCCAGGCGGATAACCTCGCCCCACTGGCGCTTCTTGAGCTGCTTCTGAATCTCCTTTAAAAGGTCCGCCGCATCGTCCTCGTCAATACTGAGATCCGCGTTCCTCATGATGCGGAACTGATGCGCGCATACTACCTCGTTGCTCAGATACAGCTTTCCGATATTTCTCTCAATAATCTCCTCGAGCAGGATCACTGTGCGCATTCCCTCCTCCTCGGACGGAATATCCACAATACGCGGAAGCACGGAAGGAACCTGCACAGTTGCAAACTCCAGCTCCTCTTTGCCCTTCTTTGCGTCCTTCTTGCGGATCAGCGCGCCGATGTTCAGAGATTTATTCCGAATCAGAGGAAACGGACGGGCAGAGTCCATCGCCATAGGCGTGAGTACAGGATAGACATTCTCCTCAAAATACTGATCCACGTACTCTGCCTGCTTCTTCGTCAGCTTCTCATGGCGCTCCACCACGCACAGTCCCGCGCCCTGGAGCGCCGGAAGCAGCGAACGGTTATACGTCCGATACTGTTCCTGCACCAGCTCATGTGTCTTCACGGAAATCTTCTCAAGCTGCTCTTTCGCGGTCATGCCCGCGATATCCGGCTTGGTGTAGCCGGCATGTACCATATCTTTCAGAGAGGCAACACGAATCATAAAGAATTCATCCAGATTCGATGCCGTAATACTCAAAAACTTCAGTCTTTCAAACAGAGGGATCTGCTTATCCTTCGCCTCACTCAGAACTCTCTCGTTAAATCCAATCCAGCTCAGCTCCCTGTTTCGATAATATTCAGGATTTGTATAATCAATTGCTTCCATACTTTTTCCCCCTAATCCTTATTGATTTTATTCTCAAATCAGTTTCTTCAGCTTCACGACAGGCCTTACATGGAAAATCTCCTCAAAAAAGTCCTTCTTCTCGTCGAGAAGGCCCAGTTCCAGCGTATAATCCTGGTGAGCGCTGATGGTGATCACCAATTCCAGATCCCTAAGCGCCACCTTAATCTCTTCCATTTTCTGCAGATGGCTTCTGTCCAGCGCATTTGCCAGACGCAGGATCGCCGTCAGCTTGGCAACCGTCAGATACTGCTTCTTGCCGAAGCTGCTCTCTCTCGCGAGCTGCTCATACGACGGCAGCGGCAGCGTATTGAAGCGGACGATATTCGCAATCATCTCGCGCTCTGCATGCGACAGCCCGATAATCTCCGTCGCCATGATAATGCTGTAAGAACACTCCGCGACATTTCCAAGGCTGATATATTTTCCGCAGTCGTGCACAAGGACAGCAATCTGCAGCAAAAGCCGCTCTCTGTCTCCGAGCCCGTGATGTTTCTTCATTCCGTCAAAAATCGCTGTGGCAGTTTTATCCACCTGAAGTACGTGCGCTTTGCTCACCGCGTAGCGCTTTCCGATATTTCTGGCCGCCATAAGGATATCGTTCTCGAAATTATGGGCTGACTTTAAAAGCTTCTTCTTCTCGGCAAAATCATAGGCAATGCCGTCCGCCAGCTTGACATCCGGCATCCAGATCGTCTGGGCGCCCATCTCCTCGATCAGTTCCCGGTAAATAATCGCAGACGGCTGCAAAAGTGATGCATACTCATGAGGAATACCCACCTTTACCGCCAGTTCAATCGGCGATATTCTGGTCACCATCTGATACCACTCCTGGAATTCCTCTCTCGAGAACGTTCTGCTGGGATTTTTCTCACTGATCCGCGTGAAATAATCTCCCCGGATAATTACATTTTCAATCTTCCTGTCTTTCAGATACATCTTCTTGAAGCTGAAAATCTCATTATGAATCAGCTCCTGCACAAGTCTTTCGTAGTGAATTGTCTTCTTCTGTACTTCGTGCAGACGTTCGCGGACCCTCATACTTCCCATCTTAATATTCTGGGTCGTCACCAGCGTATCCTTGTCAAACAGCGAAATCTGGATACTTCCCCCGTCGACATCGAGAATGGCAGTTCCCTTTTCTATGATCTTCTGGAACGCCGCCTCCTTTGCCGCAATTCCCTTATAGGTGTAAAAGCGCTGCTCAGAGTTGCTCAGAAGCTCTACCTTGATGCCCGCTGACTGTTCAATCCGTCCCAGGACGAACAGGCTGTTCTCCGCCTCGCGCAGAGCGCTCGTTCCAAGGGCACGGTAGGCGCTGACCTGATATTCCTGCATTACATTCTTAAAATCCTTTAAAATCCGGCAGAGCTGCTCCACAAATTCCACACTGATCTTTCCTGTGCGGAACGCGTCCTTTCCAAGCTCCAGGCGGTGGCGCAGGCTGTTGACTGTGCGCAGCCCCTGCTTCTTTGAGATCTCAAAGATCTCCATGCTGGTACTGTACGTACCGATCTCAATCGCTGCAAATGTCGTTATCTGCATGTAATCACGCTCCCTCTTCTTACTTCTGCTGCCCCAGAAGGTAATCTATAAACTGCTGTGCCGTCCTTCCGGAGAGTCCGCCGTGCTGCAGCTCCCAGCGGTTCGCTTCCAGAAGCAGCGTATCCTCATCCATCTTCACGCCGTTTCTCTCCGCCAGTGTGCGCACGATATTCTGGTATTCCTTCTTATCCGGCCCGCAGAAAAAGATCGTGACGCCGAAGCGAGATACCAGGGAAAGCTTCTCCTGCACCGTATCGGAGGAGTGCAGATCGTCCCTTCTCCCTTCCTTGTCCGAGAACTGCTCCCGCACCAGATGGCGGCGGTTGGATGTGGCGTAAATCAGTACATTATCAGGCTTCTTCTCCAGACCGCCCTCAATGACAGCCTTCAGATATTTATATTCAATCTCAAATTCCTCAAATGACAGATCATCCATGTAGATGATAAACTTATAATTGCGGTTTTTGATCTGAGAAATAATCTCATTCAAATCCTGGAACTGGTGCTTGTACACCTCGATAATACGCAGCCCCTGCTCATAATACTGGTTCAGAATTCCCTTGATGCTCGAGGACTTTCCGGTTCCCGCGTCGCCGTACAGCAGGCAGTTGTTCGCCTTTCTTCCCTGTACGAACGCCTCTGTATTATCAATGAGCTTCTTCTTCGCAATCTCATAGCCCACCAGGTCGTCCAGGCGTACATGGGCAATATTGGTGATCGGTATGATCTGAGCCTTTCCATCGATCCTGTCAACGCGGAACGCCTTGTGAAGTCCCAGCTTACCTACTCCGAAGTCCTTGTAAAAGGAGATCATATCCTCCATAAATTCCCCATTGTCCGCTGCATTGGCAAGCCTCACGGAGAGTTCCGCGATCCTGTCGCGCAGTCTCTTGTTGAACAGCTTGCGGTTTCCGCTCGTATTCTGATAATCGCAGATAATGCTGCAGTCTCCCGATTCGAAGATCTCATCGAGGACACGGATATCATAATCATACAGCTCCTTAAACCTCACAAAGTCGTGCAGCGCCATCTGGTTGATGCTTCCCTCCACATGGCCGACAATCTCACAGGCCGTGCTGAAAGCATTTTCCTTATTCACGAGCAGATATGTCAGATAATTATGCCAGAGATTTCCCGAAAACCCATATGCTCCGGCCATCTCCACCAGCTTTCCCAGACACTCATAGAACCATCCCCGGTATGGCTCCATCTCCTCTTTTCTCTCGTGTGCTTCCAGCATCTCTGTCATCTTCTTCAGGACCTCCCCCTCGGAGAAATCCCGATACAGAATGCACTCTTCAATTCGTGTCATCTTTGTTCCTCTTTTCTGTCAGTAATTCCCCAGCACGCGGAGCGATACGGCCTCCTGCTCAATGCCGAGAAGAGCGTTCTTTACAGCGCTCTCATTCAAATTTCCCTCAAAATCCACAAAAAACCTGTATTCCCAGTTGCGTTCCGGGATCGGACGGGACTCAATCTTCGTCATGTTCAGATTGTTATATATAAAATGTGATAATATATTATAAAGAGTTCCGCTTCTGTGAGGCAGTTCCAGGCAAATGCTGATTTTCGACGCCTCCGGCGTATAGATATGATGTCCCGACACAATAATAAACCTTGTGGAATTGCCTTCCTGGGAAAGAGGCTCCTCATTCAGCACCTCAAGCCCGAAATATTCCGCGGCATACCGGCTCGCAATCGCCGCCCTGCCTTTATCCTGCTCCTCGGCAACCTGCTTTGCCGCAAGCGCCGTATTCAGAAATTCCCTCTGCTCCCAGTCCGGATGGCTCTCCAGATACTTTCTGCACTGCGCCAGCGCCTGCGGGTGACTGGTGACACTGCGGATATCCTGAAGAGACGCTCCTCTGACGCCCAGAAGCGCGTGATCGATCTGAATAATCTGTTCCCCCACGATCGAGTGTTCATACTCTGCCAGAAGATCATAATTATCCTGCACGCTTCCCGCTGTGGAATTCTCAATGGGGAGCACGGCATAGTCTGCCTTACCGCTGCGTATTGCTTCCATAGCATCCTTAAAAGTCTTCACATGGAAACTGTCGATATCCTTTCCAAAATACGTGTGCATGGCCGCAAAACTGTATGCTCCCTCCACGCCCTGAAAGACGACGCGCGCATGATCCACCGGAAGCTTCTCCACCAGCTCATACCCGAGCTCGGGCTCCCTGCCATGCTCTGCCAGAAGCTGATACTGGCGCTTCCTGCTGATAGACATAATGTGAGAAAACAGCTCCTGAACTCCGCATGCGTTAAAATCCGAACTCGCTTTCACTTCTTCCGCAAGTTTCATGCGCTCTTCAAAAAGCTCCACGATGCGGCTGTCAATGCTGTCTATCTCTTCCCGTATTTTTCCTAAATCCAGCAATTTCTTCTGTCCCTTTCTGTCTTATTGTAACGCGATGCCGGGGACTTCTCTTCACTGTACGTTTCTGAAATCCCTGTATCTTTTTTATTATAGTATACCCATTTTCTTTTTACAAGAAAAAGACATGTAAAATTACGACATCCGCTGCCATACAAAACTGCTTGAAATCGCCGGTCGTTTCGTATATGATAGATAGCAGAGATCCGTCCCCGCATTTTTTCACGCGGGCGGCGGCACAATTACTGAGGAGGTTATCTATGCGACACATTATGAGTCCTCTGGATTTTTCCGTCGAGGAGCTGGACAGGCTGCTGGACCTTGCCGGCGACATTGAGAAAAATCCGGAAAAATATGCACACGCATGCGACGGAAAGATCATCGCAACCCTTTTTTATGAGCCCAGTACACGCACGCGTCTGAGTTTTGAATCTGCCATGATGCATCTTGGAGGAAAGGTACTTGGCTTTTCTTCTGCCGATTCAAGCTCTGCCGCAAAAGGCGAGAGCGTGGCGGATACGATCCGCACCGTCTCCTGCTTTGCGGATATCGCGGCGATCCGCCATCCCAAGGAGGGCGCTCCTCTGGTAGCATCCATGGCTTCTTCCATCCCTGTGATCAATGCCGGGGACGGCGGCCATCAGCATCCGACCCAGACTCTGACTGACCTGATGACGATTCGTTCCCTGAAGGGACGTCTTGACAACATCACGATCGGCCTGTGCGGAGATCTGAAGTTCGGCAGAACCGTCCACTCTCTGATCGAGGCTCTGGTCCGCTACCCGAACGTTAAATTTGTCCTGATCTCCCCTGAGGAACTGCGTGTGCCGGACTACATACGAGAAGACGTGCTCAAGGCAAGCGGGCACGAATTCGAGGAAGTCATCCGCCTGGAGGACGCCATTCCCAAGCTGGATCTGCTCTACATGACCCGCGTTCAGAAGGAGCGTTTCTTCAACGAGGAGGACTACGTCCGTATGAAGGATTTCTATATTCTGGACAGAGAGAAGATGACGCTTGCCAGCGAGGACATGCTGGTGCTGCATCCCCTGCCGCGCGTCAATGAGATTTCCACTGAGGTGGATTCCGATCCGCGCGCCGTTTACTTTAAGCAGGTGCAGTACGGAAGATATGTCCGGGAGGCACTGATTCTGACATTACTGGAGGTGGAAGTATGCTGAATGTAGGACGCATCGAGGAAGGCTTTGTCCTCGACCACATCAAAGCCGGCAAGGCAATGACGATTTACCACGATCTGAAGCTGGATAAGCTGGACTGCTGCGTCGCAATCATCAAGAATGCCCGCAGCAATAAGATGGGAAAGAAAGATATTATTAAGGTAGAGTGTTCTGAGGATATGCTTGACCTGGATATTCTCGGCTTCATCGATCACAACATCACCGTCAACATCATCCGCGACGGCAATATCATCGCAAAGAAGGAACTCTCCCTTCCGAAGCAGGTTGTCAATGTCATCAAATGCAAGAACCCGCGCTGCATCACTTCCGTTGAACAGCAGCTCGACCATGTATTCATCCTGACCGATCCGGAGAAGGAAGTCTACCGCTGCAAATACTGTGAAGAAAAGTACAGAGGTTCCAGAAAAAAATAGGGAAAGGGGCTGCAGGCCTCTTTCCCTATTTTCCTTTTTTTCTGAAGACGATTCCCAGAACGAACATCGCCACCATCACTGCCAGATATACGACATATACGATCGTAGCGGCCTGCGCCGAAAGCGGCAGCAGCGTCCCCGGATTATCGGAGAGGACCAGTAAAAACATAATCGCTATGACCCACATGATGCCTCCGATCAGCAGAAAAATCTTATACTTTTGCATAGTCAAGTCCTCCTGTGGTTCATGATAAGTTTCTCTTAGGATATCATCTTCCCGCAGAAAAGTCAATCCGCCGCAGTCGGTGCGGCGGATTGACTTCTGTTTATTTTACTGCCCCATTTACCACACCGTTAATAATCTGTTTCTGACAGATCAGGTAGAACAGCAGAATGGGCAGCAGCGCCAGCAGGTAAGACGCAAACGCCAGGTTATAATTCGTTCCGAACTGTGTTTGGAAATTCAGCTGCGCCAGAGGCAGTGTATTCTTTCCTGTTCCCGACATAATAACCAGCGGGGTCATAACGTCATTCCATGTAGACATCGCCGTCAGTACGGCAACAGTCGCATGCATCGGCTTCATCACCGGGAAGATAATACTCCAGTACGTCTTCCATGTACTGGCTCCGTCCACGCGCGCCGCTTCTTCAAGCGCCAGCGGAATATTTTTCAGATAGCCCGCATACAGCAGCAGGTTCATCGGCATATAAAACACAACGTAAAGGACCACTACACCAAAACGGTTGGCGATTCCAAGCTGCGCTGTCTGCTTTACCAACGGCATCATCAGGATTGCAAAAGGCACGAACATACCGCTTACAATATACAGATAAATGAAATTATAAACTTTGCTCTTCGCCATACTGCGGCCAATGGCATAACCCGCAATTCCGTGAAGTGCAATCGACACTGCAACCGTTGCAACTGTCAGGAGAAGGCTGTTGCCCAGAGAGTTCCAGAAGTCTGTCACCCGCATTGCCTCCGCAAAATTATCCAGGCTCCATGTTTTCGGAAATGCCAGCGCTCCCATAATGTCATTTGTCATTTCAGACGGCTGTTTAAACGCAATGATTACAGCCATATACAGCGGGAAAAAGATTGTCAGGCATCCGAGAATCAGCAATATAGTAACCGGTATATTGACCTTTCCCTCATGTTTTTCTTTTTTCATCATAACTGCTCCTCCTTCTTGCCCATAAACCTCATCTGGCATACGGATACCGCAACGATCACAATAAAGAATACCACTGCATTGGCACTCTGGAATCCGAATTGACCTCCGTCGATACCGTTGTTATAAATCAGGAATGAAATTGACTCTGTACTCTGGGAAGGACCGCCCTTTGTCAATGCCATAATCTGATCAAATACCATCAGGAAGTTCTTCATACACAGCACCAGGTTAATCGTAAAGAACGGAATAATCAGAGGGAATGTCAGATTCTTAAATTTCTTCCATCCCGTTGCTCCGTCCAGCGAGCCTGCCTCATACACATCCTCCGGAACTGTCTGAAGGCCGGAAATATAAATAATCGTATTCATGGCGATGGACTGCCACGCACCTACCAGGACGATCGCGAACCATGCCGTCTTTGTGCTGGACAGCATACTGCTGCTGATCGCCTCAATCCCGAGCGTCTGTCCCACTGCCGGAAGAATGTAGGTGAAGAAAAAGCTGAAAATATAGCCGACCACCAGCCCACCGAGAATATTCGGAATAAAGTAGATTCCTCTCAGCACCGTCTTGCCCTTGATTTTGCTGTTGAGCCCCAGTGCCAGAATCAGGCTTATCACATTGACAATGATCGTGCAGACCACTGCGTATTTCAACGTAAACAGATAAGAATTTCCGACTCTGGCATCACTGAACAGATCAATGTAGTTTCTCAGCCCTACAATATCATAGGAACCGTATCCCTTAAAATTTGTAAAGCTGTAGAATACACCCTTTAACAGCGGCAGTGTATTAAAGCAAAAAAACAGCAGCACCACTGGAATTGTAATCAGCATAAAGGTCCGTTCCCTGTCGTTTTTTATTTTTTTATGTTCCATGCGATAGTTCCCCCTTCTTACTCATTTCCGGAGTGTTCTTCCGTATATTCCTGCACTTTGCGGATAATATCACGGTTATAGCGCACCCACTGTTTATCAAAGCGTTCCATAAAGGTATCCAGCGCATCCTCGCTGTCGTCCATGAGATATGTCTGTATCATGGCGTCCACAGACATCTCTGCCGGATAATGATGATCCTGATAATCCGCAAGCTTTCCCTCCTCTATGTAAGGCTTCATGCTGTCCAGCATAGGCGCCAGCTCGAAGTCACCCTTCTTGCAGGGAACCGCATTCTGATCATCTATATAATACTGGATATTTTCATCTTCCATGAAAAATCGAAGCACTTCATAAGCTGCCTCTTTGTTTTCACACCTGTTCATAATGGAGAACTGCAGGTCATTTCCGGAATTCAGTATATTATCTTCCGGATTATTACTTGCCGGGAATACGAAAGAATCAATGTTGATATCCGGATTTACCGACTGTATCTGAGGCACTGCATAGCTTCCAATCACATACATTGCCGATTCCCCCCGTGCAAAGGCTGTACAGGCGTCATTGTAAGAATATGCAAAGGGATCGTCCTGCGCATAATCGAGAAGCTGCTTCTGCTTTTGTGCCACCTCCCTGTAGTTCTCCGAGAATGTGGTATTTCCAGCATTCACCTGGTAGCAGACATCCGAAGGAGCCAGATCCACTGCCATAGCGTTCCACGGCGCAAGGCAGGTCCACACGTCCTTGTATCCAAAATAGAGCGGCTGGATTCCCTCCGACTCAATCTGTCCACACAGAGAAATGAATTCATCCCAAGTGGTAGGTATCGTCCATCCATGCTCCTCAAAAATATCGCGGTTATACAGAACTCCCGCCGCATTCGCCATGTAAGGCAGCGCATATACGCCGTCCATGGGAACATATTCAAGCTCCTTGTCCATCTTAAGGTATGCCTCCTTGACATCCGAAAGTCCCTCAAAATCCGAAATATCCATCAGCAGCTCTGCATCCAGAAAATTCGAATAGTTGATATCTCCGCCAATGGCAATGATATCCGGGTAGTCCTCCCGCACCAACTGTGTTTTTAAGATCTTCATGGCATCATTCGGGGAATCAATTTCCAGACGGATATCCTCGTGGCTCTCATTAAACCGCGTCTCCAGCTCCTGAAAAGCATCCACTGCCTCTGGCTTGTACTGCAGCATTTTAATGGTAACCACGCCATCATCCTCGCTGCCGCAGCCTGTCAGTCCCGCAGCTGCGAATACCAGGGCAGCTGCTGCGATCCCCGTCACTTTTGTCTTACTCGTCATATAAGCCTCCTTCCCGGCGAAAACCGTCCCGTAAAAGAAAGTCTTCATCCGTTTTTCGCGCTCTGATTTTTCTCACAGTGCCGCGCTTTTGTTCGTTTCTGATATGATTATAGGATTTTATCTCATTTTTTTGTGTAAGTTTTATTTCTTCTTTGATATAATATTTTTTACTTTTCGTCAAAACGCAGAAATGGACCGCATCTATGCGATCCATTTCTGTGTTTATCATTCTTTTTCCACAATCCGGTACTGCTCCGGAGTCATATCATAATATTTTTTAAAAGTCTGAATAAAATAGGACGTATCATTATAGCCTACATACTGTGCCACATCGCCGATACGGAAACTTTCATTCAGAAGAAGCTCTGCCGCCTTCTTCATACGGTAAGAAATCAGATACTTAGAAAAGGTCTGCCCCGTACGCGCCTTGAACAGGCGGCTCAGATAACTGCTGTTCATAAAAAATTTCCGGTTTGCCAGATCCGTCAGTGTCATATCATACTGATAATTGTCTCTGACGTATGCCAGTACCTGATCAACAATGTCTCCTTTTTGCTCCTTCTCCTCTCCAGCCGCCTTATCCATCAGATTATGCAGATACTCCTGCAGTTCTCTCCCTGTCTGGAAACTGTACAGATCTGCTCTGACAGAAAACAGAAGCGCCGCAGTGTCCTCGTACTCTCTGCCATCCTGCTGCTCCCTCTCCTCAAATACCTGATCGATCACACCGAGCATTCTCATCACAGTACGGAACATTCCGTTTACATCTGCCTCCTTCTGTGTCTTATGCGCATTCAACGCTTCATCTGCCAGCGATTTTGCATCCTCCCTGCGATTTTCGAGAAGCGCTTTTTTCAAAAGCTGCTCCCCACGTTCTCCGAAAAAAGCCTCACTGGAACCGCTCTGATCATAGCTGTAAGATTTACCTGCTCCGCCTAAAAGCCTGCCGCATACTGCCAGCACAGCCTCCCTGTATGCTCCCACCAGCGCCGTTCCGGTGTGTTCAGCACTGATCCCCGCGGTAAAGCAAATCTTCCGATCCCGCAAGAGTGCCTGCAGCATCCGGTTCAGCGCCTGCGGCAGATAATCTTCCGCTATTCTCCCCCTCGCAGGTCTTGTCAAAAGCACGAACTCATCACGTTCGATAAAGAAATAGTCCCATACCTCCATTTGCTCCAGATGAGAGCGGAAATATTCCATTTGTTCTCCCACGCGTTCCCTGCTCCATCCCTGCAGATGTTCCTGCGGACGGATCACTGTCATCCGCCATGAGCTGCTTCTTAACTTTTCCAGCACTTCCGGGGCAAGAAGCATTTTTGTAAGCCCCTCCTGCCGGAAAACCCTTTCCGGATCCATATAATGCATACCGGCACGTTCTATCCTGCTCTCTACCTCCCGTTCCACAGCCTGCCTCTTTCTGGCATGTTGGTTCTTGATGCGTCCGAGCATTTCCTCCAGTTCTTCCCTTCGCACCGGTTTTGTCAAATAGTCCTTCACGCCAAAGCGGATTGCCGCCGAAGCATAAGCAAAATCCGCATACCCGCTGATAATGGCGACATTTGCCTCACCATGTGTTTTCTGTATGTATTCGGCCACCTCCAGGCCATCCTTCTCAGGCATGCGGATATCTGTCAGAATCAGATCCGCAGAGTGATCCTTCATATAATCCAGGATCTCCTGTCCCGTTTCCGCCTCCAGGCATATCTCGGCTTCCGGCTCCACCTCTCTGAGCATCTTCACAATTGCCTTTCTGGCAAAAATCTCATCGTCTGCAACAATAATTCTCATACATCTCACCTCAAACGATTAATTCGCTTGTTTCCCCCTGTTCTGCGCATAACTTTAAAATAATCCTTGTATATTCTCCCAGACGGCTCTCCACCCGGATGCCGCCTGCTGCTCCATAATAATTTCTCAGCCTTGCATTTACATTGGAAAGCCCGATACTCTTGGCATCTTCTCCCAGAGTATCCGCTGTGTTCTCCTGTTCAAACCGCTTATTCATTCTCTTGACCTGCTCCGGTTCTATTCCCACACCGTCATCCTCTACAGTAAGCAGCAGCGCCTCATCTTCCCTGTGAGCCAAGATCTTCAGGCGATCTTTTCTGCGCTTTTTAACAAAACCGTGATGAATAGAATTCTCAACCACCGGCTGCAGCACGAACTTGATAATGGCGCAGCCCAACAATTCCTGCGGAATATCAATCTCAATCTGAAATCTGTCCGGAAAACGAATGCTTTGAATTTTCAGATAGTTTTTCAGCTGCTCTAACTCTTCCCCGACGGTCACTATATTCCTGCCCTTGATATTATACCGGAACATATCCGAAAGGCTGTTCGCAATTTCCGGAATATATTCCACATTCTCCAGGATTGCGATGGAGCTTATCGTATTAAGAGCATTATATAGAAAGTGGGGATTAATCTGAAACTGCAGCATTTTCAGCTCTGTACGCTTCTGATTAAGCTCTGCCACATAGCTTTGGATAATATTTTCATTAATCCGCTTCGCCATAGCATTATAGCTTGAAATCAGCATTCCCATCTCATCCTCCCAGATATTTTCCCGCTCGTCAATCAGAGCCACCTCCTGGTCATTCTTATTTCCCATCTGCCCCATAACGCTGGAAAGCAGCTGTACCGGCCGACTGACATTTCCAGCAAAACAGATGCTGATTGCGAACATTGCCGTGAGCGCGAGAATCGAAAGTCCGGCCAGTTTTACCATATCCGGCAGAATTTCACTAATCAGCGCCGCTGTCTCTTCATACTGCATCAAAATCCATCCCGTCTTCCCGTCGTATGCCGCACAGACCATACAGCCCCTCTCCGCAATTTCCAGATTTCTCTCCTTTTGTCCCGTCTCCGTCATCTGCGCGAGCTGCGGATACAGTTCTGAAGCATCCAGCTTCAGAGGATAATTCTCTTCTCCGTTATCCGCGCTGTGATACATCACTTCCGTCTCACTAAGGATGGCAAACTGCGAAACAGAGTTTCCGCTTTTTTGAATACTGTCCAGGCGCTCCTTCATTCTTCCAAAATCCCAGTCTATATACAGCATTCCCAGCGGCTCATCATCCGCGATATCATAAATGGGTGTGATAATTGTCACCAGACTGTATGGAATCATATTGATCTCCGCCGAGTAGACCCCTGTATACAGTTCACGGTTCTTCTCTTTCCACTCTTCGCCGAAGGCAATGCTTTCCATTCTCTGAAGATAGTTGTCCTGCTCTCCCACAAGACTTTGGTAAATCCGACCGTCCGCAGTCTTTATCGTGGCTCGCAGAATGTAGTTATCCAAATCTGTCTCCTGAGCAAGGCATTTCTGCATATAAGCATCAGCTTCCGCCAATTCCTGATCCGTAAAATTTTCCTTCCTGCGCACCAATATGGAATACATCTCATCATCAGAAAAATGCAGATACTTCAGGCGGTCAGCGTTTTCCTCTATCATTTCAAGCGCCAGCTGGAGCTGGCTGTTCGACTGATTCATATATTCCGCACTCCTCTGCGCCCTCTCGGAAACCTGCTGCGCCACATAAGCCACTGTCCCTGCCGCAAAAAAGGCCACGAGCAAAAGATAGGAATAGAATATCTTTTTCTTATACGGCAGCTTTTTTATCTTTTCCCTCATCCCATTCTGCCCTCCATTTCCAGATACTCTTCTCCGTACTCGCGCAGTTTCTTTGTATAAGCTTCCAGATATTTCTGCCGCGCTGCATCTGAGGGATCAGTCAGAATCTCAGATATCGTTTCGTCCCTGAATCGGCTGACTTCTTCCGGCAGCCCAATAGATTCATACACGAGTTTTCCCTGCTTTGACAGCCTGCGCACCTCGTCCGCATAAGGAACAGAGTTTTCCATTCCCCAGACACAGCCAAAGGTGTGCTGTGCGTTCGCATAAATCTCCAGATTCTCCGGCTGAGATAAAAATTCCAGAAACTGCAAAGCCTCCTTGGGATGTTTGCTCTGGGAAGACACTGCCAGATTGGAGTCCACCCAAAACATGACATGCCGCTCCTCACCAGCAGCGGTCGGGAATGGGATCAGCTGCAGCTGCAGAGATGCATTCTTCTGCATCAGCGCCTGATAACTCCAGCTCCCCTGCACAAAAAAATACGCTTCTTCCCGGGCGTACGCACTGACTGCTTCATCATATCCTGTCTGCATCGCGTCCGGCTGCCCGAATTCCCGGATCTCTCTGAACCTTTCCAGGCTTTTCATCGTTACCGCATCTGTCTCAAAAGACGCTTCTCCCTTTGCTACTTTTTCCCATAAATCTGCACTGCTTCCTCTCACTGCAGTCTCTATATTTTCCCAGCACATGCGTGCCGACCAGCTTTCCTTGTCTGAAAAAAGAAATGCTGTCTGCCCGCTGTCCCGGATATCCTGCGCTGTGCTGATCAGTTCCTCGTACGTTTGGGGAATCTCGTATCCCCCCTTTTCCATGAGCTCCTCATTGACATAAATCCCTTCATAGCTCATGGTCATTGGAAAGAACGGAAGTTTTCCATCGTATCTGATATATGGAAACAGCTCTTCACGCACCCGCTCCATACACGGCTCTCCAGTCAGATCGAGGAAATATCCCCCCTGTACAAATTCCATACACTCCCTCGCCTGCAGTCCATTTACCTGGATCAGATCAGGAAGAGTACCCTCCACAGCCCGAATCTTCAGCACCGTATCCACATTCGGAGCGAAATTAAGCTCAACCTCGATCTCATCCTGCGCCTGGTGAAAAGCCTCGGTCAGCAGCCGCATACTCTCCATATCCTCTCTCTTGCGCACCATAAGCTCGAGGTGCACTTTCTGCTCCTCTCCCACTTTTTCCCGTCCCTGACAGCCGCACAGAAATCCGCCAAGACAAAAAAGTGCCGCCATCGCAGCTGCCAGATATTTTTCTCTCATCGTTTCAATCTCCTCCGCTCTCTCGTTCCCATCAGGCTATTTTGTTTTCATTTTATCACCTTTGAATAAAATCGTATAGATATTCTTTTTATTTTTGTTGAATTTTTCAGAAAAAGACTGTATGATTACTACAAATGTTACAGTTCAGCCATCTGTCCAGCAGCACACTTTGCAGGAAAGCAGGGACTGATCTGTTCATCCCAATATTAAGAGACGAGGTTTTGAAATGACTAACATCAAAGACGTGGCACGCCGTGCGGGTGTGGGAATCGCAACTGCATCCCGTGCCCTGAACGGCTCCGGATATGTGGCCCCTGAGACAAAAAGAAAAATTGAGGAGGCAGCTCGTCAGCTGAACTATACGCCAAGTGTTCTGGCACGCAATCTGCTTCGCAACCGTTCCGGCATTATAGCCGTGATGGTTCCCACTCTCGCTAACCCCTTCTTTGCAGAATTCACGCAGGCTGTAGAACGCTTTCTTCTTGAGCAGGGATATAAAACGCTGGTCTGCTGTACGGTTCACCCGGCGAACAGCGAACAGGACTATCTGGATATGCTGGAGAGCAATCTTGTCGACGGCATTATCACTGCAACCCATTCCTTTAATGACGCGGCTTACCAAAAGAGCTGCAAGCCCATTGTCTCTCTGGACCGCAGCCTTGGAGATGGAATCCCGCTGATTTCTTCAGACCACTGCCGTGGCGGCCTGCTCGCAGCGGAACATTTTGCTGCCGCAGGATGCAAAAAGGTCCTTCAGATCTGCGGAAGCGATGTACAAAACGGACATCTGGCTGTAGAAGAGGCCCATCTCTCCTGCAGGGAAGCTCTGCTTGCAGAAGGGATCGCCTCTCTGATCTGCTTTACGGACTGGAATCGCTGGGATTTTGAGTATTACCGCCAAACGGCGCAGCGGTCTCTGGATGCCCACCCTGACGCAGACGGGATTCTTGCCTCAGACTGCCTCGCCATGCATTTTCTGCGCGAAGCTCTGCAGCGCAGCAGAAAAGTTCCGGAAGAAATCCGGCTTATCGCCTATGACGGCACGGACACTGCGCGCCTCTCGTCCCCCGTTCTCTCCTGCATCACACAGGATATCCCGGTTCTTGCCAAATCCGCTGTCAGCGCTCTTCTGTCCCGCATACAGAATCTTCCCGTCCCAGAGTTCTCAGCCTGTCCTGTGTCCTGGCTCCCTGGGGCTACCTGCCCTTAATCTGTCTCTTTCGGCAGCAATTTCTTTTTTCTGTTTTCTATTGACATTCTGTGGAAAGAGCGTTATATTTGCGGTATGGAAAGGTTTCCACATAAATCTGTATGGAGAACGGAAAGGAGAATCCCTCATATGTCATTGGAAAAACTCCGCAACTATTATTTCAGCCTGTACGGCGAAAACGGCACCACCCAGTTTTTTTACGATCAGCTTCTTACCATCATTTCCAGAGCAAAAGCAAACCGCAGCGCTTCTCTGAAGAAGCAGGATCAGGGTGGAAATTCCTGGTATCTCTCTGAAAAGATGGTGGGCATTATGCTCTATCTTGACAAGTTCAGCGAAAACCTCGAAAAATTTGAGAGCAAAATTGATTACCTGGCAGAGCTTGGCGTCAGCTATGTACACTTCATGCCGCTGCTTAAGTCCCGCGAAGGCAACAACGACGGCGGTTACGCCGTTTCCGACTATCTGAATGTGGATAAGAAATTCGGTACCACCCGCCAGTTTGAACAGGTAATCGCCAAACTCAAAAAGCGGGGCATCCGCACCTGCATTGACTTTGTTCTGAACCACACCGCAAAGGAACACGAATGGGCGCTCCGCTCCAAAAATAACGAACCAGGATATGAAGATCTGTATTATATGTTCGACAGCTATGGTATTCCCTCGGAATATGAAAAGACGCTGACAGAGATTTTCCCATCCGTGGCTCCGAAGAATTTTACCTATTATGAAGACATCAAAAAATATGTGATGACCCGCTTCTATGAATTTCAATGGGATCTGAATTATAAGAACCCCAATGTCTTCAACCGGATTGCCGAAGTTCTGCTGACGCTTGCCAACAAAGGCATTGATATCTTCCGCCTGGACGCGATTCCTTATATGTGGAAAGAATTGGGGACGCGCTGCATGAATCTGCCCCAGGTTCATACGCTGCTGAAAATGTATGAGCTGATCATTGAGGAGGTCTGCCCTTCCGTCATTTTTCTTGGTGAAGCCATTGTAGAGCCTCATGAAATCGTAAAGTACTTCGGCACCCCGGAAGAAAAGGAATGCCATATCATGTACAACGCATCCCTGATGGTTCTGCTCTGGAACTCTCTTGCCACCCGCGATGTGAGGCTGATGGAGCGTTCCCTCTCCATTGACTATGGTACTCCGCGAGACGGTGTATGGATCAACTATGCCCGCTGCCACGATGATATCGGATGGGGCTTTGAGGAACAGATCATTCGGGATCTGGGCATGGATCCATTCCTTCACAAACAGTTCATCATTCAGTTTATGGAGGGCAAGTTTCCCGGCAGCTTTTCACGCGGTGAGCTGTATGAATTTAATCCTGTAACTCTGGATGCGCGCAACAGCGGTACCATGGCATCTATGTGCGGTTTGGAGGAAGCTGTACAGGAAAAAGACCGGTATAAGCTGGAGCTGTCTGTAAAGAGGATTCTTCTGCTCAACAGCATTATCATCTCCTATACCGGAATTCCCCTGCTCTACAGCGGGGATGAGATCGGCGCTTTAAATTACTGGGATTATAAGAAAAATCCTGACGAAGCGGGGGATTCCCGCTGGCTTCACCGTGGTCCGATGGACTGGGAGCGCGCTTCCCGCCGCCACGATCAGGGCACGGCGGAGGGCATCATCTTCACCCGAATTCAGGAGATGATCCGTATCCGCAAAACGCATGACGTCTTTTCGTCTACACTGCCGTCCACTCCCGTGGATACCGGGAATCAGGCAGTCTTCGGCTTTCACAAGGAGAATCGGATGCTCGTTCTCGCCAATTTCTCTGAACGTGAACAGACGGTAGACTGCAGCCGCGTCAACTGGTTTGGTCTGCCTCAGGAGCTGCATGATCTGATTCAGGGTAAAGCCGTGCGGCTCTGGGAACCCATTGTCCTTGGTCCGTATGAATATCTGTGGCTTGTATGATCCGCTTTAATTAATGCCGGTTTTTAGCCCTGACGCATAAGGATGAGACAATCCTGTATAATCCTGGCTTTTCACAGGCCGCGGATTCCCTCTGGGCTGTCTCATCCTTTTCTGTTTCCTTATTTCGGGGTGCAAAAACCCCTTGTCACCGTTTGTCAATCCGCCATACTGGCTGCAGGATTGTTTCATGAATCACGCTGCTTATTATTGTGTAATTTGTTTTTTACCGCCATTCCTATCCCGAAAAGCACTGCTGCCGCCGCAATACCCGCAACTATCAACGTATATTTTGACCATGTGTGTTGCATTTCTGTTCCGTCTGCAGTTGCAGAGCCGGAACCCAGAAGGATCTCATCTGTACTCTCAGCTGCTGCCTGCCGCAATGCTTTTACCATATCCGTATTCACCTTGTCAAAGTCCAGTACAGTCCCAGGCTGGGCAGCCTTTGTACTTATTCCCTGGGACTCCTCCAGATACAGCTCCGTGTACAGGGGGATGGCATGTGTAATATTTCCATCCTGAGCTATCAGCGCCAGAATATGCCGGTAGCCCGGTACATCCTCCACAAAATAAACCTCCACATCTTCTATGGATATTCCATTCTCTTCCAAAGCTTGTATTACTTCCTCCCGATAATTACGGTGATTCTGCAGAAATAGCATACCAATCCGTCTAACCTTATCTCCACTTTCAGATTCCGGAAGCCGTCCATAGGTTATTATTACCGTCCCATTTTCATGGTACATCGGAATTTCCCATATATAATCTGCTGTCTCCAAAACATTTTGCAGCTCTTCCTCTGTCATCTTCTCCTCTCTGAAAAGTTCAAACCCTTGATATACTTTTAGAGCATTGTCATAATCAATTATTCTTTTCATCTGTAATGCTTTTTCAGAACCATTTGTATAATCTACCGGAAATCGTTTTGATGATGCATCATATTCCAATATATCCTCATAATCTCCAGAATTGTATACATCGCAATCATCAAACGTCTCTGCAGAGATATTTTGATACTGCGCTGTACACAACAAAACACCCGCTAAAATACCGCATAGTTTCTTTCTCATACTTATCACCCCCGTTTATTATAGTACAATTACGCTGCCATAGCATGATCTATATTTATACTAACATTTCCCTGCAAAATAACAAAGGGATGCGTAAACAGCCATTCCTTTGATGTTTTATACAACGGTAAATTTAGTCAATCCCCCCCCTCTTGTGTGTTTTGATAATTTGATTATACACGATCAATAATTTTTAAACAACTTATCAGACTACATGTTTTTGCAGACTCTCTTTTTCTGCACAATTAAAGGGACCGTTGCCGATCCCTCTAATCTCTCCATATTTTCCTGTCTGCCGCTTCTTCTCAGTCCGGATTCGAACTTTCCTGTTATCCTGCCCGTTATTCCCCGCTCTTTAATTTCTTCATCCTGACCCGGTACAGATATTCCTCCGGCGTCATCTTCTCGCACTGCTTAAAGTGGTACTCCATGGATTCCGTATCCACAAATCCACTGGAATACGCAGCCTCTGTGAGCGTATACTTCCCGCTCTCCATCATCTGCTTTGCCACGCGCAGCCTGCACTCGGTCAGATACTGCTTCGGCGACATATGCTCCCGTTCCATAAAGATCCGGTACAGATAGCTGCGGTCAATCCCCACGTATTTCGACAGATCCCATATCCGGACGTCGTAATTATAGTTTTCCTCGATATACCGCTTTGCCCGATCCAGATATTCGTCTTTTGTGCTCTCATATGCACCCGCGTCTTCCCGCATCAGAGAACCCAGAAGTGTCAAAAGCCCTCCGGAAAGCTCCTGGGGATGATAGTCCTGAGACTGGAAATCTCTCGCCATGCGGCAGATCCGCTCCCGGAACTTCTCCTCCTTCTCTCCGCCGGGGCGGACCGTGCTTTCATCCGCCAGCACCGTCTGCGCAATCTGCCCGTCCGCGTCTCCGCCGCCGAAAGCAGTCCAGGCGTACTGCCACGGTTCATATTCGTCCGCCTCATAATACACCATCTCGCCCGGGCGGGTCAGAAAAATATCCCCCTGCTCAAGGTGATAGATCTGCGCCCCCTTCTGCAGGATTCCCTTTCCCTCCAGCACCAGGTGCAGCAGATAGTGCGGCCGCATCCCCGGACCAAAGTGCTCTCCCGGCTCACATCCGGTCAGCCCGCAGAAGTGCACCGTCAAATTGTCTCTCTCCATCTCTTCGCTCTCCTTTATGAAGACGTCTTCTCTTTCGTATTTTCTTCCAGAAGCTTCATGAACATCTCATGCGCTCCGGGATTTGCCCGCTTCAGGGAGACAGGCCTGCCGTCGGCGTTCAGGAAGCAGTGCTGACTCTCGCCCTCACAGCGCAGCGCTCCGCTGTCCCGGTCCGTCACCCGGTAAGAAATCTCCAGGCGGATGCCGTTATACTTAATCACGCTGGGGTATACGAGCACCGTATCGCCGAACCGCGTCATCGAGCGGTAGGACGCCTGCACTCCCAGCACCGGACTGATGATGCCCTCCGCTTCCATCTGCTCATAGCCCATCCCCAGCTTCTCCATCAGATCCACGCGCGCTTCCTCAAACCAGCGGATATAGTTCGAGTGGTGCACGATTCCCATCTGGTCCGTCTCGTAATACGCGACGCGGTGCTCCAGCCACATGGGCTCCCGGTCAAATTCATAGCGCATCAGATACCAGGAGGCTCCTCCGTGCGTGGAATCCGAAAGTCCGAAAAAGCGGTAGCCCAGACGGGAGTAAAAGGTCACCATATGTTCTTTGCAGGTCAGAACCACCGCCTTCTTTCCGCGTTTTCTGGCGCTCTCAATCATATGGCGCATCAGAGCCTCCCCGATTCCCTGCCGGCGGTACGCGGGCCTTACATTCAAGCCGAAGATCATCTGATAAGCGCCCTGCGGATCATGCAGGCTGCTGTCGTGGTAGAGCACATCCGCCAGATGACTGTCGTTGGAGCAGCATCCGTTGACAAAGCCCAGGATCTCCCCCTTTTTCGTCTCCGCGACAAAAAAGCTCTCCGCGCAGGTCTCAAGCCGCTTCTCAAAATCTTCTCTGGACGCTGCCTCCGCGGCCGGAAAGCACTCAGCCTCCACCGCCGCCACCTGTTCCAGTTCCTCTGCCCTTACCGGGCGGATCGTATATTCCATATCATTTTCTCCCCTTTACTTCCAGTTCTTCAGCTCCTGATAAATCCGCGCAACCGGCAGTCCGACAACATTATTGTAGTCGCCCGAGATCCTCTCGATAAACGCCGCGCATCTGCCCTGAATCCCGTAGGCACCCGCCTTGTCCATGGGTTCCTTCGTATCCACATAGTTTTCGATCTCTTCCCGGGACATCAGGTACATGGTCACCTGGGTCTCCTCGGCAAACTGCAGGGTCTGCTCGCTGCCCGCGCCTTTTCTGATCAGCGCAACACCCGTAAATACGCTGTGCGTACGCCCCTGCAGGCTCTGCAGCATCTCAACCGCGTGTTCCCTGCTTTTCGGCTTACCCATGATCTTTCCGTCCAGCACCACGATTGTGTCCGCGCCCAGCACTGTTCCCTCACTGACTGAAGCGGCGACATCCTCCGCCTTCTGATGTGCCAGCTCCTGCACAACTTTGCGCGGGTCCGTCTCCGTAATCTTCTCCTCCACCGTGCTCGGCTGCACGGTAAATTCTATTCCAATCTGCTCTAACAGTTCTCTCCTTCTCGGAGACTGCGAAGCCAGTATCAGTCTTTCCGTCATTATTTTCCTCCTGAAAAAAAAGGCGTTGCAGTCCATGACTGCAACTGCCTTCTGTATGCATTCGTAGTAAGCAGAACGATAAGCCGGGTTATGTCGTGTGTAATCATCTATCTAGTCCTGCCGTTGCCGGCAGGCTCAAGCGACCCACCTGAAAACGTGACGGGCAGCCACATGGTTTTCTGTTCGGTCTTGCTTCGGATAGGGTTTACATGTGCCCCCGCTGTCACCACCGGGGCGGTAGTCTCTTACACTGCCTTTCCACCCTTACCAGCTGCCTGGCGGTATATTTCTGTTGCACTGTCCCTGGAGTCGCCTCCGCCGGACGTTATCCGGTATCCTGCCCTGTGAAGCCCGGACTTTCCTCACCTGACCCCTTTCGGTTCTGTCAGCCGCGATTACATATTCTGCTTACCCGGTTATTCTACCATGTTTTTCTTTCTTTGGCAACCGGGGATTTTCTGTTTTTCTCACACGTCAAAGCAGCTTCCCCCGATAAATTCTCGCAGAATGGAATTATTCGGAATGTCCTCGCTGGGAATCGCGAGGAAATAATCGAGAAACTTCAGCAGCCGCTTTGCCTCATAATACTCGGGATCGTCCTCCTCAATCTGGAACAGCAGCGGTTCCGCATACACTTTCAGCGCCGCCAGCTCGTAGAGCAGCGCGGAATTAAACATTACATCCGCCTCTTCCTGATACGGGAAGATATTCTGCTCCTCGCCCCTGCGCACAGAGCCCCACATCGCGATCGTGTCTTTCGCGGAGGAGCCTCTGGTCCTGCTGTCCCGCACCAGCCGGCGGATCAGCCTTCCGTCCGTCGTGGGGATCCGGTTATGTTCATCTACATTCAGCTGCGTCAGCGCGCTGATATAAATCTTAAACTTGCTCTCCCGCGGAAGCGAATGGCTCAGCGCGTCATTCAGGCAGTGGATTCCCTCAATGACCAGAATATCTCCATCACCCATCTGAAGATAATCTCCCTTGTACTCCCGTCTGCCTTCCACAAAGTTAAACCGCGGGATCTCCACACGCTCCCCGCGCAGCAGAGCGGTCATATCCTCGTTGAACTTTTTGACGTCCACGGCTTCGAGGCACTCGAAATTCCGCTTTCCAAACTCATCCAGCGGTGTATCCTCCCGGTTTACAAAATAATTGTCCACCGCGATCGGATGCGGATGCATGCCGTGAGCGGCAAGCTGGACGGAAAGCCGGTGAGAAAATGTCGTCTTGCCGGAGGAGGACGGTCCCGCAATCATCACGAACCGCACATTCCCGGACGCGATGATCTGGTCCGCAATCTTGGAGATCCGCTCCTCCTGCAGCGCTTCGCCGACAAGGATCATTTTGCGGATCTTTCCTCCGGAGATCTTCTCGTTGAGTTCCCCGACCGTGGCCGCGCCTATGCGCTCTGCCCAGCGTTCCGCTTCCTGCTGAACCCGGAAAATCTTGGGGGACGGCTCAAACGGCGGCACCACGGTCGGCTCCTTCGCCGTCGGCATCTGCAGGACCACACCCTCGTCGTACGGATACAGCTCAAAATACTTCAGATATCCCGTATGCCATACCATGAAGCCGTAAAAATAGTCTTCAAATTCCTCCAGGCTGTAAATATTGACCCTGGAGACTCTGCGGAATCTGAACAGCTTCTCCTTATCGTACATCTTATGGCGGCGGAACAGGTCCCGCGCCTCTCTCGTCGTCACACTGCGCTTGCGAATCGGGATCTTCCGTTCCACGAGTTCCCGCATATACGCCTTCACTTTGGAAAGAAACTCCTCATCAATGGTGACATTTCCCTGAATTGTGTAATAAAAACCCTGATGAACTGTAAAATGCAGCACAACCTTTTTTACATTCTCATGGCCTGCTACATGGTATACGGCTTTCAGAAACAGCAGCGACATGCTGCGCTTATACGTCTTATGTCCGATCTCGTCCGCCGTTGTCACAAACGTGATCTTCTGCTCCTTCTTCAGCTTCTTGTGCAGCTCACGAAGTCTCCCGTCCGCCATGACCAGAACGATCGGGTCTTTGTACTGGCTCTGATACTCCTGAGCAATCACGCCGAAGGGTGTTCCCTCTGGGTATTCACGCAGTTCTCCGTGAATCCTTACCTGACACATAATTTCTGCTCCTCCTTCTCACACTGCCTTTCCTAATATATAACAAACGGCTGCCGGATGCGCGCCGTCTCCACTTCCAGAGTGGGAAACAGCTCCGCAAGCCGCTCTTTCATGTGACCGATAAACATGGACTCCGTGCCGTAATGTCCCGCATCCACGATGCACAGTCCCTGCGCCGCGGCGTCGATTCCGGTGTGATAATCGATATCCCCCGTCACCAGCACCTGGACGCCCTTTGCCAGCGCTGCCGGAATCATGCTCTTTCCCGAACCGCCGGAAACCGCGGCGCGGGAAATCTTCTCCCTGGTCTCCCCGTACACCAGAACGCCCGGAAGATTCAGGCACTCCTTCACATAGGACGCAAATTCCTCCAGCTCCATGGCGCGTCCGAGAACCCCCGCTCTTCCAATACCCTCGGGATTGCCTTCACTGTCCGTTCCCGTCTCCTCGAGCACCGTGCACTCCTGAAGCTTCAGTGCTTCGGCATTGATATCCGCCATGCCCTTCACATCAAAATTGGTGTGCATGGCATAATACGCGATATCCTCCTGAATCAGCCGAATGATTCTCCTTCCGATAAAGTCCTCCGCCGTAATCCTCTTTACAGGGGAAAACAGCATCGGATGGTGTGTGATCATCAGATCCGCCCCTGCGCGGACCGCCTCCTCGAGCGTCTCATCCGTCACATCCAGGGCCACAAAAATCTTTTGCACCTCTTTTTGGTCACTGCCCACCAGCAGTCCCACATTATCCCAGGAGAGTGCTGCGCTCTTCGGGTAATGCTGTTCCAAAACCTCAATAATCTCTTTACACTTCATAGTATGTCAACGCGGCCTCTATCTCCAGCCGCTCCTCCTCCATCTGCGCCAGGCGGCTCCTGCCCGCCCCGCTCTCGCTTTCCGCAAGGCGCTCCCGGATCTCCAGATTCACCCTCTGCTCCCGTTCCAGAAATTCTCTGAGCACCGGATGGCGCTGCTCAAGCAGCAGCTTCCCGAAACGGAAGTCGATCTCCCGTTCCCAGTCCATCCTGCCGTGTACGGCCCGCAGTATCGGATAAAACTTTCCATCCTCCTGCACCATGTCTTCCTGCTCAATCCGAAAGCCATTCATCTGAAGATACTTTCTGAATTCGCGGATCTCCGACTGGGGCTGCAGAATAAACTCCCGGCAGTCCTCGAGTACCAGGCGTCCCTGTGTCAGAATCCGCTCCATCAGCGGACCTCCCATTCCCGCCAGAATCAGCGTATCCGCCTCCCCCGGCCGCAGCGCGTCCGCTCCGTCGGAGCGCCGTGTCTGTATGTATTCCCCAAGACCTGCGTCACGGATATGCTGCTGTGCCCGCAGAAGCGGTCCTTCATTGATATCCATGGCTATCGCGCTCGGGATTTTCTTCGTCTCCACCAGATAGATCGGCACATAGCCGTGATCCGTCCCCACATCCGCCAGCCGGTTGCCCGGCGTTACGAATCCTGCTACTGCCGACAGCCTTTTCGATAACTGCATGACCTTCTCCGATCAGTCCAGATAATCCTTCAGCTTGCGGCTTCTGCTCGGATGACGCAGCTTGCGCAGAGCTTTTGCCTCAATCTGGCGGATACGTTCTCTGGTCACGTTAAACTCTTTGCCGACTTCTTCCAGCGTTCTCGCGCGTCCGTCGTCGAGTCCGAAGCGCAGGCGCAGCACCTTCTGCTCCCTGTCTGTCAGGGTGCTTAAAACCTCCACAAGCTGCTCCTTCAGCAGAGTAAACGCAGCCGCATCAGCAGGCACCGGAACATTGTCGTCCTGAATGAAGTCTCCCAGATGGCTGTCCTCCTCCTCGCCGATCGGCGTCTCCAGAGACACAGGCTCCTGAGAAATCTTCAGAATCTCTCTGACACGGTCCACAGGCATATTCATCTCCTCAGCGATCTCCTCCGGAGACGGCTCTCTTCCGAGCTCCTGCAGAAGCTGTCTGGATACACGGATCAGCTTATTAATGGTCTCCACCATATGAACCGGGATACGGATGGTTCTCGCCTGATCCGCGATCGCCCTGGTGATCGCCTGGCGGATCCACCAGGTCGCATATGTGCTGAACTTATATCCCTTGCGGTAGTCGAACTTCTCAACCGCCTTAATCAGTCCGAGATTTCCCTCCTGGATCAGATCCAGAAACAGCATTCCGCGTCCCACATATCGCTTCGCGATGCTGACTACCAGACGCAGGTTGGCCTCCGCGAGACGCTTCTTCGCGTACTCGTCCCCCTCTTCCATGCGCTGCGCCAGCTCGATCTCCTCCTCCGCGCTCAGCAGCGGCACCTTTCCGATCTCCTTTAAATACATGCGGACCGGATCCTCGATGCTGATGCCCTCCGGAACAGAGAGGTCGATATTTTCCATATTCATATCGTCCTCATCTTCCAGTCCCAGATCATCATCATCGGTGAGCATCAGCGCATCCAGATCCGAATCAGAGATCCGCAGCACATCGATTCCGCTCGCCTCCAGATAGTCGAACACCTTCTCCATCTGGTCAGGGTTCAGAGGCATGTCCTGGAAGAAATCATTGATTTCCTGATACTCCAGAACATTCTTCTTCTTCTTTCCCATTTCCACAAGCTCGCTCAGCTTCTCACTGAATTTCGCCATATCCATTCCTGTTGTGTTTCCCATGTTTTTCCATCCTTCCATATCTTGCTTATAGTTTATCCCTAATTGTATAGAATATACTGTGAATTCTGTTCACAGTACGCGTCTTCTCTTCATGTCTTCAAGCTTCCGCTTCTCCTGCATCAGCTCCATCAGCCCCTGCATATCTGTCGGCGAGAGTGCCGCGGTGCGCGCGGCAATGCTGCTCTCCTTCATATTGCAGATCACATCCCAGAGCGCCGCGTGCTTCTCCTCCTCTGTCTCAAGAGGAATCCTGGTATGAAGCAGCGATGCCACGGTCCGCTGTTCTTCGCTGTCTGTAAAGTGATTCAGAAGCCTTGCCGGATTAACCTGGCCCTCGGCATACTGCTCAAAGATCATATCCGCCACCTGCCGGTACAGGGGCGTGGTGAAGTCCTCCGGTGAAATGTACTCGGACACCTGGGGCAGAAGCTCCGGATAAGAGGTAACCCAGGTGAGCATCAGCTGCTGCGCCTTCTCCACGCCGGACTGGCGTTCTTTCGGCCGGTTTACGCCCGATTTCGGCTTCGGCGCCTCCCGGACGCCCGCGCCTTTCAGCGCCAGATTCGCCACCAGCTTTCTGAGCACCTGAGATTCGACTCCATACCTGGACGCCACAGCCGTCAGATAATTGCCGCGCGCCACCTCGTCCTCCAATTCCAGCAGCTTTGCCGCAGCCGCGTGCAGGAACTTCGTCCTGCCGTCCGGATCCTGCATATCGTACTGCCTCTCCATGGAGCGCAGCTCGAACAGAAAGCTGTTCTCCGCATGATCGAGCCGCTCCTGAAAAGCCTCTGTGCCCTCTGCCTGAATAAACTCATCCGGATCCTTGTGCGGCTTCAGATCAACCACGCGCGCGGTCAGCCCCGCCGCGTTCAGAATCGGAATCGCTCTCAGCGCCGCCTTCGTACCGGCTTCGTCACTGTCATAAATCACGAGCACCTCTTCGGTGTAGCGCTTCATCAGCGCCGCCTGCTGACTGGTGAGCGCTGTTCCCAGAGACGCCACAGCATTGTTGAATCCCGCCTGGTGCATGGAGATCACATCCATATATCCCTCGCAGATGATCAGGTTCTTCTTCCGGGATGTGCGGGCAATGTTCAGCCCGTACAAATTCCGGCTCTTGTCAAATATCTTTGTCTCAGGGGAATTCAGATACTTCGGCTTCGCGTCGCCCATCACGCGTCCCCCGAAACCGATCACCCTGTTGTTGACATCCATGATCGGAAAGATAACCCGATTCCAGAATTTATCGTACATCCCGTGCTTCTCATCCGCATTAAAAAGCCCGGATTCCCGCAGCAGCTCATCCGAATAGCCCTTCTGCTTCAGATACCGATAGAGATCGTCGCTGAACTTGTCCGAATAGCCGAGGCCGAAATGGCGGATCGTCTCATCGGAGAGCCCCCTTCCCTTCAGATAGGAAAGCGCCCGCTCTCCTTTTGCCGTGCGCAGCTGGTAGTAAAAATACTTCGCTGCCTCCTTTTGTATCTGCAGAAGGAGCGCCTTCCGGTCCGCTGCCTCCTTCGCCTCCCGGGAATAGTCCTGCTCCGGCAGCCTGATTCCCGCCCGGTCCGCCAGCGCCTTTACTGCCTCCGGGAATGTAAAATTCTCATATTCCATCAGGAAGGTAAATACATTGCCTCCCGCTCCGCAGCCAAAGCAGTAATACATCTGCTTGCCGGGACTGACAGAAAAAGACGGGGATTTTTCGTTGTGAAACGGGCAGAGGCCGAAATAGGAACTTCCCTTTCTCTGCAGCTTCACATATCCGGAAATCACATCTACGATATCATTGCTGGTGCGCACTTCCTCGATTATGTCGTCTGAATACCGCATGCCTTTTCCTCCCATCAATAAACTTCCCATGATTTCGGTATATACAGTCTCCGAAACATCTCTATCGAATACTGGTCTGTCATTCCTGAAATATAATCACACACCGTCCGGGAGACATCCTCTCCCTCCCGGATCAGCTTCTGATATTCCTCTGACATCTTCTCCTGATGGCGTGAATAGTATTCATAGAGCTGGATCAGCATATACTTCGCCTTATCTTCTTCCTTCTTCGCCTGCCTGCTTGTATAGACATTGGCAAACATCAGCCTGCGCAGGGTCATAAGCCCTTCCTCCCGCTCCGGAGACATGCGTATGACCGGCTGTCCGATACTGTTCTCCACCAGATCGTGGATCAGCGTATTCAGCCGCTCTCTGGTGGAGCCGCCCAGCAGCACGCGCAGGGTGATGGGAATGTCGTCTTCACTGATTATGCCCGCCCGCTGCGCATCGTCCATATCGTGATGCACGTAGGCGATTTTGTCACAGATCCGCACCACCTGTCCCTCCAGCGTGGAAGGATGTCCCGCAGTGCGGTGATTGAGGATACCGTCCCGTACTTCCCAGGTCAGGTTCAGTCCTCTGCCGCTCTTTTCCAGCCGCTCCACCGTGCGCACACTCTGCTCACAGTGAACAAAGCCTCCAGGGCAGACGCTGTTGAGCGCCGATTCCCCCGCATGTCCGAACGGCGGATGGCCAAGATCGTGCCCCAGGGCGATCGCCTCCACCAGATCCTCATTCAGCGCCAGCGCACGCGCCACAGTCCTTGCAATCTGCGAGACCTCCAGCGTGTGTGTAAGCCGCGTCCTGTAATGATCACCCTGGGGAGCCAGAAACACCTGAGTCTTGTCCTTCAGCCGGCGAAAAGCCTTCGAATGAAGGATCCTGTCCCGATCTCTCTGATAGGCAGTCCGGATGTCGCACTCGTCCTCCCGGCGGTCGCGCCCTCTGGTACATCTGCTCTTTGCGGCAAATGGACTGAGAATCTCTTCTTCTCTCTGTTCTGTCCGTTCGCGAATACTCATCCTGCCACCTTCCTTTCCTGTCGGCAATAAATCGATAATCCTCTTAATTAAGATATTCTGTGCAAAACTTCTATTTCCTTTTTTATTTCACCACTATTTTCCCTGTATTGCACAGAACGCTTCTCTCTTACAGAACCGCAAAAGGGAGAATCCGCTCCATGGATTCTCCCTCTGCCGCGTTACATTTATCCCAGATTTTCCTTTGTCACGCTCTGCACATCGATAATATACGCCGGAACCACCCTGGAACCATTGTTATAAGTCTCCGTATCGTCCGCCGTGATCTCCGTCTGGCCGGCTGCGGCAAGCAGTACATCCGCCGCTTTCTCAGCCAGAGCCTGGTAATCTTTCTTCACCGTCATGGACTGCTTGCCGCCGCGGATATTGTCCGCCGCGCTCTCCTCCGTTCCAAAACCGGTAAGCACAGGAAGCGCCGAGGCTCCTTTTTCTTCAAAGACCTGAATTACAGAAGCCGCGATGCTGTCGTTATAACACCAGACCGCGTCCGGAAGGCTTCCGGCCTCCTCATACAGCGCATACACTTCCTCAATCCGCGTCACCGCTGAGGCGCCGTCCGCGTTCATCGTGCCCCGCTCCATATAGCTCTGGCGCAGATCGTCCCGATAGGCAAGCGTTCCCGCTCCCAGATACGGCTGCAGCACCTTCATCATTGCCTCGTACGTAAGCTGCGCCACCGAATCGTCGGGATCGCCCGCAAAGAATTCTATATATTTGGTATTGCCCGCTTCTTCGAGATTCAGGGCGTCGCGGATATACTCTCCCTGAAGCGTTCCGGCCTTTACATTGTCAAATCCCACATAGTAATCCACCGCGTCGGAAAACATCACAAGGCCCTCGCAGGAGACCACCGGGATCCCGGCTTCCTCCGCCTGCGCCAGAGCACTTCCCAGCGCCTGCACATTCACGGGCGCCACCAGAATCGCCTTATATTTATTGAGCGCCATCGCCTCCGTCTGCATCTGCTGCCTCTGGATCTCCCCTCCCGCGTAATTGACTTCCACGCGGTAGCCCTGGCTCTCCAGCTTTTCCTGGATGATCTGCGCCGTCATCGTCCACTGTTCATTCTCCTCGGGCAGAGACAGCCCGACCACATTCCCGTCGCTCTCGACAGGTCCCGGCGTCACATCCGGGATCTCCTGCGGCTCGGGCGTGATATCCGCAGACGCGGTATTCGCATTCTGAGAGGCTTCCTCTCCGCCCGCATCCGTCTCAGGCGCGTCTTCGCCGTTATCCGATCCCTGCTGCTCCTTCTGTGCGCTCTCCTGTTTTCCCGCGCATCCCGCAAGACCTGACACCGCGAATACTGACACCGCCAGATATAATAAAAATGTCCTTTTCTTCATACCGTTACATCTCCTTTCCGTCCGGCAACGGATCAGTAATAATACCGCAGGCTGCGGTTGATCTCCTCAATCGTTCTTTTTTTTGCTCTTGTCATTTCTGACCATTCGACCATGGACTCGTATTCCGGAGATTCAGGATCAGAAGTAATGCGCAGGTACTCTTCAAATCCTCCCGCCCCTCCTACATCTTCCGGCGGCCGTTCCCCATTGCTTTCCAGCAGAATCGGAAATCGGTTATGACTGTCCTTAACTACTTTTTCCAACAGGATCTCATGCTCCCAGTTGTCTCCGAAATCATATATGTATATACATCTTTTGGTATCCATGAAAATTTCTCTCAAGCCTGTGATCTTCTCGTACCTCACTTCATACTTATCCGGCTCCAGATAGGCCTCAGCCTCCGGATCGTCACTGTTGATGATTCGTATTAGTATTGGCCATGCATACAGCGGAATGTATTTTTCCGGTTCATATGTCTCATCCGGCACGGCAAACTCATGAAGATGATAGTCAAACCAGCCGAAAGTTTCCTGTATAACACGATGCAGTTGTCTGAATGTACATCGGGATGGAATCAGGATACGGCGCCAGATATCGTGACCGTCAAGCAAAAGCTTCACTTTCAGCTGATAATTCTCAACCTGCACCATCTCTTCCCAGTTCTCTTCCGGCATTCTTTTCA